>NZ_CAKAKH010000002.1 GCF_916618885.1 Marinilactibacillus sp. Marseille-P9653 | reverse complement strand
AGGACGTTGCCGTGCAGTTCTTTTTTTTTATCTAATACCATTTTTTGATTCCGCAATAGCTCAGTTGGTAGAGCGCGCGACTGTTAATCGCGTTGTCGCAGGTTCGAGCCCTGCTTGCGGAGTTTTTTTGTACCTTCGAATAGGAAGAATAATGTTGTTAAAGTTGAATATGCAAAAAGCAGTTGTCCCTATATTTGGGCAACTGCTTTTTGTATTGAATGATTTATTTAGCTGTTTCATGAAAATGATAAATCAGATCTTCATTTTCAAAATCAAAGTCGATTTCAAGATCATAACCACTAAAGAACCAGTCATCTTCTTTTCCTGCGAAGTAGGTTATTCCATTGACTTCTTGCTTCGCTAAAGCTTCACCTTCGAGTTCATCTACGGTTAATCCTACTGAAAAACCTTCATGAACTTCTGTGTTACCATAAGTTTTTCCAAAAAAGCGTATAGCCTTTCCATTATCTAGTGAAAATTCATCTTCAAACCATTGAATGGCATTATCTGTTAGTTCTAATTTCACATTACCACTCCTCTCTATAACTATCATAATCTAATAAGAGGCGGCTGTCTTCTTTTTTACTCTTAAATTAGATGATTCTGAGTAAACCGATTATTATGAAGATATTGCTTGCGCTACTGCTTCTTCTAATGTGGTCTCTTTACCAATCAATTCTTTAATCTCAGTATGGGTTTGTTCAATGTCGCCTTTTTCTATAGCATCGTATAGAGAAGCTGTGAACTGAGCTCCAGGTTCGCTAAGGCCGATAGAGGTAAAATAGTCTACTGCTTCATTTTTGGAAACAGCTTTGTAGTGAACTTCTTTTTGACTGATTTTACTTATTGTATCTGCAAGTTCTTGGAAAGACCATGTTGACGAAGCTGCAAGATCAATGATCTGCTTTTTAAACTCATCGTTCATGAGTAATTGAGTAATAGCTTTTGCTATATCATTTCTACTAGAAGTATTTAACTTTCCAGAACCTGTATTTGAAACAAGCATTCCTGATTCAACGGACTCTTTAAGTGTAGGATTTATAAATACTTCTGTGTATAAAGGATTTCTAATAAATGTATAATCAAGTCCAGAAACTTTAATTATCGCCTCTGTTGCAACATGTAATTTAGCCAAAGAGATTGTTGAATGATCCGCATTTGAAATACTAGTATAGTAAATATGAGAAACTCCGGCATCCCTGGCAGCCCGTACAACTGTAGCATGTTGAACGGTTCTTTCCATGTCATCATTACTTGGACTAGAGATAAATAGAAGCTTGTCGATTCCTTGAAAGGCTGTGACAAGAGATGCTAAGTCATTATAGTCACCATAACGCACTTCGATGTCAGTAGAAAATTGGCTTTTAGCTTTCTCTTCATTTCGAACAACGGTTACAAGCCTGTCGTTTACTTTTTGATATAGTAATTCTTCAAGAACTTTGTTTCCTAAGTGTCCAGTCGCACCAGTAATGGCAATTGTCATGATGTAATCCTCCGATTAGATATTTTACGTACTTTTAATAAGTAAATACACGTTTATTCTAAGTCTAATACGAGCCGAAGTCAATGTGTAAAAAACTATACAGGATAGAAACGGTTTTGGTAAGATAAGTTCAGAATGAAAATTGGAGGATAGTAATCTATGACAAACATTCTGATTGCTTCTGATTCTTTTAAAGGAAGTGCTGATTCTAAAAAAGTAGCTGAGCAAATTGCCAAGGGAATCAAGCGTGTTTCAACAGATGTATCCATTTCTGAATTTGCTATTGCTGACGGTGGAGAAGGCACAGTTGAAGCGATTGTAAGAATGACTGGTGGAAGCTATCACTACGCAGTGGTTAGAGATCCGTACGGGAAGAAAGTGAATGCTAGGTTTGGTATGATAGACAAGGAGACAGCTATTATTGAAATAGCAGAAGCGAGCGGATTGCAATACCTTGAGTCAGATAGTGATTCTGGCATATCTTCGACTTATGGCACCGGCGAATTGATACGCGCAGCTTTGGATATAGGGGCAAAGCACATATATATAGGATTGGGTGGTAGTGCAACGATTGATGGTGGTGCTGGAATGGCACAAGCACTTGGAATCAAATTACTAGACCGAGCAGGCGTTGATATCGGCTATGGTGTAAGAGAACTTGAGCGCTTAGATAGAGTAGATTTTAGTCAGATAGATACTAGAATAGCTAATGTCAATTTGAATGTATTGTCTGATGTGATGACAAATCCATTAACAGGTCAAAATGGTGCTATAGCCGTATTTGGTCCTCAAAAGGGTGTTCAGAAATCAGACATCAAACGGTTTGATGAGTTATTAAAGCGATACGCAGATATAATAGAAAAAGAAACCAGTCATCATTATCAAAATGCTCCGGGATCAGGTGCTGCTGGTGGTTTGGGATTTGCTCTGCAAGTTTTTTGTAGAGCTGAGCTCACAAGCGGTATAGAAGAAGTTCTGAAACTGATCAAGATAGAGGAAGCTTTAAAGAAAGCAGATCTCGTGATAACGGGAGAAGGCAATATGGATGGACAGTCTGTGCAAGGTAAAGCTCCAGTTGGTGTTGCCCGTCTAGCTAAAAAATACGGCTTACCTGTTATTGCAATCGTGGGCGGACGAGAAAAAGATTTGTCGAAAATCTATCATAGCGGGATTGATTTGGTAATTGATACGGTTAATCGGCCGATGACACTACAAGAAGCTATTTCTGATGTAGAAGCATTACTAATTGAAGCAGGGGAAACGGCTTTTAGAGCATACCAATTAGGGGCAAAAAAATAAAAAGTAGAGGAAGTTTATATGAAAACTGAAAAAGCGAAAATGATCGCTGGAGAATTATACAACCCAGGCGATGAAGAATTGGTGAAAGCAAGAGTACGAGCACACACGTTGTCTAAAGAGTATAATCAGTTACCAGTGGAACAGGAAAGAACCGAAATGATTAAGGAAATTTTCGGACGGACAGGTGAAAGGGTACACGTAGAACCGGGATTAAGAATAGATTATGGATTTAACGTAAGTGTAGGAGAAAGATTCTATGCAAACTTTGACTTGGTTTTACTGGATACTTGTCCTATTGCTGTAGGTGACAATGCTATGTTTGGACCAAGAGTTAGTCTCGTTACACCTGAACACCCGTTAGATCCAGTAGAACGGAATTCAGGTGTTGAATTCGGGCGACCCATTACGATTGGAGATAATTGCTGGATCGGTTCAGATGCAACGATTATAGGAGGCGTCACATTAGGTAATAATGTTGTTGTTGGAGCAGGATCAGTTGTGACCAAGTCCTTTGGAGATAACGTTGTAATAGCTGGAAATCCGGCTCGTATAATCAAAAAAATTGAGAATCAGTCTTCGTAAATTTTTTATCATTCTTTTAGAGTTTGGTCAACGTGCACAAAAGCTTCTTTCTTATTTGTGCACTTTAACGTAGAAGTATAAAACCGTTTACATTAGAATGAACTATGTAAAGAAGAATAACAGAAAATATAAAACTCAAAGAGGAATGGTGAATAAAATGGTAGAAATCGCATTGAAAAATATTTATAAAAGTTATGATAATTCAGAAGATTATGCAGTATCAGACTTTGATATGAGAATTAAAGATCGCGAGTTTATCGTATTTGTTGGACCATCTGGTTGTGGTAAATCAACAACACTACGTATGATTGCTGGACTTGAAGAAATTTCAGAAGGCGAATTATGGATTGGCGATACATTAATGAATGATGTAGCACCTAAAGACCGTGATATCGCAATGGTATTCCAAAACTACGCATTATATCCACATATGACAGTATTTGACAATATGGCTTTTGGTCTTAAACTACGTAAATACAAAAAAGACGAAATCAAGAAACGTGTAGATAATGCTGCTGAAATCTTAGGACTCACACCATTATTGGATCGTAAACCAGCTGCATTATCAGGTGGACAACGTCAACGTGTTGCTTTGGGACGTGCTATTGTACGTGATGCAAAAGTATTCCTTATGGATGAGCCACTATCAAACTTAGATGCTAAACTACGTGTAGCGATGCGTGCTGAGATTGCGAAATTACATCAACGCTTGAACACAACTTCAATCTATGTAACACATGATCAAACTGAAGCGATGACAATGGCGGATAGAATCGTTATCCTTAAAGACGGTTTTATCCAACAAATCGGAACACCTAAAGAAGTTTATGATTTCCCTGTAAATGTTTTCGTTGGTGGATTCATCGGATCTCCTGCTATGAACTTCTTTGATGTAACACTTAATGGAAACAAAATTTCAAATGGTAATGGGATGGAAGTTGAAGTTCCAGGAGGCAAACTGAAAATGCTTCGTGAAAAAGGTTATACTGATGGGGCTAAACTTGTCTTCGGTATCCGTCCGGAAGATATCCATAGCGAACAAGTAGCGCTAGATGCTTCTCCAAACACAATCATTACTTCTAAAGTTGCCGTTTCTGAATTACTTGGAGCTGAAACAATGTTGTACTCTGAAGTAGGTGGAGTAGAATTTATCGCTCGAGTAGATGCTCGTGATTACCATAAACCAGGTGAAAATGTAGATTTAGCTTTCGATATGGGTAAATCACACTTCTTCGATACTGAAACACAAAATGTCATTCGTTAATCGTATAGATTAAAATATAGGCCTTCTCCTAGATCACTCATAGGAGAAGGTTTTTTTATTAAATTCAAGATGGCGAAATTTACAGAGTTATATGGAATCATTGCACATCTGTTTGTGAGGAGTTGAACGATCGAACCGTGTATAAGTGTATAAAAATTCATTCGTTTCTTGTTTATCCACTATGACTTATATCGTCAATTAAATAGTCATTAGATAGTATAATAACAAGGGGTGTCTGAAAGAAAATATAGGTTTTAAGACCCTACCTTTTCATGTAGAATAGGAACAGATGAATTTAGAGGAGAAGAACGAATATGAGCGAACGTGTACGTGGTTTTGAAGTGGTCACAAAATATAAAGGAGAATCGATCGAACTACCTAATCGAGCTACAAAAGGATCAGCAGGATACGATTTAAAAGCAGCAGTAAATATTGTTGTACCTTCTATATGGAAAGCTTTATTAGAGAATCAAGGCCTTGCAAACTTAATGGAAGGGAACTCTATTAAAGATGAGAATAAAGGTTTTTTGTCGTCAACTTTAGTTCCTACCGGTGTCAAAGCGTATATGCCTGAGCAAGAGTATTTATTACTGGCGAATCGGTCAAGTAACCCGATGAAAAAACAATTAGCACTTCCAAATGGAATTGGCATTATTGATGCTGACTATTATGGAAATTCAAGTAACGAAGGAGAAATCTTTGTACAATTGATTAATTATGGTTTCGAAGACGTTAAAGTCAAAAAAGGTGACCGTATAGCACAAGGGATATTTACACCATATGAGGTTATAGACAATGAGGTAAGTGAATTCCAAACTAGAATCGGTGGATTTGGTTCTTCAGGAGAGTAATAAAGAGATAGTGCTCATCATGAGAAAGAAACCAGAACGTTCTATGCATATAATGTGAAGATAGCTCGTTTAGGACAGCTATATGGTATAATAGTAAAATCAGTTATTAAAAGAAAATAGACTGAATTTTTATCCAGAATCATTTATAAGTAAAGGGGTAAACTGATTGGCGAAAAAGAAAGCGACAGTGTTTGTATGTCAACAATGTGGGTATGAATCACCGAAATATTTAGGGAAATGCCCGAGTTGTGGAACATGGAATCAGATGGTAGAAGAAACGATTCCAGATAAAACGGATAGTAGAAGTCGAGTGTCTTTAAGTGGTAAAGCATCTAAAGCAGAAGCGATTACAGACATTACAATTGAAAAAGAAGAACGGGTAAAAACGAAATTAGTTGAATTTAACAGAGTACTTGGTGGCGGTGTAGTGCCGGGATCACTGGTTTTAATCGGTGGAGATCCTGGGATTGGGAAGTCTACATTACTGCTGCAAGTTGCTGCACAATTGAATAACGGTGGAGGAACAGTCCTTTATGTTTCTGGAGAAGAAAGTGCTAGTCAGATTAAAATGCGTGCAGAGCGACTGGAACTTCGCGGGACGGACTTTTATCTTTATGCAGAAACGGATTTAAGTTTGATCCAAGAAACAATTGAGAACATTCAACCTGACTATGTAGTAATCGACTCGATTCAAACGATGCATCATCCTAAAATCGATAGCGCTTCGGGAAGCGTCTCTCAAGTTAGAGAGTCAACAGCAACATTATTACAGCTTGCTAAAATGAATAATATTGCGATTTTTATCGTAGGGCATGTAACAAAAGAAGGAAACATCGCTGGGCCAAGAATGCTTGAGCACATGGTGGATACTGTTTTGTATTTTGAAGGGGAACGTCACCATACTTTTCGTATCTTGAGAGCTGTGAAAAACCGGTTTGGATCTACCAATGAGATTGGTATATTCGAGATGAGAAATGGCGGTCTTGAAGAAGTGCTGAATCCTTCTCAACTGTTCTTGGAAGAACGATTGGCAGGGGCGACGGGTTCATCAGTCGTAGCTGCAATGGAAGGAACCAGACCTATACTGGTGGAGATTCAATCACTGATCTCGCCTACAGTATTTGGTAATGCCAAGCGAACAGCTAGTGGACTGGATTACTCCAGAGTATCATTGATTATGGCTGTTCTAGAAAAAAGAGCAGGTTTGCTTTTGCAAAATCAAGATGCGTATTTGAAAGCTGCTGGTGGTGTGAAATTAGATGAACCAGCGATTGACCTTTCAATCGCAGTTAGTATCGCTTCTAGTTATAAAGAAAAAGAAACACGAGCAACGGACTGTTTTATCGGTGAAATTGGCTTGACTGGAGAGGTCAGAAGAGTCTCTAAGATTGAACAACGTGTTAATGAAGCCGCAAAACTCGGCTTTAAACGAATTTTTGTTCCTAAAAACAATTTAGACGGATGGACTTTCCCAAAAGGGATTGAACTCATTGGATGCTCGACCATTTCAGAAGTCATAAAAAAAGCATTCAATTAACGATGAAAGGAGGATTTGATGATTACAAATTTGATTATATTGACACTCGTTTTAGTCGGAGGAAGTCTAGGCTATAATTTCTTTCCAGAGCTTATGGATTTTATTCCGTCGGTACCTGCTTGGATCGCAAATCCTATTGTAGGGTTGATTCTTGGTGCAGCTATTTTTTATCTGTTATCTTTCCAAGTAATCAAACCGATTGAACGTGCAATCAAAAAGATCGAAGGTTTTTTCAGCACATTAAGTGTTGCTTATGTAATATTCGGAAGCGTCGGTGCAGTTATTGGACTTATTCTTGCTATATTAATTAGTATTCCCCTCGCTGCGCTGAATATGATTTTTGTTAGTAATGTTCTGCCTTTGATTCTGGCAGTATTTTTTGCTTATATAGGTTTCCAGTTTGCTACATCCAGACGGGAAGAAATTCGTCGTCTCTTTACTAGGGTTCAGAAACAAGAAGACAATGGTGTAATGGAGCGTAAAGAAGGCGATCCTTTTAGAAAATATAAAATCCTTGATACAAGCACCATTATAGATGGTCGAATTCTTGATGTTACAAAAGCAGGGTTTTTAGAAGGGACCTTTGTCATTTCACAACACGTTTTGCAAGAGTTACAGTACATTGCAGATTCTTCAGATAGTCTGAAAAGAGTCCGAGGAAGAAGAGGACTCGATATTTTAAATGCTTTGCAAAAAGAAGAAAAGATTGAAGTGCAAATGGATGATAGTCCCTTACCAGAATCAGATGAAGTAGATATGAAGCTTGTCCACTTAGCTAAGAAGATGGATGGGGTCGTTGTAACCAACGATTATAATTTAAATAAAGTTGCAGAATTTCAAAAAGTCCCTGTATTAAATATTAATGAACTTGCCAATGCCGTAAAACCGGTTGTCATACCTGGTGAAACGATGCGCGTTATGGTCGTCAAAAATGGTACCGAAAGAAGTCAAGGTGTTGCTTATCTGGACGATGGAACGATGGTCGTAGTAGAGGAAGGACAACATTATATGAATAAATCTGTCACTGTTGTGGTTACAAGTGCCTTACAGACAAATGCCGGACGAATGATTTTTGCGAAAATGGAACACAGTCAAAAAGGAATCGATGATGGGAAAGAAACAAAGTGAGAGAAACCTATGAAGTCATCTTACTAGGTGCAGGCTCAGGAGTACGATTTGGAAGTCCAGAAAATAAAATTGTAGTGGAACTGAATCAGCGTCCAATCTATGATTATTCGCTGAGCCTTTTTCTGAAAGATCATCGATGTGAACACGTCTTATTTGTAATACAAGCTGAAGAACAAGCAGCAATAGAGAAACAAATCGAACAGTTATATGGACAGTTGCCTGAAAAGCTTTCGTTTGTACAAGGTGGTTCTCAGCGACAGTATAGTGTGGAAAAAGGATTAACAGCACTACAGTTTCCCGAAGAAGGATATGTTTTTGTCCATGATGCAGCCAGACCATTTATCGATATAGAGATGATTGATCAGTTGTTTGAGGCTGTAAAAGTGGATGAAGCCGTTCTGCTGGCCGTCCCTGCTAAAGATACAATCAAAGTTATTCGACATGGAGAAATTCATCAAACGCTTCATCGCCCAGTTATCTGGCAAGTTCAAACACCGCAAGCTTATAAAAGTGAATTGTTGATTCGTGCCTACAAGCAAGCAGCACAGGACGAATACCTTGGAAATGAAGAAGGCGAACTGGTTGAGAGAATTAATCACCCGGTAAAGGCGCTAGAAGGTAAAGATCATAATTTGAAAATTACAACTGCGACTGATTTTTTGATAGCGGAGGCATTACTCAAGCATTTGTAGTAAAATAATGTAGATGAAGCCTGAATGATGAAAAGATACTGGGATTTAGCTTCTGAATGTAGCAATTTTTATCTAATCATGTTAAGTTTTAAAGAAGGAACAGCGAGTAGAGCTTTTAAAAAGGAGAGTCTATATGGATAAAAAAGTTCGTGTAAGATATGCACCAAGTCCAACAGGGCATTTGCATATAGGAAATGCGCGTACAGCATTATTTAATTACTTATTTGCCCGTCATCATGGCGGAGAAATGATCATCAGAATTGAAGATACAGATACCAAAAGAAACGTAACAAATGGAGAACAAAGCCAATTAGATAACCTGAAGTGGCTAGGAATCGACTGGGACGAAAGTGCAGATGTGGGTGGCCCCTATGCACCGTACCGTCAATCTGAGCGTAAAGATATTTATGATCCACTGATTGAACAGTTACTTGCGAGCAACCATGCTTACAAATGTTATTGTACATCTGAGGAGCTGGAAGCAGAGCGTGAAGCTCAACGTGCACGTGGAGAAATGCCTCATTATAGTGGGAAATGTGCCAACCTTACTCCAAGTGAGCAAAAAGCCAAAGAGGATGAAGGGATCGTACCTGTCGTCCGTCTACGTGTTCCTAAAGGAAGCACATACACATTCGATGATATGGTAAAAGGCGACATCACATTCGAATCAGATTCAATTGGAGGAGACTGGGTCATTCGTAAGCGTGACGGTATGCCGACTTACAACTTTGCGGTTGCAGTGGATGATCACTATATGGAAATCTCTCATGTGTTAAGAGGAGATGACCACATTGCGAATACGCCAAAACAAATGATGGTTTACGAAGCGTTTGGTTGGGAGCCACCTATTTTTGGCCACATGACTTTGATCATTAACAGTGAAACAGGTAAGAAACTAAGTAAACGTGATGAAACGATCTTGCAGTTTATTGAGCAGTATCGCGATCTAGGATATTTACCAGAAGCGTTGTTCAACTTTATTACATTGCTTGGCTGGTCTCCTGTGGGCGAAGACGAACTGTTCTCACGCCAAGAATTTATTGATATGTTTGATCACAAACGCCTGGGAACTTCTCCAGCTGCCTTTGACTCCAAAAAATTGGAATGGATCAGTAATCAGTATTTCAAACAAGAAGACTTGGATGAAGTGACACTTAAAGCTGTTCCTCATCTAGTTAAAGCAGGTTATCTTGAAGAGAACCCAACACCAGAAAAAAGCGAGTGGGTTAAGAAACTCATTGGCTTATATCACGAACAAATGAGTTATGCAGCTGAGATCACTCAACTTGCTACGCTATTCTTTGAAGAAGATATTGAGTGGGATGAAGCGTCGAAAGAAGTCTTGCAAGGTGAGGGAGTTTCTCAAGTTCTTGAATCTTTCGTTAACCAATTAAAAGAGGTTGAACCGTTCGAAGCAGATGAGATCAAAAAAGCAATCAAAGCTGTTCAGAAAGAAACCGGTATAAAAGGTAAGAACTTATTTATGCCCATTCGTGTTGCAGCAACAGGACAACAACATGGGCCTCAATTGAACGATGCGATTGAACTGCTTGGAAGAGACCGTTCTATTGAACACGTTGAAAAAGCAAAAAGCTTACTATCAGAATAAATACAGCCAAAAATCAAGATAAGAAAAGTAGTTTGAAAGTAGTCTTCAGAAAGCCTGAGTAGATGTGAACAGGTGGCGGACTTTTAAATGAAGTGCCTCTTTGAATTAAATCATCGAATCTGCTCATTTAAGTAGATGATTTCGATTTATCTCCGTTAAAAGATAGAAAGGGAAAGGTCTTTTTCAAAGAGTCTTTCTGAAAAAAAGTGGAACCACGTATTTGGCGTCTTTTATAGAAGCTGAGTGCGTGGTTTTTTGGTAGACTGGAAATGAAAAAAGAACAAGTAGGTTGGGAGGAGCCAGATAGATGATTGAATTATATAATACATTATCAAATCAGAAAGAACGGTTTGAGCCACTTCAGGAAAATAAAGTGAGCATGTATGTTTGTGGACCCACTGTCTACAACTACATCCATATTGGAAATGCAAGAAGCACGGTTGCTTTCGACACGATTAGAAGATACTTTGAATACCGAGGATATGAGGTTAATTACGTATCGAACTTTACAGATGTTGACGATAAAATCATAAAAGCTGCTGAAGAGCTTAAGCTGACCGCTCCAGAAGTAGCAGATCGTTTTATTGAAGCGTACTATGAAGATACAGAAGCATTACATGTGAAAAGAGCTACACACGCACCAAGAGTAATGGATAATATCCAGGAAATCATTCAATTTATTGAAGTGCTGATTGAAAAAGGTTTTGCCTATCAAAAAGAAGGAGATGTCTATTATCGGACAAGAAAGTTTGAAGGATACGGAAAACTGAGCGGTATATCAGTAGATGACTTAGAATTAGGTGCCAGCAACAGATTAGAAGAATCAGAAAACATGAAAAAAGATGATCCCCTTGATTTTGCGCTATGGAAGTCAGCTAAAAGGGAAGAAATTAGTTGGACATCTCCATGGGGAGAAGGTCGTCCGGGTTGGCATATTGAATGTTCAGTCATGGCTACGAAATACCTTGGGGATACAATTGATATTCACGCAGGTGGACAAGATCTGACATTCCCGCATCACGAAAACGAAATTGCGCAATCAGAAGCGAAAACTGGAGAACCTTTCGCAAAGTATTGGTTACACAATGGTTTCGTGACGATGAACGAAGAAAAAATGAGTAAATCGCTTGGTAACTTTGTTTTAGTGCATGATCTTAAAAAGATTCATGATCCACAAGTGCTGAGATTTTTCTTATCTACCGTACACTACCGTCATCCAATCAACTATACAGATGAGACGATTCATGAAGCAAAATCTAATTTAACAAGAATTCAAACAGCTTATGCGAATGCCAGTCACCGTATTGAACAAGCAGAAGATGCTTTAGAGGATGATGCAAGTCAGATCCAAAAATGGAAAGACCTGATTCAACAGTTTGAAAAACATATGGATGACGATTTTCAAGCACAAAATGGTATCACAGATGTCTATGAAATGATCAGAAACTTAAATGTCTATCTTGAACAAAAGCAAGTATCTAAAAAAGTTTTGGCATTTGCTATGAAGCATCTAGAAGAAATTCTAGCTATATTTGGGATACAATTAGACTTAGTGATTGATACAGAACTTCTAGATAAAGAAGTTGAAGAGTTGATTGAAGAAAGAAATCAGTCTAGAAAAGATAAAAATTTTGCTAGAGCAGATGAAATCAGAGACTTGCTACAAGAAAAAGGCATTTTACTGGAAGATACACCGCAAGGAATTCGCTGGAAAAGGAAGGAATCCTAATGAAGGCGAAGGACGCGGAGTTGCTGAACGGACTGGCGCTTGCATACATGGGAGATGCTGCGTATGAACAGTCGATAAGAGAGCATTTGCTGACAAATGGCCAGACGAAACCTAATCAATTGCACCGCTTGGCAACGAATTATGTATCGGCCAAAGCACAAGCTTGGTTGATTGAAGAACTGATCGAAGAAGATCGTTTGAATGAAGTTGAAATGGATTTTTACAAAAGAGGGCGTAACGCAAAAAGTTATTCCAAAGCCAAAAATACAGATGGATCAACCTATAATAAGTCTTCTGGATTTGAAGCCGTGATGGGATATTTGTATCTGACAAAACAAGAAGACAGATTACACGAATTAATAGAAGTATGTATACAGAAAGTCGACAAGGCACTCGCTCAGTAAGGTGTCTTGAAAGGAGGAAATCGCTTGCCTAAAAAACAAGGTGGTAAAAGGCCAGATAGAAATAGATCTGACAAGAACAGACCCGACAGAAATAAGTTTGATAGAAATAAAGTAAAAGGATCTGGTGAACGTAAGCAGAACCGCATTCAACCTAAGACAGAATCAAAACCAGAAGTGATCGAGCAAGATATTGCCCAAGACGAAATGGTGATTGGCAGAATTCCGGCACTAGAAACCATTAAGTCAAATCGTGATATCAATAAAGTATTTCTACAAGAAGGTTTATCAGGTGGTAAACTAAAAGACATTCAAGAAGAAGCTAAAAAGCGTAAGATACAGTTGAGTTTTGTTCCGAAAAGTAAATTAGATTTATTGAGTGATGGTGAGAATCATCAAGGCGTTCTCGTAGCAGCAAGTCCAGTCGCTTATGCTGAAATAGATGACTTATTCGCGGCTGCAGAAGCAAAAGACGAAGTTCCGTTTTTCGTATTATTAGATGGAATCGAAGATCCACATAACTTAGGATCCATCATGAGAACGGCAGATGCGGCAGGGGTTCATGGGATTATTATTCCAAAACGCCGTGCAGTCGGCTTAACATCCACTGTTGCAAAAGCAGCAACCGGAGCCATCGAACATGTCCCAGTCGTACGCGTAACCAATCTTGTTCAAACCATTGAAGAACTAAAAGAACGTGGATTGTGGATTTTCGGAACAGATATGGACGGAACGGATTATAGACGTTGGGAAGTAGATGCGCCGATCGGACTAGTCATTGGGAATGAAGGGAAAGGGTTGTCTCGTCTGGTCAAAGAAAAAGTAGACGAAACACTAACGATTCCTATGACAGGTCATGTGCAGAGTTTGAATGCAAGTGTGGCTTCCAGCTTATTAATGTACGAAGTATTCCGTAAAAGAAACGCCTTATAAAAAAGTTAAATCAGAGGAAGGGAGGCGCGCGATGAAAAAAGAACTGCTTTATGTAGATGGGTATAACATGATCGGAGCCTGGCCAGAGTTGGTAAAGCTTAAAAGAATCGATAAAATGGCAGATGCAAGAGATCAACTACTTCATGAACTAAGTAACTATGCAAAGTATCAGGAGATAGAAGTCAGAATCATATTTGATGCTCAGCTCGTTCCTGGGATTCAGCAAAGGTACGATAAGTACGATGTCGTTGTCATTTTTACAAGTGAAGGCGAGACCGCGGATAGCTATATCGAAAGAGCCGTTGGAGAAGAGAACTTATTGATTACGAACGTATCCGTAGCTACTTCTGATCTTGCGGAGCAATGGATTGTTTTCCAAAAAGGTGCAGCTAGAAAATCAGCTATTGAATTATACAAAGAGTTGAACCGAGTCAAAAAGAATATTGCTTTAGATGCGACCTTATACAAAATGCAGCAGTATCGGCGTAACTCCCCTCTGAAAGAAGAAGATGAGAAAAGACTTAAAGAGTTTTATCAAAAACTGATTCAAAGTGAACACCCAAAAGATTCTTTGTGAATGTGAATAAAATGTGAAAAAGAAGTCTTTTAAAAAGGCTTCTTTTTTTTGGAAAATATTCATGAAAACGGATCAAAACAACGATGTTCAGAATTTCCTAATTCGTTGTATTTAAGGATACGTGAATTAAGTAAAAAAAGATTAAAAAACAGAAAAAATCTTCGTTAAAAATAGAAGAGTTATGGCAATATAATATTGTATAAGAACGTTTCTCATCTAATGTGATCGTTCCATTACAGAAAGGGGTATTAAGACAATGCTGGATCAGCAAAACGGACAGTTACGTAGGAGGAGAATCAAACCAGAGGAGCATATCAATGAGACGTTGATTTTTATGGTACAACACGTCGACGAAAGTCGGTTCAGTGAATTGTTCGAAAGATGTAAACCCCTCTTTTACAGATCAATCAGAAAGAGATTTATTAGAGGATATGACCAAGATGATTTATGGCAAGAAGCTTGCGAATGTTTTGTAGAAGCAACAAGAAAATATGAAAGAGACCGTGGTATGAGTTTTAGCCAATACGTCTCATTATGTTTGGATAATCATTTTAATCGACTGAGCAGATGGAATAACGCCTTGAAGAGAAAATCTAATAAAGAGGCTCTATCACTAGATGGGATTGTTGAGCAAAAGGGCAACCAAGTGATGGGTACAGCTAAATCATTATCTCCATCAGAGTGGATTCTCATGCAAGAGTCTATGGCGGAGTACCAGGAAGCTTTATCTGGATTTGAGAAAATCGTCAGCATTCTTTACATGAGTGGATATAGTTATGATGAAATTGCAACTAGTCTGCGGTGTTCAAGAGAAAAAGCGATGAATGCAAAACACAGATGCAGTCAGAAATACAAAGAATTGTTTTAAAAAAAATCGCTCACTTGAAAAAAGTAGATGATTGTTTTAAGCGGTCATTCCTCATACTGACGGCGAAAACGACGAACAATAGACGTTTTATCCATTAAGAAATTTGCCGAGATTCCAATGGCAATTCCAGATAAGATGCCCATAAAAGATAGTACAGGCAGGTACAGAAGAACCGTCCATGTTTGAGCGATAAAACTAGCAACAAATAGTTGACCTAAATTATGTAAAATACCACCAGTAGCACTTACTCCAATGATGCTGACTTTTTTACCACCAGTCATTTTGACAAAGACCATCCCTAAAAAGCTAAGGACAGCTCCAGCTGTACTGTAGAGGAGTGTGGAAATCGTGCCACCTAACAAGGTTGTCATCAACAAACGCATGCCCACAACCTTCATACTATCTTTAAAAGGAAGAGTATAGATTGCAACGATAGTAATCAGATTGGCTATGCCAAGTTTAGCGCCTGGAGCGAATGCAAAAGGAAAGGGAATACTTCGCTCTATAAGCCCTAGAATAACCGCTTGAGCAGAAAGTAAAGATATATAAATGAGTTTTTGAGTTTTAGTCATAAAAAAACGTCCTTCTAATAAGCTTTTATGTAAGGTTATTGTGCCATAGATTAGAAGCTTCTTCTATAAAAAAATATAAATTAAAACAAACTTGATATGTTCGTATACATAAACGTCTGCTTTTAGACACAACTAAAGCAGATATACATAAAATCAAACGCCCTATCTAAGAAAAAGAAGCCATAGAGTCTAAAGTAGTAGTTGACTAACTTATTGATAAACAGTATTATTTAGATTGGTACGCAGTGAAGTTGCGTTTTAAAGCAACCGTGGGAAAAAAGAAACGAGGAACAGAAAAATATGCAAAAGAAAATCGTCCTAGCCTGTACAGAATGTGGTTCAAGAAACTACTCTAAAAATGGCGGATCAAAAGTTCGAACAGAACGACTAGAAGTTAAAAAGTACTGTAGTTACTGTTCAAAACACACATTACACAGAGAAACTAAATAACCTTTAACAGATCAAATGAATCAAATAGTATGGGAGGATGACACCGATGGGCAAAATCAAGAAGTTTTTCGGAGAAGTAAAATATGAATTACAAGAAACCACTTGGCCGACGAACAAAGAAATGCGAAAAAATACGTTAACTGTATTTGGAGTTGTAGCATTTTTCAGCGTTTTCTTTTTTGGAATAGATTCGATCATTACTTTTTTACTGAATTTGATTTAAAAAAGTTGAATGACTAAATGCAATAGATTATCATGCGTTTAAGTGATATAATGCGAATAGATTAAACGAAACGACAAAAACCTTCTTGATCGATAACACGTGCAGAAGGTTTTTTATTATGGTTTGGAACAATTGTGGAAAATCAGAAAAACAACAAAAAAGGAGAAAGACATGTCTGAAATTGAATTATCAAAAGCGTGGTATGTACTACACACTTACTCAGGTTACGAAAACAAGGTAAAACAGAATCTAGAATCTCGTGCGACTAGTATGGGGATGGAACACAACATTTTACAAGTATTGATTCCGGAAGAACAAACTTATGAGGAAAAAGATGGAGAAACAAAAGTCTCTACACATAAAACATTTCCAGGGTACGTACTTGTTGAAATGATTATGTCAGATGATGCTTGGTATATCGTACGGAATACTCCCGGCGTAACTGGATTTGTTGGGTCACATGGTGCAGGAAGTAAGCCTTCTCCATTGTTACCAGAAGAAGTGGACCAGATTTTACGTAGTATGGGTATCAATCCTCGTAAAGTAAACATGGATGTTGAAATTGGCGAACGTGTCAAAATCATCAACGGTGCCTTTTCAGGAATGGAAGGTACTATTACAGAAATCGAATCTGAAAAAGGTAAAATTAAAGCGCTAGTTGAAATGTTTGGCCGTGAAACAAACGCCGAACTTGACTACGATCAGATTTCTAAGATAAAAGATTAAAAAAGGTTTGACACATATCCTTTGAAGGACTATAATATATCGGTACGCAAAGTAGGCGATACGCATATTTTGTATGCAAAGAAACAGGTGGGAGAGGAAAACTATAACCTCATTTAACCACTCGCGAAACAAATCAAGGAGGTATGTCTCGTGGCAAAGAAAGTCGTAAATCTAGTCAAATTGCAGATTCCTGCAGGGAAAGCTAATCCAGCTCCTCCAGTAGGTCCAGCACTAGGACAAGCACAAGTAAACATTATGGGATTTTGTAAAGAATTCAACGCGCGTACTGCAGACCAAGCAGGAATGATCATTCCAGTTGTGATCTCAGTATACGAAGACCGTTCATTTACATTCATCACTAAAACACCACCAGCTGCAGTATTACTTAAAAAAGCTGCCGGCGTTGAGTCTGGTTCTGGTGAACCAAACACTAAAAAAGTTGCATCTGTAACAAGTGCACAAGTTAGAGAAATTGCTGAAACAAAAATGGAAGACTTAAACGCTGCATCTGTAGAAGCTGCTATGCGTATGGTCGAAGGTACAGCTCGTAGCATGGGCTTCACTGTTGAAGGTTAATTAAAAACCTACAACTCTAAGCTCTTGCTGTCTCCGTAGTTGTAGATGTGAGTGGTTCTAAATAAATTACTCAATCACTTCTAAGGAGAACAAGTGGGAGGTTAAACCGTTAATACCACAACAAGGAGGAAATAATCATGGCGAAGAAAAGTAAAAAGTTTTTAGCTGCTCTGGAAAAAGTCAACAGAGAACAATTGTATGACGCTACTGAAGCACTAGAATTAGTTAAAGAAATCGACTACGCTGGATTTGATGCATCTGTAGAAGTTGCTTATCGTCTAGGAGTAGACCCTAAACAAGCTGATCAACAAATTCGTGGAGCAATGGTATTGCCACACGGAACAGGTAAAACTTCAACAGTTATCGTTTTCGCAAAAGGAGATCAAGCAAAAGCTGCACAAGAAGCTGGAGCTGACTTCGTTGGAGATAGCGATTTAGTTGAAAAAGTACAAGGTGGATGGTTCGAGTTCGACGTAGTTGTTGCCGCTCCGGACATGATGGCTGAAGTTGGTAAACTTGGACGTGTCCTTGGACCCAAAGGCCTTATGCCAAACCCTAAAACTGGTACAGTAACACCTAACGTAGCGAAAGCTGTTAATGATATCAAAGCTGGACAGGTTACTTATCGTGTAGACCGTCAGTCAAATATTCATGTTCCAATCGGAAGAGTTTCATTTGGCATCGACAAATTACAAGAAAACCTTTCTGCGATTCACGAAACAATCGTTAAAGCTAAGCCATCTAGTTCAAAAGGTGCTTATATTAAAAATATGGCTGTTGCAAGTACTTTTGGTCCTGGTGTTAAAGTAGACCAAACAACAGTAAAATAATAATAATCTCAACTTAAAAAAATCAATTAATTCTTGACCTGCGAGGTATAGCTTGCTATACTTATGCAGGTTAAGCAATTAACTGAACATTGATGAGTAAAAGTAAAGTGAATCTGTTTCTTAAATAAAACAGAAGAACGATGCTAGATTATACCGAAGACAGTATGTGGCGTAAGCCTTAATATCATACCGAGGATAACTGTGATGTATATTTACGTTAAACACACACAATCCCTCTTTGTCTACGGAGACATGGGGTTTTTTTATTGCCCTTTTACAATCGATCAGGAGGTGAAACATCAATGAGCAAAGCGAACATTTTAGCTAAAAAAGAAGAAATCGTTAAAGACATTACTAAAAAATTCGAAGACGCGGCTGCAGTAGTCGTAGTTGATTACCGTGGACTAACAGTTGAGCAAGTAACTGAGTTACGTAAACAATTACGTGAAGCTGGAGTTGAAATGCACGTATTGAAAAATACTATGCTACGTCGTGCCGCTGAAGCAGCAAACTTGAACGGTTTAGATGACGTCTTTAAAGGACCTACAGCAGTAGCATTCAGTAATGAAGAAGTCGTAGCGCCTGCAAAAATCATTGCAGAATTTGCGAAAGATGCAGAAGCTTTAGAAATTAAAGGTGGCGTATTGGAAGGTAAAGTAGCAACTGTTGCAGAAATCAACAAAATTGCGACACTACCAAGCCGCGAAGGACTACTTTCTATGCTATTATCTGTACTTCAAGCACCAGTTCGAAACACTGCCTTGGCAATCAAAGCAGTTGCAGAGAAAAAAGAAGAGGAAGCAGCGTAAGCTCACGTTCTATTACAGAACAGCCTGTTCTACAAATCATTTGGCACCATCATTTAACTAAAAAACACAACTAATATATTGGAGGAAAATATAAAATGGCATTAGATATCGAAAAAATCATTGCTGACTTAAAAGAGTCTACAATCGTTGAATTGAACGACTTAGTTAGCGCAATCGAAGAAGAATTTGGCGTTGAAGCTGCAGCACCAGTTGCAGCAGCAGGAGCAGGAGCTTCAGAAGCTGCTGAACAAACTGAATTTACAGTTGAACTAGCAAGCGCTGGATCTGCTAAAATCAAAGTAATCAAAGCTGTACGTGAAGCTACTGGTCTTGGCTTGAAAGAAGCTAAAGCATTAGTTGATGGCGCTCCTTCTGCAATCAAAGAAGGCGTTTCTAAAGATGAAGCTGAAGAACTTAAAGCTAAAATCGAAGAAGCTGGCGGTTCTGTAGAAGTTAAGTAATTAACTTTTCAGTCGTTTGCTGAATCCTTTAAAGAGCACCGCCACCCTGAACCTGTTATGGTCAGAGTGGTTAGGTGCTCTTTCTTTATAGAGAAATCGCAAACCTTAAGAAATCTTTGCGTTTCTGTGGCTATTTTATGCTAAATGCTTACCATAGCTATGAATGGTGAAATGAATCTGTTAAAATGTTTCCTTGAAGAGTGTTACCAAAAATGTTTTGAATGTAGATGCATACCAGAATTTGGATTAGAAAAAGGAGCATAAGAAAATGACTGAAGATAAACACACAAACCGTATAGATTACGGGGTCATATTGAGCGTCATGCTACTAGCATTGTTCAGTATTGCCATGATTTATTCAACAACGAATTTGATGGCCGGCGAGGGCATGCGACAAACCATTATGCATACAATTTGGTACGCCTTAGGAACAATCGCGGTAGCTATCATCATGCAGTTTGACTCTGAGCAATTATGGAAAATGACGATGGTTCTTTATGTTATCGGGATACTATTGCTGATTGCTACGCTTTTGTTTTATGACAGAGAATTGGCTGCTAGAACCGGTGGAAAATCGTGGATTAGGATACCTGGAATAGGTACAATACAACCTGCAGAGATCTCTAAGATTCCTTTTATCCTTATATTAGCCAAAACAGTCACGAAACATAATAGTTATTACACGAGTCATGAATACAGTAGTGACTTTAAATTACTGGGAAAAATCGCTTTATATTCAGCTCCGTATCTTGCGCTTGTACTCAATGACTTGGGAACAGCTTTAGTTTATATGGCAATACTAGTTGGAATCGTGTTACTTTCAGGTGTAAAATGGCAGATTATTCTACCTACATTTCTGGTAGTGATGTCTCTTGGGATAGGTTTGATTTTACTGGTAGTTTATAACAGAGAGTTTCTGATTAACTTAGGGTTTAGTAACTACCAATTTGCACGAATAGATACTTGGTTGAATCCTCTTCAAAGTTCATCGGATGATGCATACCAAATCACTCAAGTGTTTAAAGCGATTGGATCTGGCGGAATTATAGGTAAGGGTTTAGGTGTAACAGAAGTCTACATTCCTGTAAGAGAGTCCGACATGATTTTTTCAACTGTTGGAGAGAATTTCGGATTCGTAGGTGGAGCCTTCTTAATATTGCTTTACTTTATACTCATCTATCACATGGTGAAAATCGTTTATGATACAAAAAACGAATTTTATGCTTATATTGCAACAGGTGTTATTATGATGATTGCTTTCCACGTACTGGAAAATATCGGAATGAGTATTGGTTTGCTACCTATGACAGGAATACCTTTACCTTTTATCTCTCAAGGAGGCTCGGCCTTGCTTGGGAATATGATGGCGATAGGCTTAATCATGTCCATGCGTTTCCACCATAAGTCCTACTTTTTCTCTGGCGAGTCTGAAGAGTTCCATACAGGTTCGTAAAAGCGTTAAATAGAATGTAAAACGATTTTTTGAAAATAGCTTGAAATGAATGATTGAAAGGGTTCGATAGGTGAGAAAGGAGCCGATAAAACGATTAACAAAAACGGCTCCTTTCTAATTGAACGCTATACCGATAGAGTAAAAGAGTTCACGTTGCTTTCTGAAGAATAGAGGAAGCTTTATTAAAAGCGATTCAAAAGAAGGTTTCATTTGGACGAATGGTTATCAACGAAAAAAGTATAGAGAGGGGAGTGAAGGATCGATGTTCAAAGAGAGAATCAAGCATATGGATAAACATTTAATGATTCCTTTTCTTATCTTAGCGCTGTTTAGTATCGTAATGGTCTACAGTGCCAGTAGTTATATGGGGTTAAAGGATTACAATAATCCGCAATTCTATCTTGTTAGACAGACCGCTTATGTCATTGGAGGACTGCTGTTTGCATTTGTCGGTGCCTTTTTTCCGTTTCGACTCCTTAAGAAAAAAAAAGTCGTCATACTTGGTATTTTGTTGACGATTGTACTATTACTGATACTCCTGATCTTCGGAAGAGAGATTAATGGCGCGAAAAGCTGGATTGAATTGCCATTTTTCAACGTACAGCCAGCAGAAATCGCCAAAGCAACCTGTATCTGGTACTTGGCTTACATACTATCCAAAAAACAAAAGGTCATCGCTGATGATTTCTTGAATTCCATTATGGCGCCGAGCTTGCTGATTGGTCTAGTCGTGGCTTTAATCTTGATTCAACCAGATACTGGAGCAGCTGTCGTGATTGTTGCGATTAGTGCAATCATGATCTTTGCTAGTGGTGTATCTGCTAAAGTAGGGTTAATGCTCAGTGCTATGGGTACAGTCCTAGTGGCTGGGGTTTTAGAACTGGTAAGACACTTTGGACCGCACCTACCTTTTTTAAGAGGCTATCAGTATCAGCGCTTTCTGGCTTTTTGGGATCCTTTTGCTTTAGCGGATGGTGCTGGTCTTCAACTGGTTCAGTCTTATTATGCACTCAGTCGAGGTGGGCTTTTCGGTGTAGGTATTGGAAATAGTGTTCAGAAAACAGGTTATTTACCAGAACCGTATACAGATTTTATCCTGTCCATCACCGGAGAAGAATTGGGATTGGTTGGAATTTTGTTTGTGCTCGGTCTGTTTACCTTCATGATTTCTCGGATCTATCTTATAGGAATTCGTTCTAAAAAAAGTTTTGAATCGCTCATGTGTATCGGAATTGCGACAATGTTCTTTATTCAAGCGCTCATTAATATTGGTGGCGTAATTGGATTGATGCCGATTTCTGGTATGACATTTCCGCTGTTAAGTTACGGGGGGTCGAGTATGTTGATTCTTTCCGGATCGATTGGACTGGTCGCCAACATTTCAGCCAGAGACAGCATTGAAAGAAGCAAAGCTCAAGTGAATAAATAGAAAGGTTGGTCTCTTCAGGAGATCGACCTTTTTATTTTTTAGTGTATGCTTATAATAGAGCTAGTATCAAAACAAATTAGGGGGAATTCAGATGAAATATTTCATAAAACAAAAAGTATTTTCGTTCAATAATCAGTTTTCCGTAAAAGATGAATCAGGTCAAGCGCTGTATCAAGTTGAAGGTAAAATGCTGAGTCTAGGGAATAAATTGCGTATTTACAATATGTATCAAGAAGAAGTTCTGTATATTGAGCAGAAGCTTTTAACATTTCTTCCAGAGTATGATCTGTATAAAAACGGAGAAAAAGTCGCTACGGTCAAAAAAGAATTTAGATTTTTCAAAAATGACTATTCGATTCTGGGGCCAGACTGGAACGTCGAAGGATCAATTATGGCACACGACTATGTAATCGAGCAGAGAGGAAACGTGATTGCTGATATCAATAAAGAATGGTTATCTTGGGGAGATACATACGCGATTGATATACGAGACGAAAGTCAGGCGGAATTGCTATTAGGTGTCGTCATTGTCATTGATTGCGTGTTCTCAGCGCAAAGAAATAATGGAGCTTCTTAATAAAAGACGCTTAAAGCAGCTTTCTGAAAATTTGTCTTGCAACGCATGTCATTAATTGCTACAATAACAAAAGCAAAACTCCTTTAAAGTTTATCCAGTGAGGTAAAAAAGGATGGAATAGCTTTACATAATTACATGCCTTCCGAGTGTTTGCGGTCAATTTCTGAGTCTGGAAATCTATCGCTTTACTGGATGCGGAAAGAAGCAGGTAATTTCCATCTGATAAACGAGGTCCTTTTGCATAGATGCAAAGGGTATTTTTTTGCGAAAAATTCTGGAAATAACCTATTCAAACTCAGGAAGGAACGATAATATATGGCAGTAGAAAAACAAAACCTAATTCTTGACGTGGAGGACAAACCAGCTCTAACAACGGGCTTATTACTCAGTCTTCAACACGTTTTTGCAATGTTCGGAGCAACGATTTTAGTCCCTATCTTGCTAGGTCTTCCGGTATCGGTCGCATTACTGGCGAGTGGAGTCGGGACCTTGATTTATCAACTTGCTACAAAGGCGAAAGTGCCTGTTTACTTAGGATCATCTTTTGCGTATATCGCAGCGATGCAAGTGGCCATTGAGCAAATGGGCGGAGATATTAGTGCCGCTCAGACTGGTATCGTCATGGTTGGTCTTGTCTACATCGTGATAGCGGGTGTAGTAAAAGTGATTGGAACGAACTGGATTGATAGACTCCTTCCACCAATCGTTATTGGACCCATGATTATGGTGATCGGTCTAGGATTGGCTTCTAATGCTGTTTCAAACGCTGGACTCGTAGCCGATTCGGATTGGAAAACGATTCTTGTAGCCGTTTCTACATTTTTGATCACAGCTTTTATCAATACAAAAGCTACCGGCTTCTTTAAAATCATTCCCTTTTTAACTGGGATTATCTTCGGTTACCTTGTAGCAATCATGTTAGGTCTAGTCGACTTTATGCCTATCATTGAAGCGAACTGGCTGGCAGTACCGGAATTTTACGTGCCTTTTGAAAATAATTTATTTAATTCTTATACGTTCTACTTCGGACCAGAAACATGGGCCATTTTACCAATCGTCCTTGTGACTGTAGCGGAACACATCGGAGATCATACAGTGCTTGGAAAAATCGTCGGACGTCCATTCCTGAAAAATCCTGGCCTTTCTAGAACATTAATTGGAGATGGAGCGGCAACAGTCGTGTCTGCATTTTTCGGAGGACCGGCGAATACAACCTATGGTGAAAACACTGGCGTTATTGGCATGACGAGAATTGCCTCGGTCTCAGTGATTCGAAACGCGGCGTTCATTGCTATCGGATTGAGCTTTTTCGGGAAATTCACGGCACTGATTTCGACAATCCCCAATGCTGTACTAGGAGGGATGTCCATTCTTCTTTATGGAGTTATTGCCAGTAATGGGCTGAAAGTTATGATTGAAGATAAAGTGGACTTCAATCAGTCACGTAATTTAATCATAGCAAGCTCGATGCTTGTTATCGGTCTGGGTGGAGCAGTGCTGGATATTGCTGGATTCGTCACTTTGTCTGGAACGGCGTTAAGTGCGCTGACCGGTATTGTGCTGAACTTGATTTTGCCACGCGAAAAACCGTTCAAAGCGGAAGTATAAGTTTCTTCTAAAATAAACATGCTTGAAATAAAAGAGGTGCGAAAGCGCCTCTTTTTGTTGTTTCAAACAAAATTTGAGAATATTTTTTGATTATTTTTTTTATTACGGTAAAATATAAAGTGGTTTGAAAATAAAACTGATAGAAAAAAAGAAAACAATCAGGAAATGATGACCTTAACCCAACCAATATACTAGAAAGTGTGTAAATAAATGAACCAGAGAACTGAAAGAGACGCAATCGGAACGGTGAACATTGCTGCTGAGAAAAAGTGGGGCGCACAAACACAGCGAAGTCTGGAAAATTTCCCAATCGGAAATGAGAAGATACCGATCGAAGTGATTCAAGCTTTGGGACTAGTAAAAAAAGCGGCGGCTTTGACGAACGAAGAAATCAGCCTTCTGGATACGAATAAAGCAGAAGCTATTTCTGAAGTGTGTGATGAGTTAGTATGGGGAATGTTTAATGAAGAGTTCCCTTTGTCTGTCTGGCAGACAGGTAGCGGGACACAAACCAATATGAACCTGAATGAAGTCATCTCCCATATTGCCAACGAGAAAAGAACATCTAATTTAATCCATCCCAATGATGATGTCAATAAAAGTCAGAGTTCGAATGATACATTTCCGACGGCAATGCAGATAGCGGTTGTTTTGAAAGTTAAAGAACGTCTTCTGCCTATACTGGTAGAAGTTAAACAGACGTTAAAAAAACTTGCGGAGACATACAAAGATACAATTAAAATCGGACGGACACATCTCCAGGATGCAACGCCGCTAACGTTTGGACAAGAGATTAGTGGATGGATCGGTATGATTGAACGAAACGAAAAAATGATTGAAGAATCTACGGAGATGATGTATGCATTACCTCTTGGAGGAACAGCTGTAGGAACGGGATTGAATGCTGAGCCGACTTTTTCTGGAAAAGCAATCCAAAAAATTATGCGTTGGACAAATGAACCTTTTACTCAAATGGAAAACAAGTTTCATGGATTATCCAGTAAAGATAACTTTGTCTTTTTCCACGGTGCCCTTAAATCACTTGCAGCAAACGTGATGAAAATGGCAAACGATATCAGATGGTTAGCTAGCGGGCCACGATCAGGTTTTTCTGAAATCACTATACCAGCGAACGAACCAGGTAGCTCGATCATGCCGGGGAAAGTTAATCCAACGCAAGTAGAAGCATTGACGATGGTTTGCGTACAAGTTATGGGAAATGATACAACGGTTGGCATAGCTGCATCGCAAGGAAACTTTGAATTGAACGTCTATATGCCTGTCATTATCTATAACACGATCCAGTCCATTACGCTTTTAGCGGATGGTCTGCAAAGTTTCAACAAAAGGTGTCTGGCTGGTCTGACAGCAAACGAAGAGCAAATGCGTACTTACGTCGATCAATCGTTAATGCTGGTAACGGCACTGGCACCGGTGCTAGGATACGACACAGCTAGTGCTTTAGCGAAACAAGCATACGAAGAAAACAAAACATTAAAAGAGGTTGTCATGTCTGCTGAACTCATGAGTGAGCAAGACTTTGATAACTATACAGATCCTAGAAAGATGGTTTAATCATGAGCGATCACTATTATACAAATGACCCACAATCAAAAAGCGATCAACAATCCTGGACGACACAACTGAAAGGATTCGACTTTACGTTTCACACGGATTCTGGAGTATTTTCAAAAGAAAAAGTTGATTATGGTTCCAAGGTATTGCTTGATGCAGTCTATTTAACAGAATTTCCAGAAGGTTCGCTACTAGATGTTGGGTGTGGGTATGGCCCAATCGGATTAACGCTGGCAAAACTTGATCGCGATAGAGTAGTTGAAATGGTAGACATCAATGAACGTGCCCTTTCACTTGCGAAGAAGAATGCTGCAACCAACGGTGTGAATAACGTTTCGATTCATGCATCTTCTTTGTATGAAACCGTAACGCATAAGGTATTTGCAGGAATTTTTTCAAACCCGCCAATAAGAGCAGGCAAAGAAACAGTTCATAAAGTGCTGGAAGAAGCGGTCAATCATCTGGCGGTTGGAGGTTACTTGGTTATTGTTATCCAGAAGAAACAGGGGGCACCGAGTGCACAGAAGAAAATGGCCGAAGTATTTGGAAATGTAGAACGAATTGCGCTAGACAGAGGGTACTGGATTTTAAGATCTCAAAAGGTCTCTTCATAGATAAATCCACTATAAAACGGGCGTTTAGAAGAAGGATGTTTAAAGTATAAAAATATGCTTGACACCCTTCTATTTGTCGTGTAAACTAAGTAGACGCTAAACAATGTATACAGTGGAGCGCTATGCGAAATATTGTCCGTATAGGGTTTTGAATGCTAAACAAAAGAACGTGAGAATGAAATCTATCGATTCTTCACATATCTTTTGTATTTTTTTTGGTCTAAAACAGGAAAACATGAGATGATTTAAACGAATCGTCATCATTGTAATCTAAATGTAATATTTAGATCAGGTTAACTAATTAGTCTATACATTGAATATTAACGAGGGGTGAAGAGGTTGGCAGGCCATAATGTGAATTACGGTAAACACCGTATAAGAAAAAGTTTTTCACGAATCAACGAAGTGCTGGAACTCCCGAATTTGATCGAAATACAGACAGATTCATACGAATGGTTTTTAGAAGACGGATTGAGAGAGATGTTTAAAGACATTTCACCAATCGAGGATTTTTCTGGAAATCTTTCACTGGAGTTTACAGATTACAAACTACAACAACCAAAATATACAGTGGATGAAGCAAGACAACATGATTCAAACTACTCTGCTCCACTGTACGTTAAATTACGCTTGATCAACAAAGAAACAGGAGAAGTTAAAGAGCAAGAAGTATTCTTTGGCGATTTCCCGCTAATGACAGAACAAGGTACATTTATCATCAATGGTGCGGAACGTGTTATCGTTTCTCAATTAGTTCGTTCGCCAGGTGTTTATTTCAGCCCTAAAGTTGAAAAGAACGGTATGGAAGGCTTTGGAACAACTGTTATTCCTAACCGTGGAGCTTGGTTAGAATATGAAACGGATTCTAAAGGTTTGTCTAACGTCCGTATTGACCGTACACGTAAGATTCCGTTAAGTGTCTTAGTACGTGCATTAGGATTTGGATCAGATGATGAAATCATGGATCTTTTCGGAGCCAACGAAAGCCTTAAAGCTACATTAGAAAAAGATATTCACAAAAACAGTGCAGATTCTCGAGTAGAAGAAGCCTTGAAAGATGTTTACGAACGTCTACGTCCAGGTGAGCCGAAAACAGCAGACTCATCAAGAAGTTTACTGACAACTCGTTTCTTTGATCCTAAGCGTTACGATCTAGCTCGAGTAGGACGTTATAAAATCAATAAAAAACTAGATCTTAAAATTCGTTTGATGGGACTGACTTTAGCAGAAACATTGGTAGACCCTGAAACAGGTGAAATTCTAGCTAAAGAAGGTACAATCGTTACACGTGATGTAATGGATAATCTTGGAGAGCACATTGATAACGGACTTGGTGGCATTACAATTCACCCTTCAGATGAAGGGGTTGTACCAGAGCCAATCGATCTTCAAGTTGTCAAAGTATACTCACCAATCGATTCTGACCGTATAATCAACATCATTGGAAATGCGACGCCAGATCGTGAAATCAAATACGTGATTCCTGCGGATATGATTGCTTCAATGAGTTATTTCTTCAACCTTCAAGAAGGTGTTGGCGAAACAGATGATATTGATCACCTGGGTAACCGTCGTATCCGTTCTGTTGGAGAATTACTACAAAATCAATTCCGTATTGGACTATCTCGTATGGAACGTGTTGTACGTGAACGTATGTCTATTCAAGACACGTCTACAACAACACCTCAACAACTGGTTAATATTCGTCCAGTCGTTGCGTCGATCAAAGAATTCTTTGGATCTTCACAACTATCACAATTCATGGATCAAACGAACCCACTTGGAGAGTTGACACATAAGAGACGTCTATCTGCACTTGGACCCGGTGGTTTGACACGTGACCGTGCTGGATACGAAGTTCGAGATGTTCACTATTCCCACTATGGCCGTATGTGCCCGATTGAAACGCCTGAGGGACCGAATATCGGTCTGATCAATAGTTTGTCGACATACGCTAAAATCAATGAGTATGGATTTATCGAAACACCTTACCGTAAAGTAGACCGTGAAAACTTGCGAGTAACAGATGAAATTCATTATCTGACAGCAGATGTGGAAGATTTATATGTAGTAGCTCAGGCTAATGCACCACTTAATGCGGATGGCACATTCACAAATGACATCGTGCTTGCGCGTACGAAAAACAAAAACGAAGAAATCGATGTAACAAAAGTTGATTACATGGATGTATCTCCTAAACAGGTTGTTTCTGTAGCGACTGCAAGTATTCCTTTCTTGGAAAACGATGACTCCAACCGTGCTTTGATGGGTGCAAACATGCAACGTCAAGCAGTGCCATTGATGCAACCGGAAGCACCACTTGTTGGTACAGGTATCGAACACCTTGCCGCGCGTGATTCTGGAGCTGCGATCATTGCAAAACATGACGGAGTCGTTGAGTATGTTGATGCAAAACAAGTTCGTGTTCGTAGAGAAGACGGAACGTTAGATCAGTACAATATTGCGAAATTCAAACGCTCAAATGCTGGAACATCTTACAACCAGCGTGCCTTAGTGAGTAAGGACGAAAAAGTAGACAAGGGAGACATTTTAGCGGATGGCCCGTCTATGGAAAATGGAGAAATGGCTCTTGGCCGTAACCCACTGATTGCCTTTACAACATTCGACGGTTATAACTTTGAAGATGCGATCATCATGAGTGAGCGTCTGGTTAAAGATGATGTCTACACATCTATTCATATTGAAGAATTTGAATCAGAAGCACGTGATACAAAACTCGGACCTGAAGAAATCACACGTGAATTACCAAACGTCGGAGAAGATGCTTTAAAACATCTTGATGACCGCGGAATTATTCGTATCGGTGCAGAAGTAAAAGACGGAGACATCCTAGTTGGTAAAGTAACGCCTAAAGGTGTATCTGAATTATCTGCAGAAGAAAAACTGTTGCATGCAATCTTTGGAGAAAAAGCACGTGAAGTTCGTGATACATCTCTACGCGTGCCACACGGTGGCGGCGGAATTGTACACGACGTTAAGATCTTCACTCGTGAAGCTGGAGACGAATTATCACCAGGCGTTAACTTCTTGGTACGTGTATTCATCGTTCAAAAACGTAAAATCAACGTTGGAGATAAAATGGCGGGTCGTCACGGAAACAAAGGGGTTATCTCTTTGATCCTTCCTGAAGAAGATATGCCATTCATGCCAGATGGAACACCAGTAGATATCATGCTGAACCCACTAGGTGTACCATCACGTATGAATATCGGTCAAGTTATCGAACTTCATATGGGTATGGCTGCACGTAAACTTGGTATCCACATTGCCTCTCCAGTATTTGATGGGGCGCATGAGGAAGATATCTGGGAAACAATCAAAGAAGCTGGCATGGACGACGATGCAAAAACGGTCTTATATGATGGACGTACAGGAGAAGAGTTTGACAATAAAGTATCTGTCGGCGTTATGTACTACATCAAACTGGCTCACATGGTCGATGATAAACTTCATGCTCGTTCAACTGGACCCTACTCTTTAGTTACACAACAACCGCTGGGTGGTAAAGCTCAGTTCGGTGGACAACGTTTCGGAGAGATGGAAGTTTGGGCACTGGAAGCATATGGTGCAGCTTATACCCTACAAGAGATTCTGACATATAAATCAGATGATGTAGTGGGTCGTGTGAAAACTTATGAAGCGATCGTTAAAGGCGAGCCAATTCCACGTCCAGGTGTACCAGAATCATTCCGAGTACTTGTAAAAGAGTTACAGTCACTAGGACTGGATCTTAAAGTACTTGATAAAGAGAGCTTAGCAATCGATCTTCAAGACACAGAAGAAGACGATGACTACGGCAATGTAGATTCTTTAGAAGAAATGAAAAAAGAACAAGACATCAAACGTGCTGAAGAAGCGCAGCAACGCGCTGACGAAGAAGCATTAACTGAAACACAAGAACAAGAAACAGAGTAAGCAGTTTTAACAGAAACACCATAGAAGGGTAAGACAAGCTGAGCAGTTTGGATACGGGGAGGCCACCTTTGAGATGATACGCATCATCTTGAGCTGGTCTTGCCTCGTTCTCTCAACTGCCCGGCGCCGTCTTGTTCTGGAGCTTTAGGGCAGCTCACAATCTAATAAAGGGAGGTCGCCCCTTTGATCGATGTTAATAATTTTGAAAGTATTCAAATTGGATTAGCTTCACCAGATAAGATCCGCAGCTGGTCTTTTGGAGAAGTTAAAAAACCAGAAACAATCAACTACCGAACACTTAAACCTGAAAAAGATGGACTATTCTGTGAGAGAATCTTTGGACCAACTAAAGATTATGAATGTTCTTGTGGTAAATACAAACGAGTGCACTATAAAGGCATCGTCTGTGACCGCTGTGGCGTAGAAGTAACTAAGTCTAAAGTACGTCGTGAACGTATGGGACATTTAGAACTTGCTGCACCAGTAACACACATCTGGTACTTTAAAGGTATTCCAAGTCGTATGGGTCTTGTGCTTGATATGAGTCCTCGTGCGCTGGAAGAAATTATCTATTTTGCATCTTACGTTGTAACAGATGCGGGTGATACACCACTTGAGAAAAAACAATTGATGACAGAACGCGAATACCGTGAGCGTCGTGCACAGTACGGAAATGATTTCCGCGCTGAAATCGGAGCTGAAGCAATCAAAACATTATTAAATGATGTTGACCTTGTGGAAGAAGTCGCAGAACTTAAAGAACTATTACAGTCTGCAACTGGACAAAAACGTACAAGAGCGGTTCGTCGTCTAGATATTCTAGAAGCTTTCCGTAACTCTGGTAACCACCCATCATGGATGGTTATGGATGTTGTTCCTGTTATCCCTCCTGAACTTAGACCAATGGTTCAACTTGAAGGTGGACGTTTTGCAACAAGTGATTTAAATGACCTTTATAGACGTGTAATCAACCGTAACAATCGTCTGAAAAGATTATTGGACTTGAATGCACCGCACATCATCGTTCAAAACGAGAAACGCATGCTACAAGAAGCGGTAGATGCTTTAGTAGATAATGGTCGTCGTGGACGTGCTGTAACTGGACCAGGTAACCGTCCGCTTAAATCTCTTTCGCATATGCTTAAAGGGAAACAAGGACGTTTCCGTCAGAATCTACTGGGTAAACGTGTAGATTATTCTGGACGTTCCGTTATCGTAGTAGGACCAAGCCTTAAGATGTATCAATGTGGTCTTCCAAAAGAAATGGCCATTGAGCTCTTCAAGCCTTTTGTAATGAGAGAACTTGTTGCAAGAGATATTGCAAACAATATCAAAAACGCTAAACGTAAAGTAGAGCGTTTGGATGAAGAAATCTGGGAAGTTCTTGAAGACGTTATTCGTGAACATCCAGTTCTTCTTAACCGAGCACCTACATTACACCGTTTAGGTATTCAAGCATTTGAACCGATCTTAGTAGAAGGAAAAGCGATCCGTCTTCACCCATTAGTATGTGAGGCATACAATGCCGATTTCGATGGGGACCAAATGGCGGTTCACGTGCCTCTAAGTGACGAAGCTCAAGCAGAAGCACGTATCTTAATGCTTGGTGCGCAAAATATCTTGAACCCTAAAGATGGTAAACCAGTTGTTACACCTTCTCAGGATATGGTTTTGGGTAACTACTACCTGACTATGGAAGATGCAGAACGTGAAGGCGAAGGTATGATCTTCTCAAGCACTTCTGAAGCGATTCAAGCTTACCAAAGCGGTTATGTACACTTGCATTCACGTGTAGGAATCCATACATCGGCAATTCCAAACAAACCATTTACAGAATGGCAAAAAGACAAGTATTTGATTACAACTGTCGGAAAATTAATCTTCAACGAGATTATGCCTGCAGAATTCCCTTACTTGAATGAACCAACTCAAGCGAACCTAGAAAAACAAACACCAGATCATTACTTTGTTGCTTACGGTACAAACATTCCTGAGTACATTAAAAATCAAGAAATCGTTAAACCGTTCAAGAAAAATAACTTAGGAAATGTTATCGCGGAAGTCTTCAAGAGATTCCACGTTACAGAAACGTCTAAGATGCTCGATCTTATGAAAAACCTTGGATATAAATATTCAACTAAATCAGGGATCACTGTAGGGATCGCGGATATTTCTAACCTAAAAGAAAAAGAAGAAATTCTTGAAAAAGCACATGAGCAAGTAGATCGTATCGATGCTTCTCACAGACGTGGTCTGATCACTGAAGAAGAGCGTTACACTTCAGTTATCAATGTCTGGACGAAAACAAAAGATTTGATTCAAGATCACTTGATGAACTCTTTAGATGCACGTAACAATATCTTTATGATGAGTGATTCAGGAGCTCGTGGTAACATCTCCAACTTTACCCAATTAGCGGGTATGCGTGGACTAATGGCGGCTCCAAGTGGACGTATCATGGAACTTCCAATCACTTCAAACTTCCGTGAAGGACTTTCAGTTCTTGAGATGTTCATCTCTACCCACGGTGCTCGTAAAGGTATGACGGATACGGCCCTTAAAACAGCCGATTCTGGTTACTTGACTCGTCGTCTAGTAGACGTTGCGCAAGATGTCATCATCCGTGAAGACGATTGTGGAACAAAACGTGGACTTCTTGTTACAGCCATCAAAGATGGAAACGAAGAAATCGAGCCGCTTGAAGATCGTATCATCGGACGTTACGCTCGTAAAACGGTTAAGCATCCTGAAACTGGTGCAGTAATGGTTGCAGAAAACGAACTGATCACAGAAGATCTTACAAAAGAAATTATTGAAGCTGGTATCGAAGAAGTTACGATTCGTTCCGTATTCAACTGTAATACAAATCACGGTGTATGTAAGAAATGTTATGGTCGTAACTTAGCAACTGGCCGTCAAGTAGAAGTTGGAGAAGCAGTTGGAACAATTGCTGCTCAATCTATCGGACAACCAGGTACTCAGTTGACAATGCGTACATTCCATACCGGTGGGGTTGCCGGAGACGATATTACACAAGGTTTACCTCGTGTACAAGAGATCTTTGAAGCACGTCACCCTAAAGGGCAAGCGATGATTACTGAGGTTACAGGAGAAATTGCATCAATCGATGAAAATCCATCTGAACGTACTAAAGATATCGTAGTTAAGGGTGCAACAGATACACGTACCTATACACTTCCAATCAATGCGCGTCTGCGTGTTAAAGAAGGAAGCTTTATCGAACGTGGAGATGCATTTAATGATGGTTCAGTAGATCCTAAAGAACTGTTAGCGGTCAGTAATGTACTCAAATTACAAAACTACCTGTTACAAGAAGTTCAAAGAGCTTACCGTAGCCAAGGGGTAGAAATTGGAGATAAACACGTTGAAGTTATGGTTCGTCAAATGCTCCGTAAAGTACGCGTGCTGGATCCGGGGGATACAACGATCCTTCCAGGTAACTTGATGGATATTCATGATTTCAAAAATCAAAATAAAGCAACTTTACTATCTGGTGGATTACCAGCAACTGCTCGTCCTGTTTTACTGGGTATTACAAAAGCATCACTTGAAACGAATAGTTTCTTGTCAGCTGCTTCATTCCAAGAAACAACTCGAGTGTTAACAGATGCTGCCATTCGTGGTAAAAACGATAAACTGATCGGATTGAAAGAGAATGTTATCATTGGTAAGACGATTCCTGCCGGAACAGGTATGAAAGTCTATAACCAAATGAAACCAAAAAGCGTCGGTGTTGTAAGTGAGAATGTTTACAGCATCAACGATGAAGTCAATTCGTCTCCAGAATAATTGAACACTGATAAGACGAGCGGGGGAAGCTTTCTCCGCTCGCAACTTATCATTATATAAAAAAAGATCGACCGGGATGTTGACAGCTCATTCTAGACGTGGTACTATGCTAGAGGTGCTTTTGTGTACAGATTCCTGTTCTAGATCGTTTAAGCTCGATAGAGTCAACAGTCGTTCAGACTGGAATACAAGAGCCATTAATGTGCCACACGGTTAGGTACAGTTCCTCGTATTAGAGTTTAGATGTTCAGTCTAAAAGCTGATATAAGGCAAACGGAATACCATCGCTAACGAGCGATACTTTCTTTTGTCTAACGAAGAACCGCCTGGATGTGTGGGTCTAGAAAAACCATTATTTATAAGAAAAGACGGAAGGAGGAAACAGAAAATGCCTACTATTAATCAATTGATTCGTAAACCTCGTAAATCAAAAATCGTTAAATCTGAATCACCAGCATTAAACAGAGGATATAACACTCAGAAACGTAAACAAACGACTGTATATTCTCCACAAAAACGTGGTGTTTGTACTCGTGTAGGAACAATGACTCCTAAGAAACCAAACTCTGCGTTACGTAAATATGCTCGTGTTCGTTTATCTAACATGATTGAAGTAACTGCATACATTCCAGGAGAAGGACACAACTTGCAAGAACACAGTGTTGTCTTGCTTCGTGGAGGACGTGTTAAAGATTTACCGGGAGTTCGTTACCACATCGTTCGTGGTGCGCTTGATACTGCTGGAGTTACTGATCGTAAACAAGGCCGTTCTAAATACGGTACTAAAAAACCTAGCTAAAACAGGTTAACTAAAAAATGAAACTTAAATAATATTCTGTGAAAGGAGGAATTTACATGCCTCGTAAAGGTCCTGTTACAAAACGTGACGTGTTACCAGATCCAATTTATAATTCTAAATTAGTTTCTCGTTTGATCAACCGTTTAATGGTTGACGGAAAACGTGGAAAAGCTTCTACAATCTTATATGATGCATTCGCTGCTATCAAAGAACAAACTGGAAATGATCCAATCGAAGTGTTTGAAGAAGCATTGAAGAACATTATGCCAGTTCTTGAAGTTAAAGCTCGCCGTGTTGGGGGTTCTAATTACCAAGTACCAGTAGAAGTACGTCCTGATCGTCGTACAACACTAGCATTACGCTGGTTAGTAAGCTACGCGCGTCTTCGTGGAGAAAATACCATGGAAGATCGTTTAGCTAAAGAAATCATGGATGCAGCTAACAACACTGGAGCATCTGTTCGTAAACGCGAAGAAATGCACCGTATGGCTGAAGCTAATAAAGCTTTCGCTCACTACCGTTGGTAATATAAATCAGGAATGTGTTCAGCAGAGGTTGTTTCTTGTTTTCAAGAAACAATACTTACTGGCTCATTCTTTTATGCTGTATAACCGATTCATGTATATGCATGAACTGAATGAATTAAAGAGAGGTGTAGAGACAAGTGGCTAAAAGAAAGTTCCCTCTAGAAAGAACACGTAATATTGGTATCATGGCCCACATCGATGCGGGTAAAACAACTACTACAGAGCGTATTCTTTATTATACTGGTCGTATCCACAAAATTGGTGAAACACACGAAGGTGCTTCACAAATGGACTGGATGGAACAGGAACAAGAACGTGGTATTACAATCACTTCAGCAGCTACAACTGCTCAGTGGAATGACCACCGCGTAAACATCATTGATACACCTGGTCACGTGGATTTTACCGTTGAGGTAGAACGTTCACTTCGTGTACTTGATGGTGCCGTTGCAGTACTAGATGCACAATCTGGTGTAGAGCCGCAAACTGAAACAGTTTGGCGTCAAGCTACAACTTATGGTGTTCCTCGTATCGTATTCGTAAACAAAATGGATAAACTAGGTGCCAACTTCCTAGATGCTAACCATTCTATGCATGACCGTCTTATGGCAAATGCTCACCCAATCCAATTACCAATTGGTGCTGAAGATGACTTCTCTGGAATCATCGACTTGGTTCGCATGAAAGCTTTCATGTATGGTAATGACTTGGGAACTGAAATTTCTGAAGAAGAAATTCCAGCTGACCATATGGAATTAGCAGAAGAATGGCGTACTAAATTAGTTGAAGCTGTTGCTGAGATGGATGAAGATCTAATGATGCAATACCTTGAAGGAGAAGAAATCTCTGAAGAGCAACTAAAAGAAGGTATCCGTAAAGCAACATTAAGCGTTGAATTCTACCCAGTATTAGTAGGATCAGCATTTAAAAATAAAGGTGTACAATTGCTATTAGACGCGGTTGTTGACTACCTTCCATCTCCACTTGACGTACCTGCAATTCAAGGACACGCTCAAAGAGATCCAGAAGAAGTCATCGAACGTACTGCTGGCGACGACAAACCTTTCTCAGCATTAGCATTTAAAGTTATGACTGACCCTTATGTAGGTCGTTTGACATTCTTCCGTGTATACTCTGGTACTCTTGAGTCTGGATCTTACATCTTGAATGCAACAAAAGACTCTCGTGAGCGTGTAGGTCGTATCCTACAAATGCACGCAAACTCTCGTGAAGAGATTCCTGAAGTATTCTCTGGAGATATCGCTGCAGCAGTTGGGTTGAAAGACACAACTACTGGTGACACTTTATGTGACACTGACAGCCCGGTAATCCTTGAATCTATGGACTTCCCTGAACCAGTTATCCAAGTAGCGATTGAACCTAAATCAAAAGCTGACCAAGATAAAATGGGTATTGCGTTACAAAAATTAGCGGAAGAAGATCCTACTTTCCGTGCTGAAACTGATCAAGAAACTGGAGAAACACTAATCTCTGGTATGGGTGAGTTACACTTAGACATCATCGTTGACCGTATGAAACGCGAATTCAAAGTTGAAGCTAACGTTGGAGCTCCTCAAGTATCTTACCGTGAAACATTCACTAAACAGGTACAATCAGAAGGTAAATTTGTTCGTCAGTCTGGTGGTAAAGGTCAATTCGGTCACGTATGGATTGAATTTACTCCAAACGAAGAAGGAGCAGGTTTCGAATTTGAAGATGCAGTTGTTGGTGGGGTTGTTCCACGTGAATACATTCCTGCAGTTAAAGCTGGACTAGAAGCTTCTCTAGATAACGGAGTTTTAGCTGGATATCCATTAGTGGATGTTAAAGCAAAACTTTATGATGGTTCTTACCACGATGTCGATTCGAATGAGACGGCATTTAAAGTAGCGGCTTCTCTTGCACTTAAAAATGCAGCTCAAAAAGCCGGTGCAGTAATTCTTGAACCAGTAATGGCTGTAGATGTTACAGTTCCTGAAGATTACATGGGTGATATCATGGGTCACATTTCTGCACGTCGTGGAAATATTGAAGGATCTGAACAACGTGGTAACTCAATGATCGTTAGAGGAATGATTCCTTTAGCTGAGATGTTCGGTTACGCAACTACACTACGTTCTGCTACTCAAGGTCGTGGAACATTCTCTATGCAATTTGACCACTATGATCAAGTTCCTAAGAGTATTGCTGAAGAAATTATCAAGAAAAATGGCGGATCTGACTCAGAATAATTTATTCTGAGCAACCGCTCAAACTGATTGATTAATGTAATAGTAATCGGTATAATTATATGTGATAAAATGGTTTGAAAACTAAGTTTTCTTACCAATTAAAGGAACACAATCTAAGGAGGAAATGTTTAAAATGGCTAAACAAAAATTTGACCGTACAAAACAACACATGAACATTGGTACAATCGGACACGTTGACCACGGTAAAACTACTTTAACTGCTGCAATCACTACTGTATTATCTAAAAAAGGATATGCAGAAGCACAAGCATACGACAGCATTGACGGAGCTGCAGAAGAAAAAGAACGTGGAATCACTATCTCTACTTCTCACGTTGAGTATGAAACTGATACTCGTCACTATGCACACGTTGACTGCCCAGGTCACGCGGATTACGTTAAAAACATGATCACTGGTGCTGCTCAAATGGACGGAGCTATCTTGGTAGTTTCTGCTGCTGATGGCCCAATGCCTCAAACTCGTGAGCACATCTTGCTTTCACGTCAAGTAGGTGTTCCATACATCGTTGTTTTCTTAAACAAAGTTGATATGGTTGATGATGAAGAATTACTAGAATTAGTTGAAATGGAAGTTCGTGACTTATTATCTGAATACGAATTCCCAGGCGACGACATTCCTGTAGTTGCTGGATCAGCACTTAAAGCTCTAGAAGGCGACGACGCTTACGAGCAAAAAATTCTTGATCTTATGGAAGAAGTAGATAACTACATTCCAGCTCCAGAACGTGACGCTGACAGACCATTCATGATGCCAGTTGAGGATGTATTCTCAATTACTGGACGTGGAACGGTTGCAACTGGACGTGTTGAGTCTGGTAAAGTTTCTGTTGGTGACGAGATTGAAGTTATCGGTATCAAAGATACTGCTAAAACAACTGTTACTGGTGTTGAAATGTTCCGTAAATTGTTAGATTACGCTGAAGCGGGAGATAACATTGGAGCACTTTTACGTGGTATGTCACGTGATGACATCGAACGTGGACAAGTACTAGCTAAACCAGGTTCAATTACTCCACATACTGTTTTTGACGCTGAAGTTTATGTTCTTTCAAAAGAAGAGGGTGGACGTCACACTCCATTCTTCACTAACTACCGTCCTCAGTTCTACTTCCGTACAACTGACGTAACTGGTATCGTTGAATTGAACGAAGGTACTGAAATGGTTATGCCTGGAGACAACACAACTATGAAAGTTAGCCTTATTGCACCAATCGCTGTAGAGGACGGAACTAAATTCACTATTCGTGAAGGTGGCCGTACTGTTGGAGCGGGCGTTGTAACTAAGATCGTAGAATAATTTTTATTCTTTCGATATTCGCTTAACAATTAAATGGAGCGTCATTTCGGAATCGTCCGAAGTGACGCTTTTTTAATTTATTAATGATAAAGAGCGTGAGTATATTCTATAGAAGAAACACGTCAAAACGGTATGTTAGAAAAGAAAAAAGTCTCGTAAAAAAGAAATTTCCCTTTTTTTGAAAATGTTTTAAAAAAGGCTTGCTTCTTTATTGTATTGTATGTATACTTGTATAGGTGTCTGCGAGGTACTTATTTTTGTGTAAATCAGAAAGATTTAGTGCAAGAGGGGTAATAACTTCAGATCCAGGGCTTTGAAGCGAGAGGTTGCGACACACCCGGGTGCATTGCCATGGTGGGTGAGTTGGAAAAATTTTCGTGGAGCTAGGTTTATTTTTTAAATAAGCGAAGGAGGGAAAAACATGGCAAAACAAAAGATTCGTATTCGTTTGAAAGCATATGAACACCGTGTGCTTGATCAATCTGCTGACAAAATTGTAGAAACGGCAAAAAGAACTGGGGCAACTGTTTCAGGTCCAATTCCATTACCTACAGAACGTAAATTGTATACAATTATCCGTTCACCGCATAAATACAAAGATTCACGTGAGCAATTCGAAATGCGCACACACAAACGTCTAATCGACATCGTGAACCCAACACCGAAAACAGTTGATGCTTTAACTAAGCTAGACTTACCATCAGGTGTGGACATCGAAATCAAATTATAATACTAAAAAAATCATATAACGGAGGTGTACTCATGACCAAAGGAATCTTAGGTAAAAAAGTCGGAATGACACAAATCTTTAGCGAAACAGGAGAATTAGTTCCTGTAACAGTAATCGAAGCAGCTCCTAACGTAGTTTTACAAGTTAAAACAATGGCAACTGACGGTTATAACTCAGTTCAATTAGGATTCGACGACAAACGCGAAGTACTATCAAACAAACCGGCACAAGGTCATGTTAAGAAAGCTAACACGACTCCTAAGCGCTTCATTAGAGAATTACGAGATGCTGAGCTTGGAGACGTCGAAGTAGGAAACGAAATTACAGTAGCAACATTCGCAGAAGGCGACATTGTGGATGTTACTGGGACTTCAAAAGGTAAAGGATTCCAAGGTGTTATCAAACGCCACGGACAATCACGTGGGCCTGAAACTCACGGATCTCGTTATCACCGTCGTCCTGGTTCAATGGGTGGCGCATCTGATCCATCACGCGTATTCCCTGGTAAGAAATTAGCAGGACGTATGGGTGGGGACACAGTAACTGTTCAAAACCTTGAAATTGTACGTGTTGACGCTGAGCGTAACGTATTATTAATTAAAGGTAATGTACCAGGAGCTAAAAAATCACTTATTCAAATCCAATCTGCACTTAAAGCAGGAAACAAGTAATAGATTAGGAAGGGAGGACAAGCAGAATGCCAACTGTAGCGTTATACAAACAAGATGGAACGCAAAATGGTGAAGTAACATTAAATGATGCAGTCTTTGGTATCGAACCAAACGAAAGTGTCGTATTTGATGCAATTACCATGCAACGCGCTTCTTTAAGACAAGGAACACACGCGGTTAAAAACCGTAGTGCAGTACGAGGCGGTGGACGTAAACCGTGGCGTCAAAAAGGAACTGGACGTGCTCGTCAAGGGTCTATCCGTTCACCACAATGGCGTGGAGGTGGAGTAGTCTTCGGACCAACACCACGTTCATATGGCTATAAATTACCGAAAAAAGTTCGTCGTTTAGCGATTAGATCAGTACTTTCAACTAAAGTAACAGATCAAGAGTTAGTCGTAGTAGATGGTTTGAACTTTGACGCACCAAAAACTAAAGAGTTCAGAGCTGTTCTAACAAACTTAGATGCTGGCAAAAAGGTCTTAGTAGTGTTGGAAAACGACAATGAATTTGCAGCGCTGTCAGCTCGCAACCTTCCAGGGGTAAAAGTTGTTGCACCAAACAACGTATCTGTACTGGACGTAGTTGCTCATGACAAGCTCATCTTAACGAAGGCTGCTCTGGAAAAAGTAGAGGAGGCACTTCAATAATGAATGCACGTGACGTAATTTTACGCCCGATCATCACTGAAGCTTCTATGAATGCTATGGACGATAAAAAGTACACATTCGAAGTAGATGTTCGCGCTAAGAAAACTACAGTAAAACAAGCAATCGAAGAAATCTTCGATGTTAAAGTTAAAAAAGTAAACATCATAAATACTGCTCCAAAACCAAAACGTATGGGTCGTTACATGGGCTATACTAAAAAACGTCGTAAAGCGATCGTTACTTTAACGACTGAGTCGAATGATATTACTATCTTCGGAGAAGAAAACGAATAAGCACTTACTTCTGAAAAAGTAAGGTATATGATTATTACAAGGAGGGAATTTGCGTGGCGATTAAAAAGTACAAACCTACCACAAACGGACGTCGTAACATGACTGGGTCAGATTTCGCTGAAATCACAACTAGCACACCAGAAAAAACTTTGCTAGCTCCAAGCCCAAAACGTGCTGGACGTAACAATAAAGGTAGAATCACTGTCCGTCATCAAGGCGGCGGCCACAAGCAAAGATACCGTATAATTGATTTCAAACGTCAAAAAGATGGCGTTCGCGGTATTGTAAAAACAGTTGAGTATGATCCAAACCGCTCAGCAAACATTTCATTGATCCAATACGAAGATGGTGTTAAAACTTACATTTTAGCTCCTAAAGGTATCGAAGTTGGACAAAGCATTATGTCTGGTGAAGATGTAGATATCAAAGTTGGTAATGCACTTCCACTAGCAAACATTCCTGTTGGTTCTGTTATCCACAACATCGAGTTGAAACCTGGTAAAGGTGGACAATTAGCTCGTTCAGCTGGAACTTCTGCTCAAATCCTTGGTAAAGAAGGAAAATACGTATTAGTACGTTTGAGATCTGGAGAAAGCCGTCTGATTCTTGCTAGCTGCCGTGCAACACTTGGTTCAGTTGGTAACGAACAACACGAATTAATTAACATTGGTAAAGCCGGTCGTAACCGTTGGAAAGGCAAACGTCCTTCAGTTCGTGGATCTGTAATGAACCCGAATGATCACCCACACGGTGGTGGTGAAGGTAAAGCTCCAATCGGACGTCCAAGTCCAATGACTCCATGGGGTAAACCTACTCTTGGTAAGAAAACACGTAATGGTAAGAATCGTTCAGATAAACTTATCGTTCGTCGTCGTAAAAAATAATTTAAAACTTAAATGAAGAAAATTCAGGATTTATCCTGGAAGGAGGGCAATACATGAGCCGTAGTTTGAAAAAGGGACCTTTCGTCGATGCTCATTTGATGAAAAAAGTTCGTGAACTTGGTGAAGACAACAAACGTGTTATCAAAACATGGTCACGTCGCTCAACGATCTTCCCGAACTTTGTAGGTCACACCATTGCCGTATATGATGGAAGAAAACACGTGCCAGTTTATGTTCAAGAGGACATGGTTGGTCACAAACTTGGTGAATTCGCACCAACAAGAACATACCGTGGACACGGTAAAGATGATCGCACAACTAAACGTTAATAGCGAAGGGAGGAAATTTCCATGGCAGAAACAGTAACAGCCGCAAAAGCAACTGCTCGTACAGTTCGTATTGCACCTCGTAAAGCTAGATTAGTAGTCGATACTATTCGTGGTAAAAGTGCTGCAGAAGCTATTTCTATCCTTCGCTTCACTAACCGCGGAGCATCTGAAGAGGTAGAAAAAGTTTTAATGTCAGCAATTGCGAACGCTGAGCATAATTATGATATGGATATAGAAGAATTATTTGTAAGTGAAGCCTATGTCAACGAAGGAGCTACTTTAAAAAGATTCCGTCCGCGCGCAAAAGGTGCAGCTTCAAGAATCAACAAACGTACTAGCCACATTACAGTAGTGGTATCAGAGAAGAAGGAGGGGTAATCTGTGGGACAAAAAATAAACCCTAATGGTATGCGTGTTGGCGTCATCCGTGATTGGGACGCTAAATGGTATGCAGAAAAAGACTTTGCGGACACATTGCTAGAAGACTTAGCTGTTCGTGAATATATTGCAGAAAAATTAAGCACTGCTTCAGTTTCACGTGTTGAAATCGAACGTGCTGCAAACAGAATCAACTTGTCAATTCATACTGCTAAACCAGGTATGGTAATTGGTAAAGGTGGATCAGAAGTTGACTCATTAAGAAATAAATTAAACAGTATGACTGGCAAACGTGTTCACGTCAATATTGTTGAAATTAAAAGACCTGATATGGATGCTACTTTGGTAGCTAAAAGTATCGCTGAACAACTTGAAAACCGTATCTCATTCCGTCGTGCTCAGAAACAAGCAATTCAACGTACAATGCGTTCTGGCGCTAAAGGAATCCGTACTATGGTTTCAGGTCGTTTAAATGGGGCAGACATGGCCCGTAACGAAAGCTTTTCTGAAGGAACAGTTCCATTGCACACTATCCGTGCTGATATCGATTTTGCTAACGAAGAAGCAGATACAACTTACGGTAAAATCGGCGTAAAAGTATGGATTTACAAAGGAGAAGTTCTTCCAGGAAAGACTCAGAACATGAAAGGAGGAAAATAATCAATGTTAGTACCAAAACGTGTAAAACACCGTCGTGAATTCCGTGGTAAAATGCGAGGAGAAGCGAAAGGTGGAAAAGAAATTGCTTACGGTCAATACGGCTTACAAGCAGTTGACTCAACTTGGATCACAAGTCGTCAGATAGAGTCTGCTCGTATCGCTATGACACGTTACATGAAACGTGGTGGGAAAGTATGGATTAAAATCTTCCCTCACAAACCGGTGACAGCTAAAGCAATTGGTGTACGTATGGGTTCCGGTAAAGGAGCTCCTGAGGGCTGGGTAGCACCCGTAAAACGTGGTAAAATCATGTTTGAAATCGGTGGCGTATCTGAAGAAGTAGCCCGCGAAGCATTGCGTTTAGCTTCACACAAACTACCCGTTAAAACTAAGGTAGTAACTCGTGAAGAAAGTGGTGACTCACATGAAGGCTAATGAATTAAAAGGCTTATCCACTACTGAATTAATTGAAAAAGAAGCAGAGTACAAAGAAGAATTATTCAACTTGCGCTTTCAGTTAGCAACAGGACAACTAGAAAACACATCGCGCATCAAAGATGTCCGTAAAAACATCGCACGTGTCAAAACAGTTTTGCGTCAAGCTGAATTAGTTAAGTAATCGTGCCTGATCTGTATTCAAAGGAGGCTGGAAAATGGCTGAACGTAATAACCGTAAAGTGTATCAAGGTAGAGTTGTTTCTGACAAGATGGATAAAACTATCGTTGTAGAAATTTCTACGCAAAAACAACACCAAAAATACCAAAAACGTATGAAATATTCAACAAAATTCAAAGCTCATGACGAAAACAATGTTGCTAAAACAGGCGATATCGTTAGTATCATGGAAACTCGTCCATTATCTAAAGATAAACGATTCCGTTTACTAGATGTGGTTGAAGAAGCAATAGTATTATAGAAATAAAATGTAGTGCTAGCCTAACAGGCTACGCAGCGAAGAATATATCTTCGTGAGTTTGAAAGGAGGATCCTAACGTGATTCAAACAGAAAGTCGAATGAAAGTTGCTGACAACTCTGGTGCACGCGAAGTACTTGTAATTAAAGTATTAGGCGGATCAGGTGCAAAGACTGCTAATATCGGAGACGAAGTAGTTGTAACTGTTAAACATGCAACACCAGGCGGCGTTGTTAAAAAAGGTGAAGTTGTTCGTGCGGTTATCGTTCGTACAAAATCAGGAGCTCGTCGTTCAGACGGTTCATATATTAAATTTGACGAAAATGCTTGTGTTATTATTCGTGAAGACAAAGCACCACGTGGAACACGTATCTTCGGACCAGTTGCTCGTGAATTGCGTGAGAATGACTTTATGAGAATTGTTTCGTTAGCTCCGGAAGTTCTTTAATTCCGACAAATGTCATAAGGAGGTGCGCTAGAGAATGTTTGTAAAATCAGGAGATAAAGTTAAAATTTTAGCTGGTAAAGACAAAGGTAAGCAAGGTACGATCAAAACTGCTTTACCAAAGCAAAACAAAGTAATCGTTGAAGGTATCAATATCATGAAGAAACATACCCGTCCTACAGGTATGGGCCAAGAAGGCGGAATAGTCGAGATTGAAGCGCCTATTCACGTATCTAACGTTCAATTGATTGATCCTAAAACAGATGAACCTACAAGAGTAGGATATAAATTCGAAGATGGTAAGAAAGTACGTTACGCTAAGAAATCAGGCGAAACACTTTAATATAGTAGGGAAGGAGGGCATTCATAAATGACACGCCTTAAAGATAAATATCTTAATGATGTACGTCCATCATTAGTTGAAAAATTTGAGTATAATTCAGTTATGCAAGCACCAGTTGTAGACAAAATCGTCTTAAACATCGGTGTTGGTGACGCTGTATCAAATACTAAAAATCTAGACAAAGCTGTAGAAGAATTAACGCTTATTTCAGGACAGAAACCAATTGTTACTCATGCTAAAAAATCTATCGCTGCTTTTCGTTTACGTGAAGGTATGCCAATTGGTACTAAAGTAACTTTACGTGGTGAACGTATGTATGATTTCTTGGACAAATTAGTAACTGTTTCTCTACCTCGTGTACGTGACTTCCGTGGAGTTAGCAAAAATGCTTTCGACGGACGTGGAAACTACACGCTAGGTGTTAAAGAGCAACTGATCTTCCCAGAGATCGACTATGATGATGTTGATAAAGTTCGCGGAATGGACATCGTTATCGTTACAACGGCTAATACAGATGAAGAAGCTCGTGAATTACTTGGACAATTGGGAATGCCGTTCCAAAAATAACCACGACACCTTATTAGGAGGGAAAATGTAGAAATGGCTAAAAAATCGATGATTCAAAAGAATAAAAAACCAGCCAAGTTTTCGACTCGTGAGTATACTCGTTGTGAACGTTGTGGACGCCCACATTCAGTATATCAACAATTTAAATTGTGCCGTATTTGCTTGCGTGAGCTAGCTTATAAAGGACAAATTCCAGGCTTGAAAAAAGCAAGCTGGTAAAAATAGAAAACTTGTCACAAAGGAGGATATAACGAATGGTCATGACAGATCCTATCGCAGATTTCTTGACTCGTGTACGTAATGCTAATAATGCTCGTCATACGAAAGTAGAAATTCCTGCTTCAAACATTAAAAAAGGTATGGCCCAAATCCTGAAAAATGAAGGATTCGTAAAAGATATCGAATTCGTGGAAGATGACAAACAAGGAATCGTCCGCATTTTCTTGAAATATGGTCAAAATGACGAACGCGTTATTACTGGCTTGAAACGTATTTCAAAACCAGGATTACGTGTCTACGTAAAAGCAGAAGAAATGCCAAAAGTATTGAACGGTTTAGGAGTTGCGCTTGTTTCTACGTCTGAAGGCGTTGTAACTGATAAAACTGCTCGTTCTAAAAACATCGGTGGAGAAGTCCTCGCGTACGTTTGGTAATAAACATAAAGAATGAAGGAGGTGCCGTACTTTGAGTCGTATCGGAAATAAACCTATTACTATTCCAGAAGGTGTAGAAATCGACCTTAACGGAACAGAAATCACAGTTAAAGGTAAAAATGGCGAGTTATCACGTACATTAAGCCCAGTTATTTCAATTAACATTGAAGATAACGTAATGACATTTACAAGACCTGATGAATCTAAAGGAAGCCGTACTATCCATGGAACTACACGCGCTGTCGTGAACAACATGGTAGAAGGTGTTACTGAAGGATTCCAGAAAACACTTGAGTTAATCGGTGTTGGTTACCGTGCACAATTGCAAGGTAAAACATTAGTATTAAACGTTGGTCTTTCACACACAGTTGAATTCGAAGAAATCGAAGGCTTAACTGTTGAAGTTCCATCAAATACTACTGTAGTAGTTAAAGGTGCTAACAAAGAAAAAGTTGGCGCATTAGCTGCAAACATTAGAGCTATTCGTCCCCCTGAGCCATATAAAGGTAAAGGAATTCGTTACCAAGGCGAGCAAGTTCGTCGTAAAGAAGGTAAAACAGGTAAATAATGCATTCAAGTCGAACATAAACTTGGAATGTCTAAAATCAGTTGCAGATCATACCCTGCGTATGATCTTACTGCTCGGTTTGAAACTATTCCGACGTATTTCTGTGTCAGTTAGCTGACATCAGTCATTAAATCGTTCGACTTAACTTTGCGTTGACCTGAAGAACACAATACTCAATTTGAACTGAGTAATTAACTATGAAGAGGTGACAATTGTGATTACAAAACCAGATAAAAATAAGTTACGCCAAAAAAGACACAAACGTGTCCGTAGAAATCTTTCTGGTACTGCAGCGCGCCCACGTTTGAACGTATTCCGTTCTAATAAACACATCTATGCTCAAGTAATTGATGACGTAGAGGGTGTAACGCTCGCAAGTGCATCTACTTTGGATACTAATGTTTCAGGAGATTCTAAAGTTGCTTTAGCAGCATCTGTTGGAAAATTAGTAGCTGAACGTGCAAGTGAGAAAAACGTTACAGAAGTAGTATTTGATCGTGGTGGATATCAATATCACGGGCGCGTTAAAGCATTAGCTGACGCAGCTCGCGAAAACGGACTAACATTCTAGAGTAAAGGAGGAGTTAAGGTACATGACAACTCATATTGATGCAGCAAAATTAGACATTGAAGATCGCGTAGTAGAAATTAACCGCGTAACTAAAGTTGTTAAAGGTGGACGTCGTCTACGTTTCGCAGCGCTAGTAGTCGTTGGAGACAAAAATGGACATGTAGGATTCGGTACTGGTAAAGCACAAGAAGTTCCTGAAGCAATCCGTAAAGCGATTGAAGCAGCTAAAACTAACCTTGTAGAAGTACCAATGGTCGGAACTACATTACCTCACGAAGTTATCGGACGCCACGGTGGCGGAAATATCATCATGAAACCAGCCGTAGCCGGTTCTGGGATTTCTGCTGGTGGACCTGTTCGTGCCGTACTGGAATTAGCTGGTGTACAAGATGTTTCATCTAAATCAGTTGGATCTAGTTCTCCAATCAACATGGTTCGTGCAACTATCGATGGTATTAGTCAATTAAAACGCGCTGAAGAAGTTGCAAAACTTCGTGGCAAATCTGTAGAAGAATTACTTGGATAAGGAGGGATGACACAATGGCAAATCTAGAAATTACTTTAAAGCGTAGTTTAATTGGTCGTCCTCAAAACCAACATCAGGTAGTTAAATCTTTAGGTCTTAGAAAAACAAACTCTTCTGTTGTAAGACCAGATAATGATGCAGTCAGAGGCGCAATCAAGAAAATCGCTCATTTAATTGACGTAAAAGAAGTTTAGTAAGTCTAAGTTTAACTAAAGGAGGTGCCAAGATTTATGAAACTTCATGAATTAAAACCTGCAGAAGGTTCTCGTAAAACACGTAATCGTGTTGGACGTGGTTCGTCTTCTGGTAATGGTAAAACATCAGGTCGTGGTCAAAAAGGACAAAAAGCTCGTTCAGGTGGTGGAACTCGTCTAGGGTTCGAAGGTGGACAAACTCCATTATTCCAAACATTACCAAAACGTGGGTTCACAAACTACAACCGTAAAGAATTCGCGATCGTTAACTTAGATTCATTGAATCGTTTTGACGCAGATACAGAAGTAACTCCAGAATTATTGATTGAAACAGGTGTTGTTAAAAACAAAAAATCCGGTGTGAAAGTATTGGCGAAAGGAAACGTTGATCGCAAACTTACTGTTAAAGCACACAAGTTTTCAACTGCTGCGAAAGAAGCGATTGAAGCTGCCGGTGGATCAGTAGAGGTGATCTAATTTATGATCGAGCTGATTAAAGGTGCTATTAAAGAAAAAGATGTTCGAACACGAGTGTTGTTCACTCTTGGAATTTTAGTTGTATTTCGTTTAGGTACCCATATAACGGTCCCTGGCGTAAATGCAAATGCACTTAACGATTTGTCTTCAACAGGTTTGTTTAACTTGTTGGATACATTCGGTGGGGGAGCCTTAGGGAGTTACTCAGTTTTCGCTCTAGGTGTTTCACCATACATCACGGCTTCGATCGTGGTTCAGCTTCTTCAAATGGATGTCCTTCCGAAATTCAAGGAATGGGCAGAACAAGGAGAAGTTGGTAGAAAGAAGCTTAATCAGGTAACTCGCTATTTAACAATTGTATTAGCTTTCTTCCAAGCTATGGGGATCTCTTACGGGTTCAATGCATTGACTGAATTTGGATTGGTAAACAATCCAGGACCGTCAACATACATTGCTATCGCAATTATGCTGACTGCAGGAACGATGCTTGTAATGTGGCTGGGTGAAATGATTACAGTGCATGGTTTCGGAAACGGAACATCGCTGATCATTTTCTCAGGTATCGTTGCACGTCTTCCAGAAGATATGGTTCAATTCTACAATATTCAAATCCGTAATGCTGGTGATGAAATCGTTCAAAGTCTCTTGTTTACTCTTGGAGTAATCATAGCTATGATCGTGCTCGTTATCGCTGTAACCTATATGGAGAATGCTAAACGCAATATACCTGTACGTTATTCTAAACGTGCAAGTGAAACAAAAGACGGTGCAGTATTGCCGCTTAAAGTCAACTCAGCAGGTGTTATCCCGGTTATCTTTGCGAGTTCATTCTTATCAACTCCTCAGATTATCCTAGGATATTTTGCCTCAAGTCATCAAAATGCTGGATGGTTCAAATTCTTGAATGGTATATTCAATCTACAAGAACCAGCTGGAGCTGCTTTGTATCTTCTGTTGATCGTCATATTCACGTATTTCTATGCGTTTATTCAGGTAAATCCTGAAAAAGCTGCTGAAAATCTTCAGAAACAAAATGGTTATATCCCTAGTATTCGTCCTGGTAAAGCCACGGAAGAATATCTTGGATACATGTTGATCAGACTGAGCACGGTTGGTGCTTTGTATTTAGGCGTCATATCTATACTTCCTATAATAGCTTCAGCGCTTTGGAATCTTCCTAGCTCACTTGCTCTTGGTGGTACAAGTCTACTAATCGTAGTCGGTGTAGCACTGGATTCAATGAGACAACTAGAAGGACTACTCAGTAAAAAAAGCTATCAAGGATTTATTCAAAGATAAAGTTGAATCTTTTATCCTTTGTACGAAAATAGACGATTTGCCCCATAGGTATTTATAGCCTCATCGATGGGTAAATCGATCTTTTTTTCCTAAGAATGAAAAAGTTAGGAATTAGTCAAGGAGGAAACAACCATGAATCTGATTCTTTTAGGCCTTCCAGGCGCAGGGAAAGGAACTCAAGCTTCACGTATTACAGAAACCTACGGGATACCTCATATATCCACAGGCGATATGTTCCGTGCAGCGATGAAAAACGAAACACCCTTAGGTAAGGAAGCTAAAAAGTTTATAGATGCTGGAGACCTCGTACCTGACGAAGTTACCAATGGTATCGTGAAAGAGCGTCTTGAAGAAGCAGATGCTCAGAACGGATTCTTATTGGATGGCTACCCGCGTACGTTGAATCAAGCAGATGCTTTGAAAAAAGCACTTAGCAGCTCTGGTCGTACCTTGGATAATGTGTTGTACATCAAAGTCGACAGAGATATCCTAATGGAACGTCTAACCGGTCGCTTCATCTGCTCTAATTGCGGAGCAACGTATCACAAACTGTTCAACTCAACGAAGGTTGAAGGAACATGTGATCAATGTGGCGGTCATGATTTTTATCAGCGTGAAGATGATAAACCAGAGACTGTTGAAAGACGTATCGAAGTAAATGAAGCACAGACAAAAGAACTTGCTGCATATTACGAAGAAGAAGGAATCGTAAGAAATATCAACGGAGAACAAAATCCGGATTCTGTATTTGAAGATATTCGAAATATTTTGAAATAGTCATATAAAAAGAGCTTGCAACAGCTTTTTTTGCGTGGTATAATATTTCGAGCGTCGTGTTGGCATGACGGTTAAACAAAACATTTATAATCAAGAAAATGTGAGAGCAGTCTGCCCTCACAATTTCATGCGTACAAAAGAGAGTCATTGAAGGAGGAAACTCGACATGGCAAAAGACGATGTTATTGAGATTGAAGGAAAAGTACTAGAAACCCTGCCAAATGCAAGTTTTAAAGTTGAACTTGAAAATGGTCACGAAATTCTAGCACATGTTTCGGGCAAAATTCGTATGAATTATATCCGTATTCTACCTGGAGATAAAGTAACTGTTGAAATGTCTCCATATGATCTAACTCGTGGACGCATTACGTATCGATTCAAATAACTTAAGACTCCGTAAAACCAAGGAGGGAAAGTTTCATGAAAGTAAGACCATCAGTCAAAAAAATGTGTGACAAATGTAAAGTGATTCGTCGTAACGGCCGTGTAATGGTTATCTGCGAGAATCCTAAACACAAGCAACGTCAAGGTTAATAAAAGAGGAGGTGCTCATATATGGCTCGTGTAGCAGGAGTAGATATTCCACGTGATAAACATGTGGTAATTTCATTAACTTATATTTATGGTATTGGTAAAACAACTTCTAAAGGTATTTTAGAAGCTGCAGGTGTTCCAGAAGAAACTCGCGTACGTGAATTGACAAATGATCAATTGGACGCGATCCGTGCTGAAGTAGACAAACTTAAAATTGAAGGTGACCTTCGTCGTGAAGTAAACCAAAACATTAAACGTTTGATTGAAATCGGATCATACCGTGGTATTCGTCACCGTCGTGGTTTGCCAGTTCGTGGACAAAACACTAAAAACAACGCTCGTACTCGTAAGGGTAAAGCAGTAGCAATCGCTGGGAAGAAAAAATAATTACCTAAAGTTAGGAGGTCAATATACGTATGGCTAAAGCAAATAGACCCGCAGCACGTTCTCGTAAAAAAAGAGCTAAAAAGAATATTGAACACGGAGTGGCTCACATCCGTTCAACATTCAACAACACAATCGTAATGATTACTGATGTTCATGGTAATGCAATTTCATGGTCTTCAGCAGGATCTTTAGGATTCAGAGGTTCTAAGAAATCAACTCCATTTGCTGCTCAAATGGCTGCAGAAGCAGCTGCAAAAGGCTCAATGGAAAATGGCATGAAATCAGTTGAGGTTACTGTTAAAGGACCTGGTTCTGGTCGTGAAGCTGCAATTCGTTCATTACAAGCAACAGGTTTAGACGTAACTGCAATTCGTGACGTAACTCCGGTACCACACAACGGATGTCGTCCTCCAAAACGCCGTCGCGTTTAATAGTAGTGACATTTAAAAAATATTGCGTGAACTGAACGTTTTGAAAGGGGTAAACGACTAGATGATCGAAATTGAAAAACCGGTAATAGAGACAGTTGAGATCAGTGAGGATGGAAAATTCGGTAAGTTTATTGTAGAACCACTTGAACGTGGCTATGGTACAACTCTAGGGAACTCTTTACGTAGAATTCTTTTATCATCCTTACCAGGTGCTGCCGTCACAAACATTCAGATCGATAGTGTTTTACATGAATTCACAGCGATCGATGGGGTAGTAGAAGATGTGACTGCCATCATCTTGAACTTGAAAAAACTTGCACTTAAGTTGTATTCTGATGAAACGAAAACGATTGAAATAGATGTTGAAGGACCAGCAACTGTAACAGCAGCTGACATTATTTATGACAGTGATGTTGAAATAATGAACCCAGACCTTTACATTTGTACAGTTTCCGAAGGCGGACATTTACATGCTCGTATGGAAGCTCAAAAAGGTAGAGGATATGTTCGCGCTGAACACAACAAACATGAAGATATGCCAATTGGTGTACTGCCGGTTGATTCGATTTATACCCCAATCAGCCGTGTGAATTATCATGTAGAAGATACTCGTGTAGGAGAGAAAAACCAGTTCGACAAGTTAACGCTTGACGTATGGACTGATGGATCGATCTCACCTGAGGATGGCGTGAGTTTAGCGGCGAAAATCATGACAGAACATTTAAATATCTTTGTTAACTTGACAGAAGAAGCTCGCGAAGCTGAAATTATGGTTGAAAAAGAAGAAACTCAGATGGAAAAAATGCTTGAGATGACTATCGAAGAGCTTGACTTATCTGTACGTTCTTACAACTGTTTGAAGCGCGCTGGTATTAATACTGTTCAAGAGCTGACAAATAAAACAGAACCAGAAATGATGAAGGTTCGTAACTTAGGACGTAAATCACTGGAAGAAGTAAAATATAAACTGGGTGAGCTTGATTTAGGCTTACGCGAAGAAGAATAATCTTGTAGTTAAGGAGGGTTTCGACTAATGGGCTATCGTAAATTAGGACGCACTAGTTCTCAACGTAAAGCATTGCTACGTGATCTAACGTCTGACTTAATTATTAACGAGCGTATCACTACGACTGAAACTCGTGCAAAAGAAGTATCTAAAATGACTGATAAAATGGTTACTTTGGGTAAACGTGGAGACTTGCACGCGCGTCGTCAAGCAGCAGCGTTTGTTCGTAATGAATTAGCAACTGTTTCAGAAACTGATGAAGAAATCGTAGTACAAACAGTTTTACAAAAATTGTTTAATGATTTAGCTCCTCGTTTCGCTGAGCGTAACGGTGGATATACTCGTGTTTTAAAAACAGAACCTCGTAGAGGAGATGGCGCTCCAATGGCTATCTTAGAATTCGTGGTTAAAGCAGAAACTGCTGAAACTGAAGCAGAAGAAGCTTAATTTAATTCATAAAAAAGAATTAAACCAAATTCACTTTTGGATGTATGATGGGCGTTATGATGATGGAACTTGTTTCCAAGTGTCTAGCTCAAGTTTCTCCCTTAGGACGTGTGCCTTTGGGAGGACCATATATCGTTTAAAGTGTTTTTTTTATATTCTTTTTTAAAAGTGCGCTTCTGTAGACTTACATAGTACGGACAGATCTATATTCATACATAGAATCAGGAACTAGGTTTGTTTGAATCACCGATTTTTGTTATCCTTATAACGTCGAAGTCTGTCAAGACACCTTTAAATAAGGTATAATAATCAAGTGTGTCTGATATTAAAAGAGTTTAACTTAACTCGAACTCACTACTCAAAGATAGAGGTTAAAACAATGAGTGAAATCATAAAAATAAATCATATTTCATATAAATATACCGATGAACAGACTCAAAATGCTTTAAATGATGTATCATTTACCATTGGTAAAGGTGAATGGATTGCGGTCATTGGGCCGAACGGTTCTGGTAAGTCGACACTTGCGAAGACGATCAATGGATTGATTGAACCGATGAGTGGAGATGTCCTTGTGGGCAATCTGGAATTAAATGAGCAGAATATCTGGTCGATTCGTGAAATGGTTGGTATGGTCTTTCAAAATCCAGATAATCAGTTTGTTGGATCGACTGTCCAGGATGATGTTGCCTTTGGATTAGAAAATCTAGGTGTTCCTAGAGAAGAGATGGTCGAACGTGTACTGGACGCATTAGACAAGGTCAATATGCTGGAGTTTGCTGAACGTGAGCCGGCTCGTCTTTCTGGGGGGCAGAAACAGCGTGTAGCGATTGCTGGGATTGTGGCTTTACGTCCGGATATTATGATATTAGATGAAGCGACAAGTATGCTGGATCCTAAGGGACGCGATGAAGTGCTAAGAACAGTTAAAGAAGTGAAAGAAAAAGAGAATTTAACAGTGATTTCTATTACACATGATATTGATGAGGCAGCATCTGCTAATCGTATTCTGGTGATGAAAGCTGGAGAATTGATCAAAGAAGGTACTCCAGAAGAGATTTTTTCTTATGGAGATCAGCTGATTGAGATGGGACTGGATCTTCCGTTTCCGGAAAAACTGAAGTCTTCTCTTAAAGACATTGGAATTACAGTACCGACAGATTATCTAACGGAGGAAGGCATGGTGGACTGGTTATGGACATACGGTTTGAAGAAGTAGGCTATACGTATCAGAAAGGGACACCTTTTCAAAGCCGTGCTTTGTACGATATCAATCTGTCTATAAATGATGGAAGTTTTACTGCATTAGTCGGTCATACCGGTAGTGGAAAATCGACAGTGCTTCAGCACCTGAATGCGTTGAAGAAACCAACTGAAGGATCCATTACCATCGGGGATAGAGTTGTTACGCCAACGACCGATAATAAAGGGTTGAAAGCTTTGCGTAAAAAGGTAGGAATCGTGTTTCAGTTTCCCGAGGCTCAGTTATTTGAAGAGACGATTGCAAAAGACATTGCCTTCGGCCCAAAGAATTTCGGGGTTAGTGAAGAAGAGGCCATTGAACGCGCACGAGTGCTTCTACCTCAAGTAGGTTTAAATGAAAGTTTTATGGAACGCTCGCCCTTTGATTTATCTGGCGGACAGATGCGCCGGGTAGCAATTGCTGGTGTGCTGGCGTTAGAGCCTGAAGTTCTGGTTTTAGATGAGCCGACTGCTGGCCTGGATCCTCAGGGACGTAAAGAAGTGATGGATATGTTTTATAATTTGTATAAGACGCAGGGGCTGACGATTGTTCTGGTCACGCATCAGATGGACGATGTAGCGCAATACGCGGATCATATGGTCGTGCTTGAAAAAGGAACCGTTAAAAAAGAAGGATCGCCTAGAGAGCTGTTTAAAGAGTCTGAGTGGTTGACGAGTATGCAGCTTGGGGTACCATCTACGGTTGCGTTTACGCATCAACTAGAATCTCGCTTCGGCTGGACATTTGAGTCACTACCGATGACGACAGATGAACTCGCTGCTCAAATCAAAGAGAAATTAGATGGAAATGATGGTGAAGAGCTGTGATGGATAAACTGATTTTCGGTCGGTATATTCCCGGCGATTCACTGATCCACCGATTAGATCCTAGAACGAAGTTGATGAGTGCGATGTTTTTCATCATTATCATCTTTCTGGCCAATAATCTTTGGACTTATCTGGCGCTGGCTATTTTCGTAGGCTTGGCTGTTAGTTTGTCGCAGATTTCTCTGAAGTTCTTTATCAATGGTATCAAGCCGCTTTTATGGCTGATTCTGTTTACTGTGATCTTGCAGGTACTCTTTACGAGTGGGCAGACGATCTTCTTTAGATGGGGACCGATTATCTTGTCTCAAGAAGGTCTGATCAATGGTGGATTCATCTTTATGAGATTTGTATTGATCATCTTTATGTCGACATTACTGACATTAACGACGATGCCCTTATCTTTATCAGATGCGATTGAGTATCTATTGAGACCTTTTGGTAAAGTCGGTGTTCCTGTTCATGAGATTGCACTGATGTTGTCGATTGCCTTACGTTTCGTACCGACACTGATGGATGAGACAGAGAAGATCATGAATGCACAGCGCGCACGTGGAATTGATTTTGGTGAAGGCAGTATCTATCAACAAATGAAATCAATCGTACCGTTGCTGATCCCGCTATTTGTGAGCTCATTTAACCGCGCTGAGGAACTTGCAACAGCGATGGAGGCTAGAGGATACAAGGGTGGCGAAGGGCGTACAAAGTACCGTCAATTGAACTGGCAGACAAAAGACTCGCTTGCTATGGGCACAATTGGCTTGCTTGTTGTTGTTTTGATATTATTTAGAACTTAAGGTGGGAAAGGATAAGGATGAAGGTCTTTATCCTTTTTCTGTATAGAAAAGTAAAGGAAGCTGTTGGATTTGGAAAATACAAGATACAGACTAAAACTGGCCTATGATGGTACACATTTTTCAGGGTTTCAAGTGCAGCCAAATAAAAGAACGGTGCAGGGAGAAATTGAAAAGGCGCTGAACACCATGTCTAAAGGGACTTTCATTCGCATCAAAGGAGCCGGAAGAACCGATGCAGGGGTCCATGCTAGAGGACAAGTCATTCATTTCGACTATCCAAAAGCTATTCCAGCTGAAGGGATGCTGCGTGCATTGAATGCACTGAGTCCAGATGATATCGTAGTATTTGAGTCGGATATCGTTGATGATCAGTTTCATTCTCAGTATCTGGCTAAGGGGAAAACGTATCAGTACCGTGTAGACAATCATAAACTGGAAGATCCATTTACACGCTTATACGCGCATCACCATCCTTTTGAAATGAATCTGGAGCGGACACAGCAAGCCTTGAAGTACTTAGAAGGAACGCACGATTTTACGAGTTTTGCTTCTGCCCAGTCAGATAAGGAAGACAAAACCAGAACCATTTATGAAGCAAGTGTTGAAATCGATGAGCGGACGGAGGAATGGGTCTTTACGTTCCGTGGAAATGGCTTTCTCTACAATATGATTCGGATTATTGTCGGAACGGTCCTGCAAGTTGCGGATGGTAGAAGACCGGTAGAGGATATCCCTAAAATCCTTGAAGCGAAGGACCGTACAGTCGCAGGACCAACCGTTGCCCCAAAAGGTTTATGTATGATGGAAGTTTACTACGAAGCCTGAACGAATCTAGTAGAAAGGGAGTACGAGGCAATGAAAATGAAGATCAATGGTCTTGAAGTCGATGTACAGTATACAACTAGTGAACAAAAAGATGTGCTATTGCCTTTACTAAATCAACTTGTGGCTTTAAGAGAAAAGAAAGATAGGCGGATTGTCGTTTATTTGGCGGCACCTCCTGGAACAGGGAAGACAACGGTGAGTCAGTATCTGGAAAAACTACATAAAGATCGAGCTTATCCTTTTACCTTTCAATCAATTTCTATTGACGGGTTTCATTTTGACGGTGCTTATTTAGCCGAGCACACGATTTTGATAGATGGAGTAGACGTATTTTTAAAAGAGGTTAAAGGTAGTCCAGAGTCATTTGATCTGAAATCACTCAAAAAGTCGCTGTCATTGCTTAAACAGTCTGAAGTGATTAAGTGGCCGATCTATGACAGAAAGCTACATGACGTCAGTTTTGAGCATTTGAGCGTGGATGCTGATATTGTGCTTATCGAAGGGAATTGGCTGCTTCTGGATGAACCAGGCTGGCGGGACCTAAAACAATTAGCAGATTTATCGATATTTATAAAGGCAAGAGAAGCCGTACTGGAACCACGCTTAATCCAGCGGAAAATGATGGGTGGATTGGGTAAAGAAGCCGCAGTTGCCTTCTATAAAAACAGCGATCAAAAGAATGTGAGAAGAGTGCTAAAGCATCACAGTGAACCAGATATATACTGGCGGATGCAAAAAGATGGCACGCTAAAGGGGTAAGTAGAGAGCTTTCATGAGACTTTAGAGACGTTAACCTGTTACCATAGTAGTGAAAAAGAACGAGTCTAAGTGATCGGAAAGGAATCTTACTATGAGAGAATGGATCAATCAATATGCCGAAGCTTATCCATTGATTGCTAACATCCTAATCTTTGCAGTGATCATCGTGTGTCTATTAATAATCAGAAAATTTGCATTGAATCGGTTATACAAACGATTCAATGAATCAGAGAACTAGTATGTGACTCGAAAAGTAGCTAAATGGTTGACCAATGCCATATTGGTTATTGCTTTTGTTTATATATTTGGAACGGATCTTAGTGGATTTACGACAGCGATAGGGCTTGCTGGAGCGGGGATTACGTATGCGTTAAGAGAAGTCATCGTGAGTTTTGCCGGATGGTTTGCGATTATGTTCGGTGATTTCTTTAAAACAGGAGATCGTGTACTGCTGGGCGGAACCAAAGGTGATGTTGTCGATATCGGTCTTTTGCGGACAACTTTGATGGAAATGGGTGAGTGGGTAGAAGGAGATCAGTATACTGGACGAATTGTTCGAGTAGCCAACAGTTATATCTTCACGTCTCCCGTCTACAACTATACTGCTGATTTCAAGTTCTTATGGGATGAAATTCATATTCTCATTCGCTTCAAGTCAGATATCAAACTCGCTAGAAAACTGGTGTTAGAGATAGCGGAAAAAGAAATTGGAACCTACAACGCTAAGGCCGAGGAAGACTGGGGAAATATGAAGCGTAGATACCGTATCGAAAATGCTTCACTTGAGCCACAAGTCTTTATTTCTTTTGATGATAACTGGATCACATTAAGTTTGCGGTACATTGTAGATACAAGAAAGAGACGGATTAGCAGAGATCATATTTTTATGTCGATTCTTGAGCGTTTTGGAGAATATGAAGATAGAATTGAACTCGCTTCTGAGACATTTGAAATTGTTCATGAGGAAACACCTAAAGAAGACCGAAATAGCTAGTCTCAAGTTTCGGTCACAGAATATAAATAAAGCGATTTGGGAGGCGAGAAATCCGCAGCTTCTAGGTCGCTTTTTTAGGCTTCGTTAAATGACCCGTTCTATACTTTTGCACCATAAAAACAGAAACAATATTTCTTTTTTCGGTGTACTTGTAAGAACTTAAACTCTGTAGGATTGGACACTACCATTTTTATTAAAGTGATATATACTGTATGTATCATAAATTTGTTAAAGGTGGTTCAAAGATGAAAATGCTTATAGGGATGTCAACGAGTAGCAATAGCAATCTGTCAGAGCTTGGTATTGTCTTGATCTTACTAGCAGCAGTAGTGGGATTCAATCTGCTGTACAGTGTGTTTTTAAAGAATAAAGTTAAATCAGAGACGTATCTTTTATTGAATTCCTTTTTATTAGTGATCGCAGCTGGCACACTACTCTTTCAGAGCGGAGTACTCATTGACAGATTCGGGATATCGGGTGACGGGTGGTCATCATTGGTATTTCTACTTGTTTTTATTTTGGGTGTAATTCATTTATTTGTGCACGAACATCAAGCAAAGCGTAAGCGACAGCGGCAAGAGACTAATTGATCTGATTGACTTTGTAATAGCGAGAATAAATATTTACGAAAGAAAACATCACTAGAAGTATTGCCAGAATAAACATAGTAGTGAAAGAGCGTTTGAAAGGTTTATGCATGATTAAACGCCATTCTGTAAAAGCAATCATTTGATTTTATGTATATCGTTAGTATACTCGAAGGGTATAGGAGAAGCCTATGATTTTTTTAATAGAATGAACTAAATCGTTTGAGAAGAAAGTGTGTACTCAAACAAATTCGTCTAGTTTAAGAAAGAACCTGTTTAGTAAGATACAAGGAGGATATTAAAATCTAAAAGGAGAGCTTATCAATGAAGTATGGAGAGGATTATAAAAAGATTCCGGTTTACAGTAAAGATTCTGGAAAAGGGACAGAATTCTTACCTGACGTCTATGTCTATGTCGATCAAATCGTTAATGTGCTTTTTATTGGAGATCCAAAAGAAGACTCATTTGTCATTGTGGACACAGGTATGTATGGTCGCTCCGACAAAATCATTGAAGCAGCTCAAGAACGGTTCGGGTCTGATGCAAAGCCTAAAGCGATTATACTGACTCATGGACATTTTGATCATGTTGGAACGGTTATTGATTTGATTGAGAAATGGGGTGCACCAGTATATGCAGCTGAACAGGAACTGCCTTACCTAACCGGTAAAAAAAGTTACCCTGAACCAGATTATCAGGCAGAAGGCGGATTAGTTTTAAAAACATCTAAATTCTTCCCGACAGATCCTATTGAATTAGATGACCGAATTCAATCGTTGCCGAAAGATGGAACCGTACCGTTTTTGCCGGAATTCAGATGGCTCTCAGTACCAGGGCATACTGAAGGGCAAGTCGCTTTATTTAGAGAAAGAGACAGCTTTTTAATTGCAGCTGATGCGTTTGTCACGACCAAACAAGAAAATTTGTATGATGTTTTGACCCAGAAAGAAATCGTCAGCGGACCGCCGCGCTATTTAACACCGGACTGGACGGCTGCTAAGGAATCAGTTATTAAATTGAAAGATCTCAGACCAGAGCATGCCGTGACAGGACATGGACATCCAATGAGTGGACAAAAATTGACTGACGGATTAAAAAATCTAGTTGATCATTGGGAAGAAGAAGCGCTACCGAGTCATGGCAAGTTCGTAGAGGATACAGAAAAATATTAAACAAAGTAATCAAGGAGCAGGGGTTAATCCTGTTCCTTTTTTTATGCCTGAATAGATTGGATAAATAAAGGAAACTAAAAATGCTCAATAAGTATGCCCTTGAAAAATCATACTTAAGACTGATTTAATATCAACGGCGACATTTTATACTAAGATGGTGCGAAAAAAATTGGAAATGAGAACCAAGAAAAAAATATAAAATGGAGTGTTGATAAATGAAACGTTTTAAAAAACAAAGAATGACGCCCATGACACAGATCAAACCTCTGGTAACTTCATTATTTGATACGAAAATAGAAAAAAGAAAGAAATGGATCGTACTCGGGATTCTCCTTTATATCATCAGTCCCATCGATATAGTTCCAGATTTTATTCCGGTGGTAGGATATGCAGATGATATTCTGATTCCGATTTTATTAATCATCGCAGAAAGAGTCCTTTCAAAAAATCAGAAGAGTATCGTTGAACGTGCAGAAAACGAAGCAGAACGATTTGATTCATAACGACTTGTAGACTATGAAAGAAGTCTTTTCTATTGGAGAAAGGGCTTCTTTTTTTTATCTATAGGTGCTCAATAATCTATCTACTAAAACTTTGACAATTTTATTGGAAAAAGATTGATATGGAGTTGACTTATCTATCCATTCGCGGTATTATGTTAAATGGTATTGTTTGCCACCATGATAAGCCCCGGAAACTTGTTAGGTCACAAACAAAACGAAGCTCTGATCAAGAAAGTTCTGGTACTATTCACAAGACTAAATACATTAGAGCAAGATTGAAATCACAATAACTGAAATCGAAAATGAATTTATGGAGGTCAAGATCGTGCGTACAACTTTTATGGCGAATGAAAGCAACATTGAGCGTAGATGGTTTGTAGTTGACGCTACAGATATCCCATTGGGACGTCTTTCAGCAGTCGTTGCATCTATTCTTCGCGGAAAAAACAAACCTACGTATACACCACACGTCGACACTGGCGATAACGTAATCGTAGTAAATGCTGAGAAAATCAAATTGACAGGTAACAAAGCTAGTGACAAGATCTATTCTCGTCACTCAGGATTCCCAGGTGGATTGAAACAAGTATCTGCTGGAACTCTACGTGCTGAAAAACCTGAAAGACTTATTGAATTGTCTATTAAAGGAATGCTTCCGCATAACTCTTTAGGACGTACTCAAGTTAAAAAATTACATGTATACGCTGGACCTGAGCACAAACACCAAGCTCAACTTCCAGAAACACTAGACATCACGAACTTAATTTAAGGAGGGACATTCATTGGCTCAAGTACAATATTTCGGAACTGGCCGTCGTAAAAACTCTACAGCTCGAGTAATCATGACTCCAGGTTCTGGTAAAATCACATTCAACGGTAAAGATATTACTGAATATTTAAACTTTGAACACTTGCACCTAATCGTAAGACAACCACTTGCTCTTACTGATACAGTTGAAAGCTATGACATTAAAGTCAACGTTCATGGTGGAGGATTTGCAGGACAAGCAGGCGCTGCTCGTCACGGAATCTCTCGTGCACTATTAACAGTAGACCCAGATTTCCGCGGAGCTCTTAAAGCGGCTGGACTATTAACGCGTGACCCTCGTATGGTTGAGCGTAAAAAACCAGGTCGTAAAAAAGCCCGTAAATCACCACAATTCTCAAAACGTTAATTTTTGGACCTGTTGCGAACTTGTTCGTTTACAGATACAATACAGAACGAAGAAAAAGCATTGGCATCTTGCTGATGCTTTTTTCTTTTATCAATAAAGGCGGTGGAAACAATGAGTCCAAAGGAAAAAATGTTAGAAATTATCAAGAACAAAAAAAGTGGCGGAAAAGCCGAGTACAACCGTACACCTAAAAACGACCAAAAATATATGCGAAAAGCTCCAGTTATTCATAAGAAATAACGGAGCAAGTTAGAGTTCGATCTATTATAGGACGCTTTCCTTTTGGGAAGTGTCTTTTTTGTAGGGTATGAAACCAAAATTTGTTAGTAACAGTTTATTCTTTGAACCAGGTCATCACATATTCTTCTTCAGAAGTTTGTTGGTCGATAGATTGTTCTTTAATAGAAAAATGATTCTTCAAATAGAAATCTACAGCATTCTGATTCTTTTTATAAACGGTTAATTGGATAAAATCTCTTTGATCTTTAACAAAATTGAGTAATGCTTTCCCATATCCCTCGCCTTGAACATTCAGATCAATAAACAGTGCAGCCAAATAATCGTCTACCAAGGAGACAAATCCTACAATGCCGTTCCCTTCTGATATAACATACGTTTCAGATAGCGGTAGGTACTTCTCTTTCATTACGACCTGCTGTTCTCTCCAGTAATCTGGTGCAATGAAATCATGGGCGTCAATCGAAGCCTCGTACCAGATATTTACTAGGTAATCTAGATCTGCTTGATAGTTTTCTCTAATATGCATAAGATGATTAAAGTCCTCTCTAAAATTTAAATTAGGTGCTTTACAAATAGTATAGCAAGTTAAGCGATGATTGAGTATACTAAAGAAAAAATACTGCGAGGTTAGAGATAATGATAGAATATGAGATAACAGAAGAAGATTACATAAATTTTAATTTACATCATGTACAAAACTCTCCTTCTCAAAAGAAACTCTTTAATTTAGTTGCATATATACTACCAGTACTGCTTGTACCAGGGGTTTATTTTCTTGGAACTGAAATATTTGAACAATCAGGTTTGTATTGGGCGATAATGGCAGTAGGGATTTATGTGTTATGGATATATGTTTATCCAAAAATTTATAGGAAAACACTTAAAAATCAATCTTTAAAGTTACTGAAAGAAGGAGATAATTCTTCACTTTTTGGGAAAAAGAAACTGAATATTATGGAAGACCCATGGCTTGTCATAGAAGAAGATATGACATCATCATTACCTAAATCTAGAATCAAAGAAGTTAAAGAATATGACGACATGATTCTGCTTTATTTAAGTGCTGTTTCTGTGCATATCATTCCTAAAAGATATTTAAGTGAAAAAGATATAAGTAATATACGTACTATTTTAGAATAAACATTGAGGAATCCTATCTGTTGATTACCCTAAATTCGTTGAAGCGCAAGGTTTTACAGTTAAAGAAATCAGTGAGTTATAAGAACGTTATGAAGCACAAGACCTTATTCCTTTCAGCCAATTCCTAGAAGAAGGATTAGAGGCTAAAGTATACGAGCGTGGAGGAAAGTCGATACAAGACGATTCAATCGTTAATACGGAAGGTCAAATTTAAGGAAAGTCTTTAAAGAACCTCACTCGTTGGGGTTCTTTTCTTATAATTAGAGCACATGTTTATACTGAAGAAAACTTTTGAGTGTAATTACAAAATAATAAATCATTAAATTTCACTTCTATTTTTTGAATCCGTTAAGTTTAGCGTGCACTTTTCCACGCAGCCGTTGAAAAAGCAAAAACTGACGGCGTGATTGTTCCATACTTTTATATCGTTTACGATTCTTTTTATAGAATTGCTGGTGATAGTTTTCTGCAGGCCAGAAGGTACTGGCTGGTTCAATTGCAGTAACGATTGGCTTCGTATATTTGTTCGAGTCGATTACACGTTTTTTGGATTCCGTTGCAATTTTGTGTTGTGCTTCATTGCGGTAAAATATAATTGGACGGTAACGTTCACCACGGTCTGCGAACTGGCCATGTGCGTCGGTAGGGTCTGTTAGCTGCCAGTAAAGGTCCACAAGATCGGCGTACTGAATCATGCGTGTATCAAAAATAATTTCCACAGCTTCTACATGTCCTGTATAATCACCGCTGACTTGGTCATAAGTAGGGTGGTCAACGTTTCCACCGGTATAGCCAGACAATACGGATAGTATACCCTCACGTGTTTCAAATGGTTCTACCATACACCAGAAACAACCACCAGCAAAAATGGCACTGTCCTGATTATTTTTATCGTCAACGGTGTGTTTATCTATATCAAACAAAGTATCTGTTTTTAAATTACCAGTGATCAGGTTATAAAAATCCATCACGTCAGGTGTAAGGTTACTTCTCAGCGCTAAGGGACGTAGATCGGCTTCAATTTGTGAAAGATGACTCTCCACACTTCTTCCATCATCCAGGCGATCTTTTGTTTCTGACAGCAAGGAACGTTCCCAATCACGTGTCGCTGGATTAAGGATCAGGTTATAAAGAGTAGTAATTAAATCATTAGTAGTTATTTTCATAGAGAAATGCTCCTTGTTATGAGATGAAGTATTTTCTTATTTAGGTAATTTATATACCTTTATAAAGTTATTAAATAATTCTATAATTTTAGTCAAGTCCAGACTTCTGTGTAAAATGTACGATACTTTGTTTTAGTCCGATCAGTTTGATTCAAACTGGATATATTTTCTCGGAGAACTGATCCAGTTTTCATGCACGTCCATCAGGACGGCTCCAATTAAACGATTAGCTGAAGCCCTGTTGGGGAAATACGGATGACTTTTTCTCTCCGTCTGACTTCCTCATTCAATCGTTCGAGTAGATTCGTGCTCTTCAATCGGTTGTGGCTTTTGCCTAAAACAGTGTACTGGAAGGCATCTTCGAAACCTTCATCTAGTGTTCTACAGGCCTTTTGATACTTTACTTGATCAGCGTATTCTTCAATCAACGCATTTTTAGCCTTACGGGCTAAATGAATATCTGAGAATTTGAAGATCGTTTTGACTGCTTCTCGAAAGGGTTTAGAACCTTTCTTAGGAACGGTACTTAAAATGTTTCGCATAAAGTGAACCTGACATCTCTGCCATGAAGCGTGAGTGAAGGAAGTTTGAATAGCGGACACAAGTCCTTTATGCGCATCAGAAATCACGAGCTTGATTCCTGATAGTCCTCTATTTTTCAGATAGTCGAAAAAATTCGACCAGGTTTCATGACTTTCTTCATTTTGAAGCATAAAGCCAATGATCTGGCGATCACCTTCTTCTGTAATCCCTATAGCGATATGGCAGCTTTGAGATAGGACACGCTGTTCTACTCGTGCTTTTATGTAGAGAACGTCTACCATGAGGTAAGGGAACTTCGTTCCTGTCAGTGTTCGATTCTGCCATTCTTTAACGATCGGATCTAATTGAGTGGTCAGAGAAGAAACAAAAGACTTAGAGACTGATTTTCCACACAATTCTTCTACGATCTGAGAGACTTCTGACACATACATCTCTAGCATAGAAGCTAGCAAGGCCTTTTCATTCCGTTGATACCGCTCAAAAACAGTCGGAGAAAAGACACCGTCTCTTGTCCTTGGAACCTTAAGTTCCAATGTTCCTACGCGTGTTGTCAATGCTCTTTCGTAGTAGCCATTTCGCTGTCCCGTTCGATTCTCGGATCGTTCGTAACCCTCAGCCTGAATAAATTCCGTTCGTTGGTGCTCCATTAATTGATTAAAGACGGTCGTTAAAATCAGCTTTGAAGCATCGTCTTTCACACTACTGTCAATTAATGCTTGTATCTGTTTCGGTTCTAGGTTAATCTGTAGATGTTGGGTCATATGATTGCCTCCAGGTATGTTTTTAGTGGTTAAAAACATTGTACCGTACAGGCGATCATATGGCCTTTCTTTTTACACAATTATATGGACTTTATCATAATTTTGAAACACTATTTAAATTTAGCAATTACTAGATAGTTAAAATTTAAAAATCAGGAAAAGCGTTTGTTTGTGTATCGCAATATGCTAGTATTAAAAATAAAATAGTTGATGGGAGAGTGTTTTATGGATGAAAAATTAAAAGAAACGGAAGAGCTTTTTTTAACTAACTATTTTACGTCTAATGACAAAAAATTATTTCAAGGTTCTCATATGGTATTTTATGAAGATGACATTACCAATAGACTAGTTGACCCCGAAACTAACGAAAATATCTCACAGATTGAATTTAATGAAAAAATAAAATTAGAAGTAAGTAAATTTATGAATGAACCTTTTGAAAATGTAGTAGTACTAGCTGGAGCAGGGGCATCTGTTGTTAGCAATGATACAGGAATTGACTCTGATTTCGGGAAAACTGTAGCAATGATTGCAGAAGATATTGCTGGAAAACTAAATGTGGAAGATGATCTTTTTTCGCTACAAGAATTAGCTTTTATGAGTAACTACAAGGAAGCTGTTTTTTGTGAAGAATGTGGGCAATTCAATAACAAGTTTGACTTAGAAGAATTTCTGTCTAATTTGTTGACGTTTGAGCAATTTGTTGATAAAAAAGATGAAGATAAATTAATTAGCTCCAAAAACAAGATTTTTGACTGCATAATTGAAAACACTAACTATGGATATGATAATGAAAAGATGAGACATGCTGCATTGCTAAAAGTCCTATCTAAAAGGGTAAAAGATTCTAATAAACTTACAGTTGTTACTACCAATTATGATACGCTGTTTGAAGAGGCATCTGAGTATTTGGGATTTACAGTAATTGACGGGTTCACTTTTTCATATAACCCTTACTTCGATAGTGACATATTTGAGTGGAATTTGGTGAAAAGTATACCACATAAGAAAACAAACGAGTTAGAATATAAAAAAAATATTATAAATTTGTTAAAAATTCATGGGTCTCTTACTTGGGAATACTCCGAATATGAAACAAGAATAAATAGAAAAGATAAGTTAGAGGTTAAAACTCCTATAATGATATTTCCTAGTTCTAATAAATACATGCAAAGTTACGAAAATCCATATTTTGAATTGTTCTCCAAATTTCAAGAATTACTTAGAAGACCTAATACTTTACTTGTAACTACAGGGTTCAGCTTTGCTGATAATCATATTGCTAAAATGGTTATCCAAGCACTCAAGCATAACACAGGCTTAACAGTTTTGGTTAGTGACTACGATATTCAACAAAATCACCAGAATTGGAAGGATCTAGATGGATTAAGAAGAGAGCATTTTCGTATTGCATTTTTAAAGGCGAGTTTGAACGATAAATTGGATGAATATCTGAAGTAGAAAGGAGGGTAAATCAATGATAATTGATAACTTTTACACAGAGTTTGATAAAAGTCACTTTTATATGGGAATGGTATCTCAAGTTTATAGGGATAGTAGTATTATTCAAGTTGAAAATTTATCTTGGCTAGAGTATAGAAAGACTAAACTAGAAACCTTAGTTCCAAATACAATCAATTTTCTTGTACTAGTAGATTCACCGCAAGGTTTATTCATAGGTGAAATCTATCAATCAAGAGTTTCGAATTCTGACAGTGTACATAATTCAATGAACAATGGGATAAATGAAAAAGTTTATCCAGAGATAGGGATTGATGTAGTTGGACTCATGGAACAAGGAGAAGACAGATTTAAATTGCCAGGATTTAAAACAGTAGGGATAACTGACAAAGTTTATATTGCAAATAAAAAGACAATTAAACAATATTTAAACTCTTTAGAGCTTCAAAAAGAGTTAAATGAAAAAGTATTATCATCTTTTGCAACTTTCTCTAACTTAGAAAATCATGAAGTTAATTTATACCCGAGTACACTATTTGATAGACATTTGCTGACAGTTGGAACTACAAATAGTGGGAAATCAACTTCTGCCTTATCCATTATAGATAAATTATTATTAGATCAAAAAAAAGTAATGATTGTAGATCCTACGGGAGAGTATAGCGAGTCCTTCAATGACCATGAGGTTATTAAATTGAAATTGGGAACAGATACTGCAATTTCAGTAGGTGACTTATCTATGCAACAGTGGTGTTTATTATTTGAGACGAATGATGCTACGCAACCGGCAGTATTGTCAGATGCTATAAGAAGCTTAAGGTATCAGAAAAAAAATATGTCATCCGGTATTTACGAAAAAGTCAATAAATCTGTCTCAGATGTTGCTTCGGATATGGCTAGTTTACTGCCAGCAGATAAAGATTTTATAATAGACGATTTACCTCAGCAAATAGCGTCGGAAACCAACCAAGTGAGTAACAAAGAAGTATACGTTAAAAATATTTTTCAATTTAATTCTCAACAATGGCTTGTTCAAAAAGTTCAAAATAAACTAGAAAATACTAGTTTTAGAAATTTTTTTAATAACGAAGAAGATCTGAATGAATTAATGGACAAATTAGATCAATTCATTACAACCCCTAATCAAAGTATATACATTGATACTTCCCAGATTGGAACGAATGATGGCATTGGAGGTATGATTATAGATCTGGCAAGTAACTATATAATCAATAAAGATAGGAAAGTAATTGAGCCATTTGTAATGTTTATTGATGAAGTTCATAGATATACAAAGATACTGGGGAGAGAAAGTGACTACTATACAGGGTTAACAACAATTGCAAGAGAAGGTCGTAAAAAAGGAATTTTCCTCTTCCTAACTACACAAAATCCTCAAGATGTTTCAGCTATTCTTTTGGGTCAAGTTGGGACATTTTTGGTACACAGATTGACTCATATGGAAGAATTAAGATCTCTTCAAAATCATTTAAGTACAAATAATTTGAAGCAAGTAAAAAATCTAAACAAGGGAGAAGCAATATTGACAAGTATAAATTTATTGCAAGATATACATCTTAAAATCAAAAAAAGTAAGAGGTTACATTCAAATAGTACTCCTAGTCTGTAAGTCTGAAGAGAATTCTTTAGTAGTTTAACAACTTATTATATTAGGATAAATTGGATTCAATTATCTGTTTTTTTAAATTCTCTTTCAATGAGTCATAGTTTTCCCAAATGACGAACTGAGTTTGCTTGATATCAAAATGTATATTTTCGAAATGTTTACGACTACATGTGAATATCACAGTTTTTCCTAATGCTTTCGCGTATCCAGCTTCATAATAAACACCATTATTCTGATAAGAAAACTCTGCGACAAGAAATTTACAATCTCGAATCTCTTGTAACATTTTTATACTAATATTATCATTGTGAGGATCTTTATCTAAAAAATAAGGAATGTTGTTAGTGTTTTTTACAGCCTCGTTTATGGAATTGCGAATATCTTCAACATCATTATATAAAGTTTTGTTCATAGGCATCGATATAAATACTTTCTCGCTTGATTGGCTTTCTATTGAAGGCTCTGGTATCTTCGTACCCTTCGTTGTTATTTGACTAATATATGCTAGTTGTTCGTCACTGGCATTATTGTCAATAAAATATTCCAACTTCCGTAGGTTGTTAAGATGCATTTCATTAATAAAATGACTTAGTTCGAAGTCAAGACCGAAGTAAGCCAATAATTTTTCTATTTCTCCTACTGGAGATGGTTTTCCCCATTTGTAGTAGTCAGAATTCGATTGCACTTTTTCTACAAAATTAACGTACACCATTTTTTTATTCATCTTATACACCCTCTCCGAAATTGATGGTAAACAAAGTTGTTAAGCTACTTGATTCTACGTATTGAGTGAAAATTTAAGTATCTATAACCATAAGATAGCAATTCTAACATGTATAAGTCAATAAAATTCGTGGTATCTAAAACGAATTCATTTTTCACTAATAACTAAACAACTTTTAGAAATATAAAAATGGAAAATTTTAAATGTTTAGAGTTAATTTCAAAAAATTAATTCCTTGTAGTCCCATCAAAAAAAGTGTGCTATACTCTAATCAATTGAAAAGAACATTTGGGGTGCTATTTAGCTGAGATTATACCCATTGAACCTGATACAGTTAGGACTGGCGCAGGGAAATGTAGTTGTAGACTGATTTTATGCAATCGTTTTTGGATTGTATGACTTTGTCTGTCTCAGACCGCACTCCTTTTGCTTTTCGCAGAAAGGAGTTTTTTTACGTGGAAAAAAATCGAATCCACAGATTGACCTTACTAGCATTGATGATTGCGTTGGACGTGGTGTTATCACCATTGATGCGAATCGAAGGAATGGCGCCTATGTCTAGCGTTATGAATATTATCGCGGGTGTTTTACTCGGGCCGCTCTATGGAACGCTGATGGCGCTGATTTGCGGCCTGATCCGTATGTTACTTTTAGGCATTCCTCCACTTGCTTTAACGGGTGCCGTGTTTGGGGCTTTCTTAGCGGGACTATTTTATAAATTCGGCCGAAATATGTACTGGTCGATGGCAGGAGAGATTGTCGGAACAGGCATCATTGGTTCACTACTTTCTTATCCCGTGATGGTTTGGTTTACCGGTAGCCAACAGAGTTTGTACTGGTTTATTTACACGCCAAGATTTGTTGGGGCGACTTTGATTGGTTCTGTGATGGCATTCTTAGTACTGGTCAAATTAAAAGAAACGTCTACTTTCAAACGCACTCAGAAATTGTTTATGGGAGGTTCGCTTCATGGCGTTAAATCATGACCTTTCGAATCAGTTTCCATTAAAACAATCTCCATTAGTACAATGTATTACCAATGAAATTACTTGTGAATCGATGGCGAATGCTCTGCTTTACGTAGGCGCTAAACCAATCATGGCAGATGACCCGAGAGAGTTTAAACAGCTTTTCACTCAAACGGATGCTTTGCTTTTAAACCTTGGTCATCTTTCAGAAAAACGTCAGATTAGTCTGCTGGAAGCAAGCCGCTATGCGAATGAAACGAAGAAGCCGACAGTTGTTGATCTAGTTGGTTACGGCGTTAGTGATATCCGTAATCAAGTGAGCCTTGCGCTAGTTGAGAATCATCCAACTATCGTAAAAGGAAACACTTCAGAACTCAGAAACTTCTGCGAACTAACGAGCCACGGACGAGGGGTTGACGGTAACGAACTGGATCAGGGAGAAGAAAGCATGAATGAATTGGCCGATGCCTTGAAAGGGATGAGTCAATACTATCCCTATACGACTTTCTTAGCGACCGGACCAAAAGATATCGTCGTATCGCATGACCGCACTGTGATGCTTTCTAATGGTGTCGAAGAACTCGATCGATTTACAGGAACCGGTGATATTGTTGGAGCACTGATCGCGGCACTTTTAGGAGACGGTCAGGATCCATTCGATGCCGCAGTCGGCGCAGTCAACTACTTCAATCTTTGTGGTGAAAAAGCCAAAACAAAAAGCAAAGGACTAGCCGATTTCCGCTTTCAAACATTAAACCATCTATCGCTATTGATGGAAGAAGACTGGCATGAATTCGTGAAAGGATGGGAAACATGAAAGAACTAACCCTTTACCTTGTAACTGGAAGATACGATTTTGACGAAGCATCCTTTTTAACTGTAATCAAAACCGCCTGTGAAAATGGCGTAACACTTGTACAGCTGCGTGAAAAGGAAGCAACAACAAACGATTTTTATAGACTGGCTCAAAAAGTGAAAGACCTAACAGATCAATTTGCAGTACCCTTGATCATCAACGACCGAGTCGATGTCTGCCTAGCGGTTGATGCTGCGGGCGTTCACATTGGTGACGACGAATTGCCAGTAGAAGTCGTTCGCAGACTGATTGGGAAAGACAGAATACTAGGTGTTTCTGCAAAAGATGTTGAACGTGCAAAAGAAGCAGAAAAAGCTGGCGCAGATTACTTAGGGGTTGGTGCAATCTATCCAACTAAGACAAAGAAAAATCCAGAACGTACATCTATTGAGACACTAAAAACAATCGTTTCATCCGTCAACATTCCGATCGTAGCGATTGGTGGACTCAAGGAAAATAATATTGATTCACTGCGTCACACAGGTATTGCCGGGGTCTCTGTTGTCACAGAACTGATGCTGGCCGAAGACGTCGCTCAGAAAACACAACGACTTAAAAAAGCGGTAGTAGAAATCACAGAGTCCTAATAGAAGCGAGTAGTCTAAATAGTACATCACTGGAGGTTTCTTATGTCTTTTACACTCAATGCCAAAAAAGCCGCTTCTGCCTCATGGGAAGGGAGTTTTAACCATCCTTTCATCACAGAATTACAAGCGGGAACCTGGATTCAGAGATCTTTCGTTATTATCTAATTCAAGATCATTATTACTTGAAGCATTTCAGCGAACTCTACGCACTGATTGCTGAGAAAACAATGCCTCCAGCATTAAAAGCTTTACTTGTGGAAAATGCGGAGAATCTGGTTTTAGGAGAGATTGCGATTCGAGAAACGTTCTTCTCTGAACTCGGTATCACAGACGAAGAAGTCTGTGATACACCGATTGCACCAACTGCCGAACAAGCCCAGATGATGGAAGCTTTTGTCCTCAGCAGTGAGATGGAATATGCTTTTTGGGAAATGGCATATAGAAAAGAAACATGGTTGAAAAAAGATTGGTGATTTAACATATAAGTCAGGTTGAATATATACTTCTGAAAATAGCAAATGCCCCTCTCCGGTAGTCGGAGAGGGGCATTTCTAATAGCTAGGATTAAGCCGTTTGTAGTCTTGTTTTAAATGCTCGAGATACTTGCAGACCGTACTGTGTAACGGTCCATAAACAAAACAATGTAAAAGGTACAAAGAACAAAATAGAACCTCTAATAGGTGCTAATGAAGCAACGTGATAATAAACCAAAGTCGTTCCACCCACCATCAAGCCGTTTACATATAAAGTGAGCTGTGACAGGAAACGTACTTTGCTGACGACATAAGCTGCACCAGCTAGTAAGAAAGCACCGATAGCAGCGTATCCGAATGGATTAGTTACACCAGATACTCCTATAGAAGAGAATAAACGAGCTTCAATAAGGATATGAGTTAATACAAAACCTAGAGTAGTAATAAGGCCAGCTTCTCCTAATTGTTCGTTTTTGAATGAAGAAAGAATGACTATACCACCCATAGTGATGTATGCTAGTGTACCAACAACCATTGAACGACCATGATCTGCATAAGTAGGTAAGATATCTTTTAAAAGTGCAATCAGCATCATCGAAGCAAGTGCTGTAAAGATAAGTGCAAGTAAAGCGGAATTTGATTTTTTCATATATACCAATCTCCTTAAATTTATTTTAAAACAAAAGTATATAACTTTAAGTTAACATATGTTTGTAGTCAATTCAATACAAATAGAAAATCAAAGTAACTTTTAAATCTACGGTTGCATTTCCTAGATTATATCTCTTATAATATAAAAGTTAGTAAAAAGTAGGGAGAGATACATAGTGATAGAACGCAACAATAAATTAACAACTTCTACTGGTGCTCCGGTTGGAGATAATCAAAACTCAATAACAGCTGGTAACAATGGACCTGTTTTAATTCAAGATATTCACTTATTGGAAAAATTAGCTCACTTCAATCGTGAACGTGTTCCTGAGCGTGTCGTACATGCTAAAGGTGCGGGAGCGCATGGTCGATTTACCGTGACAAACCCAGATATTGCCCAATATACTAAAGCTGATTTTCTTGCTGAAAAAGGCAAAGAGACACCAATGTTTATTCGTTTTTCTACAGTGGCTGGGGAATTAGGATCATCAGATACAGTACGTGACCCACGTGGTTTTGCCGTTAAGTTTTATACGGACGAAGGAAACTACGATATCGTAGGAAACAATACACCGATATTCTTTATTCGAGACGCAATAAAGTTCCCTGATTTTATCCATACGCAAAAACGAAATCCACAAACAAACTTAAAAGATGCAAATATGGTCTGGGACTTTTGGTCATTATCACCAGAATCGCTACATCAAATCACCATACTGCACACTGACCGCGGTATTCCTGCTACCTTGCGCCATATGCATTGATACGGTAGTCATACCTTTAAGTGGGTAAACGCTGAAGGAGAATCTTTCTGGGTGAAATATCACTTTAGATCAGACCAAGGGGTTAAAAACATGGACCCTGAAGTTGCCGGAAAAATTGCCGGAGAGCATCCGGATTACCATACGGAAGACTTATTTAATGCGATTGCTGAAGGAGATTATCCTTCTTGGACATTAAAAGTACAAATCATGCCTGAAGAAGAAGCTGCTCAATATGCTTATGATCCGTTCGATATTACCAAAGTCTGGTCTCATAAAGATTATCCGTTGATTGAAGTAGGTAAAATGGTATTGGACCGTAATCCAGAAAATTATTTTGCGGAAGTAGAGCAGTCAGCATTCTCACCAGGAAACTTTGTACCGGGAGTCGAAGCTTCTCCAGATAAAATGCTTCAAGGAAGACTGTTTGCGTACTCGGATGCGCACCGTTACCGTATAGGTGCAAATCATAACCAACTACCGATTAACGCGCCAAAAGAAGAGGTTAAAAACCACCAGCGTGGAGGAAATATGGCCTATACAAATGGTGGAAGTGCAGTGAACTATGAGCCAAATAGTTACGACAATATAAAAGAATCTAGAGAAGATAACATGAAGCCTTTTAAAGTTTCAGGAGAAGCGAATAGTGTTCCTTACGATAATGATGATCATTATTCACAACCAAGACAACTGATTATGGATGTATTAGATGAGGAAGAACGTAGCCGTTTGTATAAAAACTTTGCAGACCATTTAAGTGGCGTACGAGATCAGCAGATCGTTGAACGTCAGCTGAAGTTGTTTGAGCAAGTTACACCTGAATTAGCAAAAGGTGTTGCAAAGCATTTAGATATAGACGTTTCAACACTTTAAGTAAAACTTTTAAAATTTAAAAGTTCCTTATCCATAAAACAGTTTAGCACTGAAAGAACTAGTCATTCATGAAACGTTCTTTAATGATTTGACCATCACAAATGTTGAAATCTTTTGTCCTTAGTGGTGAGATGGAATATATTTTTTGGGAAATAGTTTACCAAAAATAACAGTGGCAAAAAAATTAATAATTAATCAAGACAGCGATCCTTTTAACCATCAAAGGGTCGTTTTTTTGTACAAGCCAGTAGCAGAATCGGTATGATAGGTATACTTAAAGTGATTTAAAGAAAAGTTGAACTAGGACTTTGGTCTGAGGTTAAATAAAAAAGAATCGCGTATGCTATAAAAGGAACGGTGTTTACTAGTTTGGTGTACATAAGGAGAAGATGGAATGGCTGAAAAAGTAGAATATGTAGGATTGAGTTATGCAGAAGTAGAAACACGAAAAGTACGCGGAGAAAGCAATGAAGCCTTACCACCTATGACACGAAGTTTCAAACAAATCTTCTTGGAAAATAGCCTAACACTATTTAACCTCATTAATATTATTATCGCCGGATTCGTTATTTATACCGGTAGCTACAAGAACTTGCTCTTTCTTGGCGTCATCCTCGTCAATACTGCAGTGGGAGTTTTTCAAGAATTACGCGCAAAGAAAAACACCGATGAACTGACCCTGCTAAACCAAGCCAAAGCGACCGTTATTAGAAATGGTCAGCAAGAAGAGATCTTACAAGAAGAAATCGTGAAAAATGATTTAATTGTCATCAAACGTGGCCAACAGATTGTTGTCGATGGAATGGTGATTCAAACAAGCGGTATCGAGTGCGATGAGTCTCAATTAACAGGAGAAGCTGATCCAATATTGAAACAGACTGGAGATACGGTTTATTCAGGCAGTTTTGTGGTCAGTGGACAAGCCTTGGTGGAAGCGACAAAAGTCGGAAGAGAAAGCTATAGTTCTAAACTAACATTAGAAGCAAAAGGTGAAAAAAGTATCTACAGCGAATTACTCCAGACGATGAAAAAAGTGATTCGAATTTTGACTTTTGGCATTATCCCAATAGGTACGGCGCTGTTTATGTCCAGTCTACTTAGTGATATGTCTGTGAATCAAGCGATTCTGGGATCGACTGCAGCAATGATCGGCATGATTCCCGAAGGACTGATCTTGCTGACCACAGTCGCTCTAGCGGTCGGTGTGATTCGCTTATCTCGAAAAAAGGTCTTAGTGAAGACAATGGGGTCAATTGAAACTTTGGCTCGAGTAGATATTTTGTGTCTAGATAAAACGGGCACGTTGACGAGTGGAGAGTTAAAAGTCATTCAAACCAACGTGACTGGTGGACGAACTGAAAAAGCGTTCAAAGAACTGGTGGGTCGGTTTGCTCATGACTTGAAAGAAGACAACGCAACAGGGCTTGCTTTGATGGAATCATTCCCGGAAGTGGACGAATCCTATCCTATTACAAAAACGATTCCCTTTTCTTCTGTTCGTAAATGGAGTGCCGTAGAGTATGACCAAAAAGGCACGGTTGTCATGGGCGCACCAGAATACTTATTTGATACCTTTACACCTGAACTGACAGAAAGTATGCATCTAGCAACAACACAAGGACTGCGCGTATTAGCGATTGCTTCAAGTGAAGCGCCGCTGATTGATCAATCCTTACCGAGTGGGCTTAGACTTGAAGGGATCTTATTTTTGGAAGATGAGATCCGTGAGAATGCACCACAAACCTTACAGTATTTCAGAGAACAAGACGTTGAAATCTGCATCATTTCAGGAGATCATCCACAAACCGTGGCCCAGATTGCAAAACGAGCAGGGGTGAAAGGTAGTGATCAGCTAATCGATATGAGTAAGGTAGAAGATACCGCTGATTATCAGTTATTAGTGCAGGAGAACCGCATATTTGGACGCGTTAGTCCGGAACAAAAACGTGCATTAGTAGAAGCCCTTCAGGCGAACGGACGAACCGTTGGGATGACAGGCGACGGAGTCAATGATATTCTCGCGCTCAAAAAAGCGGATTGTAGTATCGTTATGGCAAACGGAAGTGATGCAACAAAAGGGATAGCCGATTTTGTTTTACTTGATTCTAATTTTGATTCCATGGTGGGTGTCGTTTTAGAAGGGCGTAAAGTCGTAAACAATATCCAGCGTGTGGCTTCTTTATATTTAACCAAAACCGTTTATTCTATCTTGTTGGCAGCCCTGTTCATTTTTATTAGTTCACCTTACCCATTTCAACCGATTCAACTTAGTCCAATCAGTACGTTGACTGTAGGAATTCCGTCATTCTTTTTAGCGTTGAGACCGAACGTTTCACCGATTAAAGGTCGTTTTTTCCAGAATATTCTAGAGCCGGCTCTAGCTAGTGGGTTAAGCGTTGTGTTATTCGCGTTAACAATTCTATTTTTCGGTACTCGATTGAACTGGAGCTATGAAGAAACCTCAACGATTACTGTCTGGATGACCGGTATCGTCTGCTTTGTTGTACTTTACCATATTTCCAAGCCCAGCAACTGGAAGATCTTACTCATGATTGGTGTTCTTTCCGGAATCTTCTTGATTCTCTTCCTTTTCTTCGGACAAATTTTCTCACTAGTCAGCTTATTCCAATGGCATCTGGCACTGGTATACGTTCCATTGATGTTAAGTGTGATCCCGCTGTTCTATGGACTAAAGCAAGTCATGCACCGACTTCTGGGGAATCATCGACATGCGAGTGACTGATCAGAGCAAAACTGACGAGGATAGTAAACAAGTAGTAGTGAAATTTACTTACTAAAAATGAGAAAACACCTTTTTTTTATTTATTGTAAGTGAAACATGATAAAATAAAGAAATCACATCTATAAGGAGATCATGAGTAAATGACATACGCACTAGAAATAAAAGACTTGAAAAAAGTCTATGGTACAGGTGTTGAAGCCTTACGTGGAATCGATCTGACAGTAGAAGAAGGCGACTTCTATGCTTTGCTAGGTCCAAACGGTGCCGGTAAATCAACGACGATTGGGATTATTACATCACTAGTCAATAAAACCTCTGGTAAAGTAAATGTCTTTGGCTATGATATTGACACAGACCTTGTTCGCGCCAAGCAACAAATTGGACTTGTTCCTCAAGAATTCAACTTTAATCCCTTTGAAACGGTTCAGCAAATTGTTGTTAATCAGGCTGGTTATTATGGTGTTTCTCGTAAAGAAGCATTAAAACGAAGTGAAAAATACTTGAAGCAATCTGATTTATGGGAAAAACGCGATGTTCGTGCCCGTATGCTTTCAGGTGGGATGAAGCGTCGACTGATGATTGCACGTGCTTTGATGCACGAACCGCGTTTATTGATTTTGGATGAACCGACTGCAGGCGTAGATATCGAATTGCGACGCGAAATGTGGACATTCTTGAGAGAGTTAAACGAAAACGGTACGACCATCATCTTGACAACGCATTATCTAGAAGAAGCAGAGATGCTTTGCCGAAACATCGGAATCATTCAAACCGGTGAACTGATAGAAAATACTAGCATGAAGTCATTGCTTTCGAAACTTCAGTTTGAAACGTTTATCTTTGACCTAGACCCTTCTGATAAGAAACCGGAAATCACTGGATACCAAAGCCAGCTTGTGGACGAATCAACGTTAACAGTAGAAGTTGAACGAAATCAAGGTGTGAATGACTTATTTGAACAACTCAGCAGACAAGGAATCAAAGTATTGTCTATGCGCAATAAGTCTAACCGCCTAGAAGAACTATTCCTGAAAGTTACGGAAGAAAAACTTCAAGTGGAGGAAACCAATGTTTAATCTTTATTTTACAGCCTTAAAAAGTCTGGCAGTCAAAGAAACAAATCGGTATCTGCGTATCTGGGTACAGACTTTAGTACCACCTGTTATTACGACGTCCTTATACTTTGTTATTTTTGGAAATCTGATTGGAGATCGCATCGGAGAGATGGAAGGATTCTCTTATATGGAATTCATCGTTCCTGGTCTAATCATGATGTCCATCATCACCAGTTCTTATTCCAATGTATCGTCTTCTTTCTTTTCGCAGAAATTTCAAAAGAATATTGAAGAAATCTTGATTGCACCTGTACCAACCCATGTAATCGTGTGGGGATTCTTAATTGGTGGACTTGGAAGGAGTATTTTAGTAGGGATACTCGTTACCGTTATTTCTCTATTCTTTGTGCCACTTCAAGTGTATTCTTGGGCTATTGTCATCATTACATTGTTCATGACCTCTACGCTATTTTCACTGGCAGGATTATTGAACGGGATTTTTGCTCAATCGTTCGATGATGTTTCAATTGTACCAACATTTGTTTTACAACCATTGACTTACCTTGGTGGGGTATTCTATTCAATCTCTATGTTGCCACCATTCTGGCAAGGCGTATCTAAAGTGAATCCAATCGTTTATATGATTTCAGGATTCCGCTATGGTTTCCTTGGCGTCATCGATGTACCGATCATGTTATCTATGGGGGTTCTGGTTGCGTTTGTCGTTGTATTATATGCAATTTGCTGGTATCTCATTGAAAAAGGTCGCGGATTAAGAAGTTAAGTTATAATAAAAAAGCTGGTTCAGGACAATTAATTGTCTTGCACCAGCTTTTTTAGTTTATCCTCGGAAATAAATAGCTTTGAATATTAGTTGACTAGTGTTTTTTAATACAATTTGATAGTCTTTACTACCTATCAAGTATATCATAGCGTGGTGGCTTTGCTTTCAGGACGGTCAATCAGCGGCTGAAGTCTTTTGATAATGATGCCTAACAAAGGTGCAAAAATCAGCATACCAATAATGGTTCCTTCCCTAACTGTCAAAGGGATATCTAATGTAAACGTGAGGGTCAGTGTCAAGATAACGGCAAGAATATCAACTGACTGTCGAATAATCGAAAAACGGGTTCCTATTTTCACGGCAAAAGCCATACAAAAAGCTTCTAAAGGAAAGGTCACGACATTTACGACCATCACCATACTCACGGCAAAAGCAGCTAAAAGCGTACCTAAAAAGAAAAGAATGGAAGCCATAAAATAATTTGGTAAAACCAATGTATCAAAAAGAGTGTAGTAAAAATAATTAACCAATACACCAATAAGGACGCTGGCAGGAATCTGAAGTAGCTGTCTGATTGGGAATTCTTTTCTCAAAAGAACTAATTGTCCGAAAACACATGAAATATTCAGTATCATTCCGATGGTCCCAACTTTAATCATTGAAATATGAGATAGAGACTGAGCGATAGCATCCCATGGAGAAAGTCCGATGGCTGCTTTTATAGTCATTGAAGCGGATAACGATACAAGTGTCATGGATAGAACCATCAATGCAATTCTTTTAAACTTATGCACACGCAAATCTCCTATAGTTAGTGGTTGAAAATCAGTTTAATGTAGTGAATAAAAAATTGAATTTATTTGATTAAAAATAGTATATCAAAGATAAGCGCTAAATAAATCGTTTCTGAGCAATAAATATGCAGATACTTTAAAAAAATATAGCCTCTTCAACATTAAACGGATAACACTAATGAAAAATATTTACTTATTTTTGTATAGTAGGTTTACAAATAAATTGTTTTCGTTTATAGTTGACTAATCAATGATTGATGAGTCAACTATTCAGAAGGAGGATGGAAATGGATCTTAAAGGATGTAGCAAGCTCTATTATCAGATCAAAATCGCAAATCAGGTGATGGTGTCCAGATTTGAGAAAAAAGTTGGATTTAGTCTGACTAGGTACGAATTAATGGCGTTTCTTAAAGAAACTGGAAAATGCTCGCAGAAAAAAATACAGTCTGAACTGTGTATAGACAGTGCCGCTGTTACGAGACATTTAAAGATTCTAGAAGAAAAAGGATACGTGATTCGTGAAAGAAACAAAGACAATAACCGCGAAGTCTTCGTAGAGATCACTGAAAAGGCGAAAAAGGAACTGATGAATTGCGAAAAACAATTTGATGCTTCGCAAAATGCTTCATGCCATTCACTGACTCCGGAAGAAGAAGAACAGTTAGCAACGTTGCTTCAAAAAATAATTAAACAAGAAGAGGATTAAGAATGACAAAGAATAATGATTTTTCAGATATCACTTATAACAGAAAATCCATCCGAGTTTACGATGAGAATGTGAAGATTCCTCACGAAGAAATGCTTGAAATGCTTCAGAAAGCAACGATTGCTCCCTCATCTGTTAATATGCAGCCTTGGCGTTTTGTAGTGGTTGAGAGCGATGAAGAAAAAGCGAAATTAAAACCATTAATCCGTTTTAATACTAGACAAAATGATACATCTTCAGCAATGGTGCTTATCTTTGGTGATATGGAATGTTATGAGTACGGAGAAGAAATTTACGATCAAGCAGTAGCCGAAGGCAAAATGTCTCAAGAAGTCAGAGATGAGCAAATTTCTGCCATCATCCCTTATTACAAAAATTTGACTAAAGCAGAAATGAACGATGTTGTAAAAATCGATTCAAGTCTAGCTGCTATGCAATTTATGCTGGTTGCACGTTCTTATGGGTACGATACAAACCCAATTGGTGGATTTGAAGCCGATCAGTTAGCAGAAGCATTTGTCTTAAGCAAAGACCGTTATGTACCTGTTATGATCTTATCTGTTGGAAAAGCAGTAGAAACTGGTTATAATTCTATCCGATTAAATGTAAAAGAATTTACTACTTTTAAATAAGAGAGGAAGATCATCAGATGAAAGTCATTAATGCGCAATTTTTTATTAAAGAAGATAAGCGCGAAGTATTTATAGAAGATACAAAAGCGTTAATTGCAGAAACTAGAAAAGAAGAAGGGTGTTTAGAATACCACCTTTATGAATCACTAGAAGAAAGAAATCTATTCATCATGGTAGAAGTTTGGGCAGATGATGCAGCAATCGAAATCCACAACCAAAGCCCTCTACTACAGAAATTATTTGGCAATGTAGCAGATTTCAGTGCAAAAGCCCCTGTATTAAGAGTTTCAGACTTGATTGAGAACGCCTAAACGATTGATCTTCAGTAGACTACTTCGATTTTAGAAGTAGTCTCTTTGTTTATTCGTTTTTTTAGTGAAATATCATTTTAAAAAGGATGAATTTTGAGAATAAGTTAGAAGAAACGAACTCTAAAAGTAGATTATACTAAAAACATCTGTTAATCGGCCCATGAATCTGTTATGATAATCTTTAAAAATATCATGAGGACAGCGAACTCGCTGGCTAGATTACTAGGAGGAAAAAGATGAATAGAACGCTGATACATAAACTTCCTAAAGTCGAACTGCATTGCCATTTAGATGGATCTGTTCCAATCAATCTGTTAAAAGAAATGGCTCTTGAACAAGGGATGGACGAAAAAATCATGGACAATGTTAGGGCGCCAGAAGATTGCGAAGATTTAAAAGACTATCTTTCTTGCTTTGATGTGATTTTATCCGTCTTACAGACTGAAGAAAACTTGAAGAGAGCCGTTTATGCGGTCATCGAAGAAGCCCATAAAGAAAATGTACGATACTTGGAAATCCGTTTTGCGCCACTACTTCATCTAGCAAAAAAAATGACACCAAAACAAGCCATCACAGCAGTCAGTGAAGGTGTAGCCAAAGCACAAGAAGACTTTCCGATTCATGTCAATATTCTTATATGCGGACTCCGAAAAGATTCAGAAGAAGAGAACACGCAGCTCTTTGAAGCCGTATATGAACTGAAAGCTGCGCACGTTGTAGGGGTGGATATCGCAGGAGATGAAGCACAGTATCCAAATGAGTATGTTGAGAAATCAATCGGATATGCAGGCGAAAACCACTTTCAGATCACCATGCATTCTGGAGAATGTGGATGTGCCCGAAATGTATTAACAGCCATGCACTTAGGAGCGACCAGAATCGGCCATGGTGTAGCTATCCAAAACGATCTCGAAGTGTTAAAAGAAGTTAGAGACAGAAATGTCTTACTCGAAATGTGTCCTACGAGTAATGTTCAAACACGAGCCGTAAAAAGCTGGGCTGACTATCCGCTCAGGTTCTTTCTTGACCAAGGTATCCCCGTTAGTATCAATACGGATAACCGAACCGTATCTAATACAACCTTGACGGACGAATTTATGCTATGTGTAAAACATTGTCAACTGACCCATCAGGAAATGAAAAAAATTACCTTAAACAGTGTTGAGCATTCATTCGCGAGTCTTGATTTGAAGAAAAAATTAATCGAGCAGGTAGAAAGTCAATACAATTAAAAAAGCATCCGATTCTAGAATCGGATGCTTTTTGACCACTTTTTATTACAAGGTTACAATGACAGGACCGTCTTTAGACACGATGATGGTATGCTCAATTTGAGCAACTTTACTTTGTTCAACGGCCAAAGTCCAGTCATCATCTTTTTGATAAATTTCTTCTTCAAAAGAGGAGATAAAGGGTTCAAAAGCAATAACCATGCCTTCTTTTAACTTTACATTATCCCATTTGTTTTTATAGTTGAAGATATGTTTTGGTGATTCATGGATGGAACGTCCCACTCCATGACCAGTTAGATTCATAATAACCGTCAAATCGTTTTGCTTAGCGGTTTTATATACGGCTTCTCCAAGATCACTTGTCGTAGATCCAGGCATCGCTTTTTTAAGACCAGCTTCAAAAGCAGCTTTTGCCACTTCACAGACTTTAGTGGATAATTCAGAGCCCTTTCCGACTACGAAAGATAAACCAGTATCCGCAAAATAGCCGTTTTTCGATCCGGAAACATCAATATTTACTAAATCGCCTTCTTGTATCACGCGGTCTCCAGGAATGCCGTGAGCCACTTCTTCATTAACACTGATACAAGAAAAGCCTGGAAAATCATAGACGCCTTTTGGTGCAGACACAGCGCCCGCTTCTTCAAATCGCTTACCTGCTATTTCGTCCAGTTCTTTTGTTGTGATGCCTGCTTTTGTTTGTTCGATCAGTTCATCTCGAATCGCTCCGCAAATTTTTCCAATCTCTTTTAATCCATTATAATCTTCTTCTGTTTTTGCAATCATTTTATAGCCTCATTTCTTCTATTCAAAAAGTGTAAGTAGTTATTCTACCTTAATCATACTCCCTTTTGCCACTTTAAGGAACTCCATTTCCTTAATAAGTGACAGAGTTAAGTAGAGGAGAGTGTGACTGCTCTGCTGGCAACGGAAGTAGCCGGAGGATTTACTGGAAACGTCTTTGGCTCTATTTATTTGTAAAACAAATTGATTCCATCAAGGCCACTTGTTCTAAAGAGAGCATCGAGTAAGCAATTTATGATGTTTATTTTCAAGAAATACATAAAGAGTATTTGACAAAATCTCTGTAAAAGATAAAATAGATAAAGTTAGTTTAAATGAGTTTCCAATAACTCATTTGATGCATAGGAACTGGATCGAGGACCTGATCAAGGAAGGAATTAAAGATTCAATATGGAAAATAACTTTTGGAATGAATTGCCGAAACCATTTTTTGTTTTGGCACCTATGGAAGATGTAACAGACGTTGTATTCAGACACGTTATCAGCGAAGCAGGTAGACCCGATGTTTTCTTCACAGAGTTTACGAATACAGTTAGTTATTGTCACCCAGAAGGACGTAATAGCGTACGCGGACGTTTGACCTTCACTGAAGATGAGCAGCCGATCGTGGCACATATTTGGGGAGATCAACCTGAACATTTCCGCGAGATGAGTATTGATATGGCTAAAGAAGGTTTCAAAGGCATTGATATCAATATGGGTTGCCCTGTACCCAATGTAGCTAAAAAAGGGAAAGGAAGCGGGTTGATCCTTCGCCCAGAAGTTGCGGCTGAATTGATTGAAGCAGCTAAAGCCGGTGGGCTACCGGTCAGCGTGAAGACAAGACTAGGTTACGCAAAACTGGATGAATGGCGCGACTGGCTAACACATTTATTGAAGCAGGATATCGCTAATTTGTCTATTCACTTACGTACTAGAAATGAAATGAGTAAATACGATGCACACTGGGATATGATTGCGGGAATCAAGGAATTGCGTGATGAGATCGCACCCAATACATTGCTGACGATCAATGGAGATATTCCTGACCGTAAAACTGGCTTAGAGCTTGTAGAAAAATACGGGGTCGACGGTGTTATGATTGGGCGTGGTGTATTCACAAATCCTTATGCTTTTGAAAAAGAACCAAGAGAGCATAGCGGTGCTGAACTACTGGGACTTTTAAGAATGCACTTGGATCTGTTCGATCAATATTCAGTTGGAGACGGTCGATCATTCAAACCGCTTCGTCGTTTCTTTAAGATTTATGTTCGTGGAATGAAAGGTGCCAGTGACTTGAGAGTTCAGTTGATGGAAACGACAACGACTGATCAAGTACGTGCACTACTGGATGCCTATGAAGAAGCCCATCAAGACGTATTAGAAGATGAAACAAATAGTGTTACTGTAGAACAATAAAAATAGACTTCGCCTTAATGATGAACTGGCGAAGTCTATTTTTTTGCTTTTCATCATTCAACATCTGGATGCAGAAGATCAGCTAGTTCGCCTTTTTCAATAATACGCTGCTTTTGTTTTAAGTTCATAAGATTCTTCTGATAGTCTTTAGCATAAAGAACGGAAAACACAGTATCTAAAATGTATTCAAAAGCGACTTGAGAAGAAAAGGTACCAACTTTCAGAAAATCATATTCATCTTGAGTAGCAACAATCGATAAATCAACTATTTTATGTAAAGAAGAAGTTGGATTGCCTGTCAAAAGAATGGTTGGAACACCTTCTTTTGCAAAGTACTTAATATATTGATCGTACTGAGGAATTTTTGCACTATAGGTAATAAAAACAGCACAATCATTCTTGGAAAGATTTGCGGCATTCCAAGCCTGATCGGCATAGTCTTCTGCAATCACTAAAAAACGGTTGAGCTTGACCATTTTATTTTGAAAGCTACGGGCTCTGATTTGAGAATCGCCTTGTGCAAACAGAAAAATCCGATCGGCTTTCATCAGTATTTCTGCAGCAGTATCCAATTTGCTGGGCGTTAGTTGCTCAGAAGCTCTTCGAATGGCTTCTATCGAAAGGTCCGCCATTTTCTGAGAAATTTGACTTGTTGTATCCGTTGAGTCAAAAGGGAAATTTGCATCGACTTTTCCCAGTTGATGTAAGTCTTTGTAGACTGTTTCAGAGAGTGCTAGCCGAAATTGTTTGTACCCGTCAAAACCTAACTTTTTGGACAGTCGAACAATGGCTGAGTGAGAGGAATAGGTCTGTTTAGCGAGTACCTCGATTCCAGTAGATGGAATTGAAGTGATATGTTCTAAAATATAATTTGCAATTTGTTTATCAGTAGGCGTTAAGCCTTCTTGGCGTTTCAATTTATCGATTAATAACATACGTTCACCTTTTTATCAGAATGATTTGGCTACCTTAAGTATACTATATAAGAAACTTGCGCCGCATACAAAGAAGTTCTAAACAAAATGTTCAACGCTTTTTTGAAAATAGCCGCTTTAATGGCAAAAAAAACCAGAATAGAAAAGAATCATACGAATCTAGTTTGAATCCTTTATAATGAAGATAACGATTATAGAGGAGGCAAAACATGCTAACGATTGCATATATAGGAAACGGTAAAAGTACGAACCGATATCATTTACCTTTTTCTACAAAATTAAAAGATAGAATTCATATCAAAACGATCTATTCCCCTTCTGGTAAAAAAGAATGGACACCACTTGAAGGCGTTCATTATACAACCGATATCAAAGATATTTACGATGATCCTGAGATTCAATTAGTGGTCCTTTCTACTCCAGTGACGACGCATTTCAAATTAGCTACCGAAGCTTTAGAAAATGGAAAGCATGTACTCGTTGAAAAGCCATTCACTGAAACGGCTGAGGAAGCTCGTACGTTGTTTGCACTGGCAAAAGAAAAAGGACTAGTGATTCAGTGCTATCAGAACAGACGGTACGATTCCGACTTTTTGACAACTCAAAAAGTAATTGAAAGTGGCGTACTCGGAGACATACTGGAAGTGGAGATGCATTATGACTACTACAGACCAGAAGTGCCTGAGCGTACGACTTTTTCTAAAGAAGAAAGCTACCTTTACGGGCATGCATGCCACACGTTGGACCAAGTTTTATCCTACTTTGGTGAGCCAGAAAACGTCCACTATGACGTTCGTCAACTTTTAGGCGAAGGCAGAATGAACGATTACTTTGATTTGGATCTTTATTATGACAAGCTGAAAGTATCTGTAAAATCTAGTTACTTCCGTTTAAAAGAACGACCAAGCTTTGTGGTCTACGGGAAAAAAGGTGTGTTCGTTAAACAGACAAAAGATAGACAAGAAGAGCACCTAAAGGTCTTTTACATGCCAGATCATGCAGACTTTGGAATAGACTTGCCCGAACATTATGGTGTATTGACGTATATGGATGATCAAGGACACTACCACGAAGAAAAAGTGATTTCAGAAATTGGCGATTACAGCCAAGTTTACGCAGATCTTTATGAAACGATTGTAAATGGGAAAGAAAAAGTCATCAAAGACAGAGAGACGATTCTACAGATGGAAATGCTAGAGGATGGTATAGAGCAGTTAAAGTAGTCCATCATAGCAATAGATCAGAAGAAAAGTGGGAGGCTCAGTATGAAATTAGGGATATTAGGTTCAGGGATGATTGTGAAAGACTTTTTGAGTATGGTCGTAGATTTACCACAAATTGAGCTCAAAGGAATCTTTGGCACGGAAAGAAGCTTAAAGGTTATGGAAGAGTTAAAAGAAACGTATAAAATTGAGCAAGTATATACAGATATCGATAATTGTTTATCAAACGATGCGATTGATACTATTTATGTTGCTCTGCCCAACCATTTGCATTATTCATTTACAAAAAAAGCGTTAGAAGCAAACAAACACGTGATCTGTGAAAAACCTTTTACATTAAGCTATGACCAGTTGGTTGAACTAGAAATGCTTGCCTCAAGTAAAAATCTGGTCCTAATAGAAGCCATCACGAATCAATATTTAACAAATTACAAAAAAATTAAAGAAGAATTGAAAACACTCGGCAAAATCAAACTGGTAGAGTGCAATTATTCTCAGTATTCTTCAAGATATGATGCATTCAAAGAAGGAACCATTCTTCCAGCATTCAATCCTAAAATGGGTGGAGGCGCCTTAATGGATATCAATATCTATAACATCCATTTTGTTGTTGGACTATTTGGGGAGCCAGAAGCTGTTCATTATTTTGCAAATGTTGAACGAGATATTGACACATCGGGCACACTCATACTCGAATATCCAGATACTAAAGTCGTTTGTATTGGAGCGAAAGATTCTACATCCGAGATCCAGTCTACGATTCAAGGAACAGACGGATCGATTATCGTTAAAGGCGCGACAAATGTTGTGGATGCTTACAAGAAAATCCTGAATAAAAAAGAAACAGAACTCGTTAACCACAATAGCCATCCACATAGAATGTATGAAGAATTTAAAGTGTTTGACGAAGTGATAAAAAACCGAGACACTGAGTTTGCAAAAAAACAACTGAACCATAGTAAAACGGTGATGAGTATCGTTGAAAAAGCACTACAACATGCGGGTATTTCACTAGGTTAAACCCAGATCAGCATAAAAAAAGCCATTTTTATCTGCTCTTGATTCAATCGAATCAGGAATGAGATTGGAATGGCTTTTTTCTTTTTGGATAAATAGGTAAAAACAGTCTAAACGTGATATTATATTCTGGAATCAAGCTATGTTATGCTATAGAAAATGAGAGGAGACTATCTAGTTAAATGACCATATTTGATGAAATCAAACAAGAAATTATGGAAGATCCATTGAATAGAGCATTCACGGATAGAGGGGTTCCACCTTTATTTAAAGCTTCTACCGAGGCAATAATCGCAATCGTGGGTCAAGCTCCGGGCCGAAAAGCTGAAGAAACACAATTGTTCTGGAATGATCCTAGTGGAGACCGTCTGCGTGAGTGGATGGGGATAACGAGAGAACAATTTTATACAACAGACAAAATTGCGCATCTACCAATGGACTTTTATTATCCAGGCAAGGCAAAGTCAGGAGATGTGCCGCCGCGCAAAGGATTTGCTGAAAAATGGCATCCCCGTCTATTAGAAGAGATGCCACAGCTGGAGACGATTATTCTAATTGGAACGTATGCCCAGAAATATTATTTAGGAAAACGACGTGAAAAAACACTGACAGAAACGGTCAGAAACTTTGAACACTATTTACCTGAATACTTACCACTAGTTCATCCTTCCCCACTGAATCATGGATGGCTAAAAAGGAACCCGTGGTTTGTGGAAGAAGTCGTACCAGAGCTCAGAAAGCTCGTAGCTATTGAATTATAAAGCTGTTAAACTCAGTTCTTTTAGTGTAGCGTCAATGAATTTCCGACGCATCAAGAAGTCGCTTCCGTGTTTTTTGACAGCTGTGACCGTTCCTTCATCTGAATAGACACCGGCATAAATTTCAGGATGTTCAACAGCTGAGATCACTGATTGGCTGCCTTGTTCGATCGTTACGAAAAAAGGTGCTAACAGGCCAAAAACTAAATCCCCAACTCTTTGGCCTACGTTGTTTTTCCCGATATTTGTTGAGACCATCCCCGGGTGAACCGCAGTCACTTTAAGACCTTTCTTGGCGTACATTTCGTGCAATTCTTGTGCCAGATAAAGGGTGCCCAGTTTAGAGCGACCATAACCGGTAATCGGATCAAAGTGTTTAGGATTAAAGAAAGGTTCTTTCATTGGAACAAATTTATAGGCTCCGGATGAGACAATCACAATCTGTTTTCGTAGACTATTCTCTACTAAGGGTAATAGTTCGTGTGTTAGTAGGAAAGGACCTAAATAATTTGTGGCCATCATCAATTCGTAGCCATCTACACTTTTCTTTCTACTTGTAGAAACCATACCAGCATTATTGATGAGACAGTCAATATAAGTATAACGATCACGAATCGTTGCCGCAGCCCCTTTGACAGAAGCTAAGTCGCTCAGGTCACATTCAATGAGTTCTACATATACCGAGGCATTGACCTCATTTAGTTCTTTTTTCAAACGTTCTCCTTTTTCCAGATTCCGACAAAGCAGAAGTATGCGATCAAATTTTGATGCGAGAACTTTGACCGTGCCTCGACCAATACCTGAAGTTGGACCTGTAATGGCTAAGATAGATTCAGACATACGATTCCTCCTATAAATTCATTAAAGACTTACTGTACTCGATAACTCTTCTAGTGCTTTGTAATCCAGAATCGTATAATGATTTTTGTGTTTCTCTATAATCTGCGCTTCTCGAAAGCTTGTAATGGTGCGCAGTAGATGGCGATAACTGACGTTCAAAATAACTGCACAAGTGGTTAATTGATAAGCGAAGGTGTGGTCTTTTTCATGTTCTAAAATGAATTTTGCAAGACGCGTTTCTACTGGCTCGGTTAGAGAGTTGGCCAGATTAACCCCAGAATTCAATCGGAAACTCAATATCTGACAGATGCTTTGAAGAAATTTGATGTCGTTTTGAAGAGTGTGACGATGCTGTTTCAAACTGACTGCCAAGCAAACGCAAGGCGTCATCGCTTTTACATTACTTTGAGGTGTCATTTCCCATAGAGAGGACGCTTCTCCAAGCAAGGTAGCTGGATGAGAGTAATCGATACAGATGTTTTGTGTATCAGAGGAATAAGAATAAATCATCACGGTTCCTTCGACCAGAAAATAAAGATAATCTGAACGACTATCCGTTTGAATTAAGTGTTCGTCCTTATCGAACGAATAGAGTGCAGCAATCGATAAAAGATCCGTGTCCATGTAGGACTGCAAGTCATGTTCTTTAATATAGTTCAGTAATTGTTCATCAAGATTCAGTTTAATCATTGAGATGAGAACTCCTCAAAGTGGTTTTATTTTTATTATAAAGGATTCGGTTATGCACCACAATGCGAACGAAGATAGATTACAGGTGTTAAATGTATGTTAAAATAGTGTAAATGTGACATGCGTCACTTCCAGATTAATCAACAATTGTTATGATAGAACAGTACTAGATACTAGTTCAAGCAGGAGGAGAAAAGAATGGCGTTCAAGCGATTAGCACAAGGGTTAGTTGGTTTGTCATTATTAGCAGTATTGTCAGCATGTGGAAACTCAGCGGATGAAACACTCATGGTTCAATTCGTACCGACAAATAACGATGGGACGATGGAAGCAAAGTCGGAACCATTTGCGGAGTATCTTTCCGAAAAACTAGATCGTGATGTCGAAGTAACGGTAGCGACAGATTATTCTTCTATTGTAGAAGCAATGGATGCAGGGCAAGTAGATATTGGCATCATGCCACCAGCTGCTTATGTTCAAGCGAGAGAAACGGATGGCGCTGAAGCAATTTTGACGTCGCAATTAGGGGATTATGATCAAGAAACCGGCCTTCCATTAGAAGGAGAGCTAACGAACACGTTTAAAGGGGAAATTTTAGTTCGTACGGATAGTGATATAGAATCTCTAGAAGATCTAAAAGGAAAGAACATCATTACCTTAAGTCCGACTTCCGCAAGTGGTTATATTTATCCAATTGCAGAGATGAGAGAAGCCGGAATCGATCCGACGAATGAAGTGACCATGACGCCAGTCAGTGATATTCCAAGCGAACTTTCAGCTGTACTAAGCGAACAAGCCGATGCTGCTTTTGTATTTGAAGGCGCTCGAAATGTGTTTGCCTCTTTCTTTACGGAAGATGATTTGTTTGAGGATTTAAGAGTTCTTTATTTAACTGAAGGAGATATTCCAAACGATGCAATCGCTGTGCAACCGGAAATGGACGCAGATCTGAAAGAAGAGATCAAAGCAGTCTTCTTGAACATGAAAGATGATGAAGAAGGCTCGGAAGCTATGGCAATATGGGGACACCAAGGGTATGAGGAAGCGGCTGATTCAGCGTATGATACCATTCGTGAATACACCGAAAAAGCCAGTCAATAAAAGTAATGATAGATAGTAGAGGATCGTTCGTTACTAGATTCAAGAAGGATCATTGAGAGGATTCTTTTTGAATCATCAGCCAGAGTAGAGGCTGGTCTGATTGTATATAAACATAAGGTAGAGTGTGCAACTGAAAGGCTTTTTGAGAGAAGTTTTTTAGTTGCCGTGCAAACGTAGACTAGAATAAATACCGTCTTGATGGAGATCATGGCGGTATTTATAGTTATTTCTAGCTACGTAATTTGAGGAAAGAAAATGAGTATAAATGAATATAGTACACCTATCTGATATCCACTTCAGAAAAACCTATGAACAAAGCAGTGAAGGATACAAAGGAATGTTGGCGAATATGCGAAGTCCCCTTATTCCGCTTAAAGAGTGTCTGGAAGAAATACGAAACAAACAGGAAATTGATCTTCTAATCATCAGTGGAGATTTAACAGATGATGGAGAGGCAGAAGATTATCGATTCCTGAAAAAAGCGATTAGAGAAGTCATCGGTGACACAAAAGTGATTGTTACATTAGGAAATCACGACATCAAAAGACAATTTCGAGAAGGCTGGTTAAACGAATCACCGTCTGACGAACCGTATAATCTTATCGAAACTTTTGAAGACTTTCATGTTATTTCGTTTGATAGTGCCGTTTACGAGAATTCCAATGGACACGTCTGTGATAACCAACTAAAATGGTTAGACCAGGCGCTAGAGCGTACACAGGATAAGCCAGTAATGTTGGTGACACATCACCACTTAATAGAGCAGCAAAGCTCTATCCCAAGTCTGCCAGAAGGTAAGCAAGTATTAGAAAGATTACAAGGCAACAATATATTGTGTATTCTAAGTGGACATACGCATCATGCTTATAAAACAAAACTGGAAAACGTACCGTATTTCACAGTTGTAGGGATGTCTTTTGTAGGAGAAGATATTGGGGAGTATCAGATCCAGTTTGAAGAAAAATATGGATACAATGTTTATCAGATTGAAAACGGTCAGTTCAAAGATGCGGAACACAAAACAGTCTCAACAGGCAAACAATTGAAAACAGTCAATATGAAACAATAAACGAATGAATCATTAAATAACCTAGTCGGTCAGCTTATATAGCTGTTGGCTAGGTTATTTGTTTTGAGTCGGTGTAGCTAATTAAATAGTATTCATTATTAACCGATTTATATACATTTATACAGTTTGTTTTTGTATGATAATAGAATATAATTGTGATTAAATTGTATATATGCTACGCTGATATTCGACTAAAATAGGAGGTTCCAACGAAATGGCCACTAAACTGAAATTTATTTTGTTATCATTGCTTGGTTTTATATTTTTTTTAGTACCGTTTACGATTAATGGTGAGAGTAGTATACTGATCTCTCATATCGTTACCTTTGTAAATACTCAGATTTTTGACGCATTTATCTTGTTTACAGTAGCTTGCTCATGGATTGTTCTACTTGGAACAATCATCTTTACTTTCTACACTTCGAAAAGTGAGTACTTGAATTCTGTTTTCAAAGCTTCTCCACTGAACATATTTTTGAGAATCGTAGGATCGTTTCTTTACTTAATGGTCATCAATGGATGGTTTGAACAATCCGCTATCGGGCAGGCAATTTTAGACGGTGGAACTGGAGGAACGATGGCTGGTGACGGTGGTTTACTGACCACACTCTATATTACGTTCTTTGTCGGAATCCTAGCTCTTCCATTATTAACGCATTTTGGAATCGTGGAATTTATGGGTGTCTTACTTGGACCGATCATGGAGAAAGTATTTAAGATCCCTGGGTATTCTACTATTGATGCCATTGCTTCTTTTGTTGGGGACGGGACGATTGGGATTGTTGTGACCGACACGCAATATCAAAGAGGATATTATAGTCAAAGAGAAGCATACATCATTTCAACGAGTTTTTCCATCGTAGGAATCGCTTTTGCGGCAGCAGTTGCGCAAGAGTTAGGTTTCGGATCGATCTTTCCAATATTTTATGGATCAATCATCATAGTGACGCTTATTATTGCATTCATTACGGCGCGTTTACCACTCAAAAAATTCAAAAGAACGTATTATGAGAACCAAGAACCCAAAGCAGCGGATGTTCCCGAAGGCAAATCTACCTTCAAACATGCCTATGACTCAGCCCTTGAACAAGCGGAATCTACTAAAATCGGAGAGGCTATTGTAGAAGCCTTGAAGCATGTAATCAGTATATTTGTTGGATTTTTACCCATCATCATGGCTGTTGGGACATTTTCTCTAATATTAGCTGAGTATACACCGATCTTTGATATTATCAGTGCACCACTTGTTTACGTATATGACTTCATTGGATACAGCACGGAAGTCGCAAGACAAATGGCACCTGCTTCTCTAGCAGGATTTGCAGACATGTACTTGCCCGCTTTATTTATTACAGATTCACCATCTGAGGCTTCTAGATTCTTTATTGGTGTACTTGCCTTTACACAACTTGTTTTTATGTCAGAGACTGGTATGATTCTAGTGAAAACAAAAATTGGTCTAAACTTTTTAGATATTTTGAAAATCTTCTTATTCAGAACGATTATTTCATTACCATTATTAGTCCTATTAACCAATATTCTGGCAGCGATGAATATCATTTCGTTTTAAATAGATTAAATTAAAAGCAAGCATGACTGAACGGTATTTTACGATACCAATCAGCTATGCTTGATTTTTTATTGTCTGAGATATTTTTTTATGTTACCGTTTTTTAAGAGGAGGGTTAGTATTAATAAAAATCGTAGACTGTTTATCACACTGATGAGTGTGGTTATGGGGTTCATGCTGTTTAGCATCACAGGACGTAACTACTTAAAGATGGATCGTCCATTATTCCTGAAATATGACCGTGATGAAACTCATTATAAATCAGAAGAAGCATACAGAGAGTATCGATTTAAATTAGAATACATAACGAACGATGATACCGATACTGTCGTTGAACAAATCGAATTTCCAGAGCACCCTGATCTTCAAGCGGTTGTTTCGGAAGTGAATTATCGGGACAATTTAAGTCAAGGCACGTATGATCGAATACATAATGGATCAACATAATTATCAAAGTGTTTTGATGTTGTTGGAGTTTACTACAGTCCACTACGTGTTTGTAATGGGGATAAACGAACTAGAAAGAAAACAGTTGGATGAGGCTGTTGAAAAATTTGTAAGAAAAGATAAAGTGTTTTTATGGTTGATGGGCTTAGGGATTTGTGGTGTGACGATTGGTGTAACAGCTAATACAAATTACTTTCAAATCGTGAGACTGGTAGGAAATACGCTAGCTTTAATAGCGGGAATGGTGCTTCTTTTTGCACTGAGCGATTTCAAGAAAACATTTTTGGAAAACGAAAGATAACCGTTAAGTGGCAAGTGTCGATTTGAAGCTTTCTTGTCGCTAGTTAAGAAGGTATACTAATACTAATGTACGAAAAGTTTCAGGTAATAGGAGAAACATCGCAGACAAGAGACATTGGAGGAAATAATGAATAATAATGATAGATTGGTTCGATTAAGATACGCTTTGGATATTAAAGACAATGATATGGTAGAAATCTTCAAATTAGGAGACAAAGTTGTAACGGTTAAAGATGTCCAACAACTCTTAACAAAAATAAAACAAAATCAAGAGGAAAGCGAAGAAGAGCACACAGCGAATGAATACGTCAAAGCTTGTGACAATCAGACATTGGAGTCTTTTCTTAATGGATTGATCGTATTCAAACGCGGTAAAAAAGAAGAAAGCTCAGGCGAGACGAAAAAACATCAAAGTATGATTAAGAATGATCGTAGTGTAAACAACGTTTTGCTAAAAAAAGTGAAAATTGCTTTAACACTAACAAGTGATGATATGCTAGATATTTTAGATGAAGCCGGAGTTTACATTTCAAATAGTGAACTGAGTGCCGTTCTTCGAAAAGAAGGACAGCGAAACTACAAAGAATGTGGCGACCGTTATGCTAGAAACTTTTTGAAAGGTCTAGCTTTAAGGTATAGAGGATAAACCACTAAAAATAGGCAGTCTCGATGTGCACATTGAGACTGCCTATTTTTATATAAACATTTTAGAATAAACTAGCTTAACTTTTTAGGGGCAGGTAAACTTTGAATTTTGAACCACGTTGTTTTGTACTTTCAACTTCGATAGAGCCTTCATTGATATCTATAATTCTCTTTACAATGGATAAGCCTAACCCCAGACCTTTTTGTGACTGATCTGATCCAACTTGATAGTATTGACGAAAAATCTGATCCACTTCTTCGTTAGTCATTCCTTTGCCAGTATCGGATATTTCTACAATAATATGTTGTTCATTTGAAGTTAGGGTTACTGAGATGCTTCCTTTTTCAGGTGTGAATTTAAAAGCGTTGTTCAAAAGGTTAATCCAAACATGCTTCATCAACTCTTCGCTACCATAGTAGTTGAGTTTTTCTAAATTATTTTCTAAGTGAATATTCTTATTGGCAGCCTCGTTCAGAAACAATATGACACATTTCCTTAACTGCTCATCAAGAGCATATTGCTTTTTATCTCTTACGATTTCTTGGGTATTCAATTGAGATAAAAGAATGGTTGTACTGGTCATATCGGACAAACGAGAAGCTTCTTCAACAATGATATTCAAATATTCTCTTTGCTGATCAAAATCAAGTTCATCTTCCAAAAGGAGTTCGGCAAATCCTTTGATTGATGAAATAGGTGTTTTAAATTCATGAGAATAGTGATCAACGAAATTGGTTTTCAATAATTCATTATTGGACAATTCTGCTGCAGCTTTATTTATATTGGAATAGACTACTGAAAATGGCCCCGCTTTTTTTGGGTTCAAACGAATAGAAAAATTACCGTCCGCAATTTCTTTTAAAGCATCTGCAACTGTTCCAATATATCTATAAACAATCTTTGTTAATGCATTGTTTAACATGCCCAAAAAAATGGCCATTGGAATAATCGTCCCACCGGATCGGAAAAGCATCTGAAAAAAATTAAAGGGTGAGTCTGTTTTATTGAAAAAGAAGTTTGAAATAACTTCTACAAATAAGTATGAAAGGATAGCTGCCGACATGATAATGAGTGTTTGCGCAACAATCCACGTTACAAGTTTACGTCTAGTAATGACATCGATATCTTCTATTTTATTGGTCCCCATTTATAATCACCGCTTTGTAGCCCAAACCTTTTACTGTAACAATTTCGAAATCATCTATTTGTTTCAGTTTATTCCTGATTTTGCTAATATGCGTTTTGATTGTGTCTTCACCACTATTAGAATCGTAACCCCAGATGTCGTCCAACAGTTGTGTCTTAGTAAAAACGATGTTCGGGTAAGAGAGTAGCTTGAAAATCAGGTTAAACTCTTTTTTTGAAAAATCGATTTCCTCATGATTATGAGTTACTTTTAGTGTTTGAGAATCTATTACTGTATGCGTAAGAACAATCTGATTATCGGAAGTGATTTTCGATCTCCTGAGCAAAGCCTGAATACGCCAAATCAATTCTTCATAGTTAATGGGTTTTGTTAGATAGTCATCAGTTCCTAGGGAAAATCCTAACCGTTTGTCATTTAATTCGTGCTTTGCAGTTAGTAATAGTATAGGTATTGAAAAAGCTTCGGCTCTTAAGGTTTTTAATAGTTCATAACCATCCATTTTTGGCATCATAATATCCGATACAATCAAATCAACTTTAGAACGATATAAAATCTCTAATGCTTCTTCTCCGTTCTGACAAGCGAGTACTCCATATTCTTTTTTTAACCTTGAAACTAATAATAGCTGTGTATTTGGATCATCTTCAACAACCAATATAGTTGCCATCTTATCCACCTCTTTTTGCTTTTATAAAATTAGTTTAACACGGAAGCGTGAAATAAAAGTAAACATTTTACGTCTATTTTACTTTAGAAAAGTATATTAAGGACACGAAGAGCAACAAAGAACAAAAGAGAGGAGAGTATTCCTATGAAAACCCCTCAGATTAATAGTTTTTCTAAAATAAAAAATATCAAAAGTTTAACAGTGGTAGCGTTATCTCTACTTATGATACAAATGATTGGTCTATTTATGATTGGATGTATAGCAATTTTAGCCATAACTTCTGTAACTATTTGTGTACTCCTTTTAGGTGTATTAGGTATATGGTTATTTGTTGTAAATCTTTCAAATAGTTCGGGCGCAATCTTGATCATACTCTCGATGATCTTTTTCAGTATTGGAATGACGTATCCATTGTTCTGTATATTAACAGACTTTTTTAAATCGTTTAGGATTTTTTGCCAAGAGGGTTTTCGTTGGTTAATTAAAAAGGTGAAGGAGACTTTTAAATGAGAAATAAAATGAAATATGTATCATTTGGTTTTATAGTTCTTTGTATAGTTTGCTTAGGTGCAGGAATCATCAGCAAAGGATTAGAAAATATAAATTATTACTACTGGTAGAAATAAAATAAAAAGTTTACGGTTATTTTACTTGGTAACGGTATAGTAAAGAATGTAAAGAGAGGAAGAGAAATATGTTACTTGAAAGTATCTTTGTCTTAGGTATGCTTGCGCTGATTATTTACGGATAACTCCATTTAGACCTGACAATTGAAAGGAGCGTGGGAAATGAAAAAAAGAATGAGAAATGTAGGGATATGTGTAGTTGGTCTAGTAACCTTACTTATCTACAAAGTGAAAACTAGATAATTGAAGTCCTCAAAACCATTGTGAAATTTCTGATGGAAGAGTTAAGCTAAAAAAATAATATTAAAATAAAAAAACATAAACAAATAGGAGAGATAAATTATGGGAAAACTAGAAAATAAAGTCGCGATTGTAACAGGTGCTGCATCAGGAATGGGTAAGTCTATTGCTGAGTTATACGCCAAAGAAGGCGCAACAGTCATGTTGGCTGATTATAATATTGACGGAGCTCTAGCTGTATCCGATGAACTAAATAGTCAGGGATTCACTACAAAAGCTGTAGGCGTCAATGTAGCGAATGCAGAAGATATCAATGAAATGTTCAAGGCAACAATTAACTCATTTGGAACTTACGACATCCTCGTTAATAATGCTGGAGTAATGGATAACTTCGAACCAGTTGGAGAAGTAACAGACTAAAACTGGGATAGAATTTTTAATATTAATACCAAAAGTGTAATGAGATCAATGCGTCAAGCTGTTAATTATTGGCTAGAAGAAGATAAAAAAGGGAACATTGTTAATACAATTTCTACTGGTGGATTAAATGGTGCTCACGCAGGAGCTGTTTACGGTGCTTCTAAACATGCTGTTACAGCATTAACAAAAAATACCGCATTCATGTACGCACAAAAAGGTATTAGAGTAAACGGAATTGCTCCAGGTGCGGTCGCAACAAATATTCAGTCTTCTATGACAGGCAAGAGTGAATTAGGTATGTCTAGAGCACGTCTAGCTCAATCATTAGTACCTAAAGTTGGACAAGCAGAAGATATCGGAAAAGTAGCTGTATTTCTTGGTTCCGATGAGTCTGATTTTATAAATGGAACAATTGTTGTTGCAGATGGTGGATGGACTGCCGCGTTTTAGTAAAGGCGTATCATTAAATCGTTTTTAAGACCCAATTGAAGATTAATTAAAGCGAAGCAAGTTTACTTATTAGAAAAGTAAACTTGCTTTTTTATCTTTAAACTAACAGAAAGAGCATTGAGAGAAAGTTATTTCAAAGGATTTGAAATTGCTCTAGAAGAGATAAGTCCGCCGCAAATGAATGTGCTCCTAATAAAGTAGTAGAGAGAATAAACTCTATTACTTTATTAGGAGCTTTTTTTTGCGCTATGAACGTGGAAGTATATCTTTATACTGCTTACGTAATTCGTGTAGTTTATCCAGCTGGTTCAAGTTGGTTTCTTTTTCATAGGAACTGATGGCGATAATGAGCATTTCGATCATCAAAGTAGGGGCAACCATCGAGTGGAATTCCCAAGGTTCTCCGCGGCTCCCAAATAAGGTGATATCTGCTTGATCTGAAATAGAAGAAACAAGCTGATCGGTCACAGCGATGACTTTATAGCCAACCTTTTTAGCTTCAGAAAAAATAACAGCCTCTTCAGGAAGGACCTTTCGACCGAAAGCTAACAAAATCACGACATCCTCTTTTTTTAAATGAATCATATCTTCAAGGAGTTCACTTCCACTATGAACCATCTTATGTAAAGATAATCCGTAGCGCGCCAGTCTGAAATACAAAAGATCCTGAAGACCGACTGAAGAACCTTGGGCGTAAATATAAACTTTATTGGATTGACTGACTAGTTGGGCAGCTTCATTTAATGTTTCTTCTGAAAACTGCTTTGCCGTGAATTCTAGATGATTCATGACCGTGTGAAAGTTTTTAGATAAGCCCTCCGCTTCAGAGGACTGAGATAAAATCGTCTCGATTTTTTTGGCAGGTGTCGGTGTCATCTCTTGGGTTGTTTTCTTTTTAAAGTCTTTCATATTCTTGAAGCCAGTAGAACGCCAGAAGCGTGAGATGGAAGCAATACTCAAACTCAGCGTATCTGCTAGTTCTTGTTCGGTAGAAAGTAAAACCGTCTGTAAATTGCGCTCTACATACTCAGCGATTTTCTGCTGGGAAGTCGTCATTTCCACTGTATTCCAATCAAATTTCAAATGTTTATCCTCCTAGTACATCAGCTTGTAATGTAAGTATAGCACTAAAATGTAAGAAAAATTACATTTTATATTAACTGATATAATTTTTACAATCAATTTACACGATTTAGGTTTTAAGTTAACAATCGAACGGTATAGTGTGGTTAGAACTTAAATTGGAGGGATAAAAAATGGGTCAATTGAAAAAGCGATACGTACTGACAGAACAACAGAAAATGATGGTGTTTATTTTATCGATGTCACTATTTGGCATGGCAACAATGGTATCAGAACTACTTCCAGAACTGAAATTTGGATTAGTAGAATTCAAAGTTGAATATTTCTTATTTATTCCATTATCATTAGCAATCTTGTTCCATCCATTACATGCAGCTGTAGGTGCAGCACTTGGCAGAATCATCTTCGGTGAAATTATGCTAGGACAGTTTGAAGCACTTGGAGAAATTGAAAGCTTTTTAGGACTTGTTTTGGCATTATATGTAGCCGGTATTATCGTTAGAGATCCATCCAACAAATTCATGGTTGGATTCGCAGCACTACTTGCCGTGATCATTGACCAATTTATCAGTATGGCTGTTGATATCGGTAAAGTCTGGATTGGCGTTGAAGAACTTGAAGCTGTTCCAGGATTGATTGAAAGTATTGTAGCCATCGAAGGGTTCGCCTTCTTGAATGATGTCTTGTTCTCTGGAATCTTGTTCGCAATGATCCCAACCATGTATCTCGTACCTAAATTATACGGCAAAATCGAACCCCTACTTGGCATGAAACCAAAAACCAAAGACCTACACGTTCCAATCAGTGATATCATCACACCAAGATTTATGGTCGGCGCAGTCGTAATCGCGGTTATCGCCTTTGTAGCTGAAGCTTTCTCCGAATCGGAATTCGCGCCATCTTTTGAGTGGGCCTTTGCCGTCGAAAACGAAATCTTGTTTATGATGATCAGCCTGATCGTCGCGTCTTTAATCTCCATCCTCATTATCTGGAAAATCATGAGTAACCGAGAAAATAGAAATACCGTAAACTAGACGATCTGCAGTAACGGAATTAGAAAGGACAGTATATGAGCTTAATCGAAATCAATCATGTGACATTTCAATATCCCGGAGCAACCCAGCCATCGCTGACGGACGTTTCCTTGAACATTGAAAAAGGAGACTTTATCGCCATCATGGGCGGGAACGGATCCGGAAAAACAACCTTATGCAAACTACTCAACGGCCTGATTCCCCACTATTATGTGGGCGACATCGAAGGCGAAGTGATCGTTGATGAAATGAAAACCTTAGAGAGCAAAGTGACCGATTTAAGCGGTTCTGTGGGGTATGTTTACCAGGACTTTGAGAATCAGTTGGTGAGAGCCAAGGTCATTGAAGACGCAAGTTACAGTCCACTGAATTTTGGTTATCCAGATTATCTGGAGCGCGGTAAGAAGGCGCTGGAAAAAGTGGGCTTGATTGGAAAAGACAATGAGTACATTTGGGAACTAAGTGGTGGACAAAAGCACTTGCTGGCGCTGGCAGGCGCGATTTCTTTGGAACCAGGGATTCTGATTGTAGATGAGCCAGTTGCACAACTGGATCCGCAACATGCAAAAGAATTATATGAAGTACTGAAGTTACTGAATGAAAAAGAAAACACAACAGTCATTGTAATCGAACACCATACAGAATTTATTTCTGAGTATTGTAAAAATGTAGTGCTAATGGCTGATAGTCGGATTCTATGGAAGAAAAGCGTACGAGATGGATTGACACGCATTCAGGAATTGAGAGACAGACAGATTTTCCCTCCTCAGATCACACAAGCTGCTTACGCATTAACTGGAGAAGAAGATACGACGCTACCGATTAATTTGAGTGAAGCCGTTGAGTATTTCAAGACATTCAACTTAACAGAACACTATCAGCCGTACTTGAATCCTGTTCCAGACCGTACAGGTGAGAAAATTGTAGACATCCAGCAAGTCGATTTCTCTTACAAAATGATTTCCAGACAGAAAAAGAAAATTTTAAACGATATCAGCTTGACCATTCATAAAGGGGACCGAATCGCACTCGTTGGAAATAACGGAGCTGGGAAGTCCACACTGATGAAACTGATGACAGGTATCGACAAGCCTGAATTTGGAGACGTCTTACTCAAAGACAAGAATACAAAAGACTTTTCTCCAGAAACCTTTGCGGATACTGTCACTTATATCTATCAGAATCCGGAAGAGATGTTTATCGAAGACTCGATTCAAGCAGATATTGAATACTTCTTGAAAGCGAGAAAGGTCAAGGACTATCCAGAAACCGTAGAAAAGATCATCGATTTGTTTCAATTAAGAGAAATCAAAGACCGCGATGGTCGACTGTTAAGTGGTGGACAGCAAAGAAGAGCGTCTCTAGCGATTGGTGTTGCGATGCAACCTTCTTTGATACTCCTTGATGAACCAACGGCGAATCTGGATATTGGAACTAGAAAACATATTTCAAAATTCATTCAGTCTCTCAAAGACGAAGCAGAAGCAGTTATTATTGCCACACATGATATGCAACTCGTTTCAGAATGGGCTAACCGAATCATTGTGATGAAAGATGGCCAGATTATTCATGATGGGGATAGAGCGTCAGTGTTTTCCAATGCTGAGTTATTGGAAAGTGCGGGACTAACGCCACCACAAATTATGGAGTTGAGTCGGACATTGGGAACTAAACTGGCATATTCAGTAGAAGAATTCGTAGCCTACGCACAAGACTGTAAGGAGGAAATGGCGTTCAATGGACATTACAAAGAAGCTGCAAGAGTTTATTAGTGTAGAACAACTTAAGATTGAAGTATTGAACGCTGCTTACGGGAATACAGAAACCACGATCGCAAAACTTGATTCAAGAACGATCTTTATGTGGTATTTCTTTTACGCAATTTTTCCATGGTTAACGCACAGCTGGATCGTACTGATTGGAATGTTTTTGATGCTCGTTGCGATGATTTACTTGGCTAAAGTGAGTTACCTATTACTGTTCTTGTTTGTATTTGGACTCGTCGGGCAAGGAAGTATGGTGTTAGGCGTTTCCTTATTCTTTGGCGGAAGTCTAGCGACCCTTCTTCCCATACTGATGTTTGAACTGAAGCTGGCCATTATATCGCTAGCTGGTCTGATCGCTTTTTCAACGATGGAACCAGAAAAACTCAGTGATGGACTGCTGAAAATTGGCGTTCCAGGACAAGTATCTTTTAGTATTTCTTATGGGTACCGAATGCTACCAACATTGATTGAAGAGTATCACCACGTCTTTATGTCTTTCCGCCTCAGAGGAAAAGCTCCTGAAAAGCACGGCTTTCTGTACTGGCGATCGGTCATTTATTTTATGACACTAGTCGTGAAGTCCTTTTATCCGCTCATGCTCAGTTCAGCGAAGCGGGCACGAACAACAGTGGAGTCTCTAGAATCAAGAGGCAGCTTATACTCTTTCAAAAATCCAGCAGTTAAAAAGGTAAAACTGGGGTATATGAAATTTTCTTATAAAGACAGCTTGTTTGGGCTATTCAACGTCTTGTACGTTGTAATGTTATTTATGCTCGCAGTTGCATTAACTTAAAAGGGAGTCATTAGATGAATATAGATTTTCACACGCACATCAAAATTGCCAAAATCTCTCGCTTTATGCCGGAGTATTTTGAAGATATGGTGGAAGAAGCAAAGGTTGCTGGCTTAACAGCCATTTGTATCACAGAACATTTCAATACGTTTCAGTCAATGGATACGTATGACTATTTAAAGGAACATTACACTTACGAAAAAGAATACTATAACGTGAGGGGCTTGAAAGTATTCACGGGTATGGAAGTGGATGTGCAAGAAGTCGGACATATTCTGATTATCGGTCAGCGAGACGAAATCGTCAGTATGAGACAACAGCTCACAGGCTTTGAACAGAAGCCAGATTTTATGCCGTTTAAAGCATTGATGGACTTGGCAGATCAATATAACGTACTCAGAATTGGTGGACATCCTTTGAGAACCAGTACACCACTGACACATCATGAACCAGAACAATTAAAACGACTGGATGCACTCGACTTGAACGGTAGAGACTTGTACGCTCAAGGACAACATCCTTACAGAGAAGAACTAGAAGCACTTGCAGATTCTCTAGGGCTTCCGATCGTCGGGGGTAGCGATACACATCAATACTTGCAATATGGATCTGTCTATAACGAAAGTAAACAAGAATGCGAAACGATTGAAGAGTTGAAATCAATGATCAAAACAAGAGATTACGAAACAAAAGTCTCAAGGGAACTTGATCTTAAAGTTAAATCCGCAAGCCTCGTTAAAAAACTAATCAAGACGTCTCTAGATGAGAATGGAATTGCGACAGGCTACAGTAATGTGGCTTTGAAAAGAGTCTCTACAGAAGTAATGAGTTAATCTACACAAAGAAGCGATCTGAGCGTAGCTCAGGTCGTTTTTGCGTAGTTAAACAGACACAAAAGTGTTCATTTGAGGATAGTTGATGAAACTTGTATACTTTGAATAACAATATGAGAAAGAAGAGGTGTAAAATGAATAGAAAACCAATGGGAATCTTTCAAATTATAGGTATAATAGCATTAATTTTTCTAGCGCTGTTTGCTTTGTCAGCTTGTCAGTCAAATGAATTTTTTGACGAGGAGGCTACAATTGTCAAAATTGAAGTTATCGAAGATCAGACGGAAGAACCTGTGGCAACCATTACAGATCAAGTCTTTATTTCATCACTTACAGAAGAGCTAGAGTCTGCTCGAACAAGTTCGACAGCCAATCTGGACATGGTGAATCCAGATTACAAATTGTTGTTCTTGAATAAAACAGACAAGGTTGTCCGTGAGATGAGTTACTACATTGAAGAAAAAACCTTTGGTGTGATTGGTCGATATCATTATGATGGAGAATTGATAGCTGTGGTAACAGAATTACCGATAGAATAATTGTGGGAGGAAAATAATGACAGAATACATATATATGGCGAGTGACCAGCCGCTAATTTTAGGTGATTTGGGCGATAGAGGTGTTCACGTTGGGAGTCATAGTTTTTATCTTACTCATGATCATATGCCACCTTTTTATTTTGAAGAAGTTGATATTGACTATATTTATCCAATCAATAAAGGAAAGACATTTGAAGTTAGTTCGATGGGCACAGACTTACCTGATAAAGGAACAGAAATAATCAATAAGAATCAAAAGATTGCTGTAAAACTCTTGTACGATTATATTCAAGAGCTCTTCAAAGAGAAAAAAGCTCGATTTGTAATCATCGTATTCGTTCTCAATGGTCCTAAAATAAAGGGTCCCTTCAAGCAAAAAGCCTGTAAGATTAATTCGTTAGCTTTGGAAGACTTGTACTATGAAGAGCAGTCCGCTTTAGAAATTACAAGGTAATTAGATAGTCCAATTAAAACTTCTTCTTAGGATGCTTGTCGATGATTTCAGGATATTTTCCAAGCAAAGAAAGACCGATTGACGTTAACATATAGCCGCGGACGTTGAACAGCGTTTCAAGTTCGTCTTCAAGATAGGCACTTCTGACACGGTCCATCAATTGTCCCTTAGTCAAAGTAGAATAGCCAGTTGCATTTTTATCTTTCAGTAAAGCTTTTAATTGAGCAGCATTTAGATACGTCAGGGACTCCATTGCGGATAATTCTTTAGCGTATTGTTTTTCTAATACTTCTTCAAGTGCTTGTTCAGCATTGATTCCATATGTATATTCAAAGTATTTTGGAAAACCACTTTCGTTTGTAAATGTTGAAAAGCTGATTCTCCAAAGCAAGATTAAATGACCAGGCAGGATACCTTCTTCTAAACGAATCATGTTTCTTTTCGGTACAAGTGAGGCTGAGCCAATCTCAACGTCTTGTAACCAAGCATCCAAGTCACGATCCGGAGATAAGTATGGCGCTTCATCATGCTGGTCATATAACGATAAAAATTTCTGCACGTTCTCGTCACTTTGATCCAAATGCTGGTTTTGTAGTTCAATGTTACGTGTATTCATGATGAGTCTCCCCCTTGATGAAATAACTGATTGGATTCCATCATACCAGATGAGATACATAGAGACAAAAAGTAAATACATATGTTATCAGAAGTTTGATAAACGAAGCTCTAGCATCCTAGCTTCATTAATATAAGGACATAAAAAATTACAAAGAGGTTTCGTTATTCCCTATAAATGCTGGATAAATAGATTTTAGTCATTCAGATAAAGCGACATACCTACTTCAGTATCTTGCACGCGAATATCTCCGCCTTGCCTAGAAATCAAATAGACCCAGTAAAAGTCTCCGACACAACTAGCCGCATGGCAAGATGCTAGAAAAATCAACGGAATGGACGTATTTAAAGAAAATAGCGCGTAACCCATGAGTGCTGAAGAAATCAATACAAAAGGTGCCAGACAGATCAGGACAAACTGACTTCTCGTATAAAAAGAATGGGGACTCGTTGCATAAGCTAGTCCGTTCTTGAATCCAAATTTTACTTTACCTTCTGGATTGAATAACTTAAAAAAGGCACCATGAATCAGTTCGTGCACTACGATCAATAAAAAAAAGAATACTAAAAACAAAATGAAATCCATTAGACCAAAATTCATTGATACACCAAAATCTTTGTTTCCATAAAAGACATATAATAGGGTTGTAAATAAAAAGATAAACAAAAAAATCAAAGGGATAGAAAGAACATTCAGCCAGAAAATCACTTTCTTATTTTCCATCAGGTTGTAAGCTTTTATCAAGGTCATGCAGAATCATCTCTTTTCTCTTAGTTTTTATATGTACAGGTCACTTGGACCTTATACATAAAAGTATAGAGGAATGAAAAACATTGAGCAATATAGAATGTGTACGGATAATTAAACAAATCATTAGTAGACGTCTTATTTGGAAAAGTGCTATCTATCTCGGAGTCCTTTTGATAAAATCGTATTAAGTGATACATAGTCTATCTAAGGAGGAAGTCTCATGTTCAAAAAGAAGTGGCTTGTGTCAGGGATAGGATTAGGAATTTTATTGGCGGGTTGTTCGGGGGGGACGGATCAGTCAGAGAGCGATATGTCTACGGAAGTAGCTGTGACGAGCGATGAGTCAGGAGAGGTTTGGGATTCTGAAACAGAAGAAAGTACAACGAATACTGATGTTGAAGGAAATCTGATTGGAGAGAAAGTTATCAGATCCGTTTATCGAGATTATGAAACACTGGACTTTGAAGAAAGCAATACGTATATCATGGATAGGGTGGCAGAGTTCAGCGGATTTGTTGAACAGTCCAATCAGTCTACTGGAAATTATATGGATGATTCGAACCGCATATACCGCGATGGGTACTATACTTTGCGCATTCCAACCGAATCGCTTGAAGGGTTTTTAGAACAGTTAGACGGTATCGATGCTATTAAACTAAACGAAAATGTGGGCACGGAAGATGTAACGCAAAACTATACGGATACAGAATCCCGAGTCAATGTACTTAGAAACAAAGAAGAACGACTGAATAGTTTGCTAGAACAAGCGGAATCGATTGAAGATATTATTCAGATTGAAAACAGTCTTTCAGAAACGATTGCAGAAAGAGAATCTTTACAGACAGTATTAGATAACTACGATAGTTTAACCGATTATACAAGAGTTGAGATCAGTCTTTCAGAACGTCCACGGATTTCTGGAGAAAGAGAAAGTAGGCCATTCCTTGAACGCATTCAGGAAGCGCTAGTTGATTCCGCGTATGCCTTTTACTATGTGTTACAAAGTCTGATCATCGGCTTGATTTATGCCCTACCGTTTTTGATTGGAATTGGTCTGATTATCTGGATTGGCTACTACATTCATAAAAAGAGAACAAACAAGGATAAATAGATAAAACCATAAACCGAAGACGATACCGCAAAAAAGCGGGACATGTCTTCGGTTTTTCTATGTATGAGAACTGATGAAAACAGCAAAGTTGAATCAAACAGTGAATTAAAGTAGGGTAGAAATAGGAGAAGTTTCATGAACGGATTACATAAAAACAACGAGGTGAAGAGAATGGCATTTGACTATGACTTGGATTTCGATACAATTGATTTCCGCGAACAACCAGAACTCTATAGAGTGGGTAGAGGTGAGCAAGGCGTATTGATGGTAGAGCCTTATAAAGGCGAGATTCTTCCTCATTGGCGCTTTAAAACGCCTGAGATTGCCAAAGAGTCTTCTGAGAAAATTTATCAAATGTATCTGGATTATAAAGAAGCTGGAGACTTTGTTGGAATGGATATGGCAAGGAAATTCATCCAAATGGGCTATACGCGTGCTCGTCGTTACGCGAATTACAAAGGCGGCAGAAAGTACGACAAAGACGGTGAAGTCAATGAAAGAGATATTGATGAAGAAAAGGCAGAGTCAGCTGCTATCTTTGAAAAGAAATGGATTATCGTTCGAGAAGACGAAGACTATCTGAAACTTAAAAAAGCGCATCAGAAAAAATACGGCTAAATTTTTAAATGACACCTTCGAATCCCTGTGCTACGAGGATTCAAAGGTGTCATTTTTATAAAATTCCAATTGGTAAATAAACTACACGATTTTAGCGGTAAAAAGAAGAATCACCCCTGTCTTGTTCTATCAGACGGCTATTTGTATAATGAACAAAAGCCTACCAGAAACAGACAGCCAAAAAGGAGCCCGATATGATAAAAATTATGATTGTAGAAGATGACCAGACCATCGCAGAATCTTTGAAATCAGAATTAGAAAAATGGCAGTATGAAGCCTTTTATGTTACAAATTTTCAGTCTGTTTTAGAAACATTTATGGCCGAACAGCCACAACTCGTTTTAATGGATATCAATTTGCCCGCCTTTAACGGCTACCACTGGACACAGGAAATCAGAAGACGCTCCGACGTGCCCATTATCTTTATCTCATCACGAACAGATGATATGGATATGGTCATGGCCATTCAAATGGGTGCGGATGACTTTATTCAAAAACCCTTCAGTCTGACCGTTGTGATCGCCAAAGTCCAAGCCATGCTGAGACGGACCTACGACTACGCTGAAAATGAAAATTATCTTACAGTAGAAGACATCATCCTAAAACCAGCAGAATCTTCCATCACACTAGGAGACCAATCCATCGAACTCACCAAAAACGAAACGCAAATTTTGGAACTCCTTTTTAGAAATAAAGGCACCTTCGTCACCAGAGAAACCATTATCACCAGACTCTGGGAAAACGAATCTTTTATCGACGACAACACACTAGCGGTCAATATCTCAAGACTCCGGAAAAAATTCAAAGAACTAGAAAAAGAAGACCTAATCAAAACCAAGAAAGGAGCCGGCTATGGCGTCTGATAAAATAGCTTTGACACGCGGCTTCCTGAACTATCTACGTCCACAGATATTACTATTTTTACTGCAGACACTGGTCTTTGGAGCGGTCTATTTCTTGACCCGACAAGAGTCTAGAGTATTCACGACAGCTTTTCAAATCTGTCTGTTGTTATTTATCCTATCGAGTGGGATCCAGTTTTACCTCTACACAGCGAAAGCCAAAAGAGCCAAATCCACCCAATATGCAGAAACCGATGCATTCTTATCCAGTGACTATATCCACGAAATTTATGAAGAGAACTATATGAAGCTGGAAGAGACCTTGTTGCGTAAAAAGCAAGCGGACATAGAAAAACAATCTGAATTGATGGATTACTTTTCCTTATGGATCCACCAGATCAAGACCCCACTTTCTGCGATGAGTCTAGTTTTACAGCGTCAAGATGAACAGACACCCCAGCAGCGTAAACTGGAACAAGAACTGATTCACGTCAATGATTACATCCACCTTGCCCTGAACTATCTGAAGCTAGAAGAGACCGGTAAGGAACTCGAAATCGAACCAGTCGATGTCGACGCCATTATTCGCTCCGTCCTGAAAAAATATGCCATCCTCTTTATCTATAACAAAATCAGTCTGGACTTTGAACCAACAAACCTTGTGATTCAGTCAGACAAAAAATGGGTTCAAGTTTTGATTGAACAGATTATATCCAACAGCCTAAAGTACACAGAAACCGGTACGATCAAAATCACAGCCACACCAGACCAGAAACTGATTATAGAAGATACCGGAAGCGGCATCAGCAAAGAAGACCTTCCTAAAATCTTTGAAAAAGGCTATACCGGATTGAACGGTAGACTTCACGATAAATCAACAGGCATTGGCCTGTTTATCTCTAGAAAGATCACTCAACGATTGAATATCACTTTGACCATCGATTCTGAACTAGGCAGAGGAACTCAAGCCATCATTGACTTCTCCAGAAAAAAAACAACCCTCTTTGAATAAGCGTTGATTTCGAACCTTACAGTTCTGTAAGGTTGCGCGAGAAATCGTAAGAATAGATAAATGCTCCAGCTCGCAGAAGATTATATGATGGGTATAACAAAAGAGAGGGGCAAATCACAATGGGATTTTTAGAAGTTAAACATATTAAAAAAGTTTATACAGGACGATTAGGCGCTAAAGAGACAACCGCATTAAAAGATGTGCATTTTTCAGTAAACGAAGGAGAATTCGTTTCAGTCATGGGGGAATCCGGTTCGGGTAAGACGACCTTACTGAATCTACTATCGACACTCGATAAACCAACTGAAGGCGAAATCACTTTGGCGGGAACACCACTGACGACAATCAAAGAAAAAGAATTGTCTAAATTCAGAAGAGAACAACTAGGATTCGTATTTCAGGATTTCAACTTACTGGATAATTTTTCACTTAAAGACAATATCTTACTGCCACTTGTACTGGAACAGATGCCGGTAAAAGAAATGGAAGACAGGCTGAAACCACTTGTTGAAAAACTAGGCATCAGTCAATTGATCAACAACTACCCTTACGAGGTCTCAGGTGGACAGAAACAAAGAGCGGCAGTCGCCAGAGCATTGATCACGAAACCCAAACTCATACTGGCTGATGAACCGACAGGGGCGCTGGATTCGAAAGCATCCGAAGTATTGATGAATCTGTTCTCAGATATTCATGCAATGAACCAGACAATTCTGATGGTGACGCACAGTGCTCGAGCAGCGAGTTACTCAAACCGCGTCTTGTTCATTCGCGACGGCGAAGTCTATCACGAGATTTACCGTGGAGATCAGTCGACTGAAGTCTTTATGGATAGAATTTCAAAAGCCTTACTGTTTTCATTCGATAGAGGTGAGCAAGATGAAGTTTAACCTTGCCTTAAAACTAGCTACTCGAAATATGAAGTCCAACAAACAGGTTTATATTCCTTTTGTTGTATCTTCTACGCTAACCGTGTCCATGTTTTATATGATTGCTTCATTGATTACAAACTCCTTCGTCACTGAGCGAGGAGAATCTTTATCCCCACTTTTTCGACTTGGAGCCACCGTTGTAGCGATTTTTTCTCTCGTATTTATTCTTTACGCAAATAGTTTCTTGATGAAAAGACGGAAAAAAGAAATCGGACTATTTAATATTCTGGGACTGGAAAAAAGACATATTGCTAAAATTATCGCGATTGAAACAATTATAACTTTTGCAGTCAGCTTAATAACAGGATTGATTATAGGGTCACTACTAGGCCAGCTGATGTTTTATGCCATTGATTTCATTCTGATTTTACCGCAGAATTTTATCTTCACAGTAGGGATCTTGCCGATACTATTGACGGCAGTATTATTTGGAGTCATTTTTATCGTCACTTACTCGATCAACGTAGTGAACATTCAATTTTCGAACCCGATTGAATTGCTGAAAGGTGGACAATCAGGAGAAAAAGAACCAAAAAGTTCTCCGATTTTATTTGTCCTTGGACTGATTTCAATGGGCGCAGGTTATTACCTTTCTTTAACCATCAAGGATCCGATTCAGGCTATATTATTATTTACAGTAGCCGTAGTATTAGTGATGCTTGGAACGTACCTCTTATTCAATGCAGGAACGATCATTATTCTAAAAGCTTTAAAGAAAAGAAAAAACTTTTACTATCAACCAGGTCCATTTATCTCGATTTCCGGAATGCTATATCGTATGAAACAGCACGCGACCGGTCTGGCAAATCTTTGTCTGTTATCTGCGATGGTACTCATTACAGTCTCTACAACGACAGCACTTTATGCTAGTGCAGAAAATCTGGTTAAGTTAGCCATTCCAGTAGAAAATAGGTTAAATATTTCAAATGTAGATGATTTAAGTGAATCCGAGTTTGAAGAGACCAAAGTAGAACCGTTAATCAATATCGTGAGAGAAGAAACAGAGAATAGCGCGGTGGACATTGAAGACTTGAAGTCGTACTCAAATATGACACTTTTCGATAGTCAAATCATCAATGATGAGTTCATTTATCGCTATTCAGACAAGGCAGTAGAAAGTGATGCTGTTGAGAACGTTAATACCGTCATGATTCCGCTACAAGATTATAATGAACTAACCGGTCAGTCTCTGACGCTTGAAAATGGCGCTATCTATGTAGATGATCCTTCAGAAATGATCTCAGGTAATACTTTAGATATTGAAGGGGTGGAGTATAGCATCAATCAACTGGATGATGTACCGGATTATCTAGTTACGACAGGTCCAAATATGAATCAACTTCTAGTCGTTTTGCCAGACATGGATACCTTGATGTCTATCCGTAATGTCATAAATGGCTATTTAACGGACTTCACGGAAAGTGTCAGTAAAGAAATTATATGGTCAACGACAGGTTCACAAACAGAAGAACTGGCCTACGCTGAACATATGACAGAAGTTTTCAGAGATAGAAGCCTTGGCTTTCCTTTTTATCAAAATAGAGAACAGTTCCGAATCGGTTATTATGATATCACAGGAGGTTTCCTGTTCCTTGGAGTTTATCTAGGGTTCTTATTCATTATTGGGACCGTATTGATCACTTACTTCAAGCAGATCTCTGAAGGATATGAAGATAGAGCAAGGATTCAGGCCATGCAGAAAGTTGGGCTGGATAAGAAAATGACAAGAAAAGCAACTCGCTCTCAAGTAGTCTGGATGTTCTTGTTGCCACTTGTGGTAGCCATCATCCACACAATTGTTGCGTATCCGATTTTGTTCCAGATGCTTTCTGCTATCGGACTCATCACACATACGCTGCTAGCGGGGACAGTTGCAATTGTAGCTCTGGCATTCAGTCTGATTTATGGTATTGTCTACCTGATCACCTCGAAAATTTACTTAAAAATCGTTGAATAAGATTAAAAGCGACACCTCCTCAAAACATCAGCTAATTTGCTGAGTGAAAAGAGGAGGTGTTTTTTCTACTTGTCAATCAATGATTGTTCATTGCATAGGCTATTTGTATAATAGGTGAGAATGATGCAAGGATGCTTATAGATAAATTTCATAAATTAAGAGGTGACTTATGCAATTATTGATCGTTGAAGACGACACTACAATCGCTACTGGTCTAGAATATGCGCTTCAAGGAGAAGGATTCAGTACCGTTCTCTGCCAAAATGTCGCTGCTGGAAAGAGAGCAATCGAAACAACTGACTTTGATTTATGTCTGCTGGATATTACCTTACCCGAAGGTACGGGATATGAATTGTGCAAGCAAATCAGAGAAAAAAGCAATTGTCCGGTTATTTTTCTGACAGCACTGGAAGAAGAAGTGAATGTTGTGATGGGACTGGATATGGGTGCGGATGATTATATCACAAAACCCTTCAGACTAAGAGAACTGATTTCTAGAATCCATTCCGTCTTAAGACGATATCAGAAACCACAGGAAGCGTTAAGTGGGTACAAGGTCGGTCAGATTAGAGTGAATATGCAAGAAGCGAAAGTGTATAAAAACAATCAAGAAGTCGCATTGACGGCACTGGAATACAAATTGTTATTAACCTTTATTCAAAATGAAGGTCAAGTTTTGTCTCGGGCACAGCTGCTGGAAGGCATCTGGGATGTTGCCGGAGATTTTGTAAATGATAATACGCTAACGGTTTATATTAAGAGAATCCGGGATAAACTGGAAGACGATCCTCAAAAACCACAGATCATCAAAACCGTCAGGGGACTCGGTTACAAGTTGGGAGACTAATATGTTCAGAAACAGAGGAATCAGTAAAATGTTAGTGATTATGGTGGGGATGGCTTTGATTGGTTTCCTCGTCATTTCTTGGATCAACCTATTGGCAGGAATTGTGGCATTTTTTGGTATGAGTAGTTTGATTGGTATCAGCCTGTATTTTGACCGTCAGCGTTACAAGGAGATTGAAAAGCTATCCGGCTACTTGAGAACGATCAGTAATGGTCAATATTCTCTTGATATAAGAGACAACGAAGAAGGCGAACTGAGTATCTTGAAAAATGAGATTTATAAAGTTACCTTGATGTTGTCCAAACAAAGTGACTATTTGAATCAAGATAAAAAGCATCTTGCAGATGCCTTATCAGATATATCGCATCAATTGAAAACGCCTCTGACCTCGATGCTGGTTATGATTGATCTCTTGAGTCAACAGAATCTTACAGAAGAAAAGCGAATAGAATTTACCGGGAATATTGAAAAACAGCTGGAAAGAATGGACTGGCTACTCAGTTCTTTATTGAAATTATCCAAGATCGATGCTGGCACGGCCATCTTTAAAAAGGAAAACGTAGTCGTAGAAGATTTAATTCGAGAGGCGCTCACACCGCTACGGATTCCAATCGAATTAAAAAATCAGGAACTTTTGCTTACGGGTGAAAAAGAGGTGACTTTTTTAGGTGACCAGCAGTGGACCAGTGAAGCCCTTATCAATATCTTGAAGAACTGTATCGAACATACACCTGAGGAAGGCCGCATCGGTATTCACTACAAAGAGAATCCACTGTATACAGAAATATTAATTGGAGATACGGGGAATGGCATTTCAAGAGAAGATCTTCCCAATGTTTTCAGGCGGTTCTATAGAGGCAAGAATGCATCAGAAAACAGTATCGGAATCGGACTGGCGATGGCGCATACGATTGTTGAGAGTCAAAAGGGGTCGCTGGATGTGAAAAGTGAACAAGGCAGGGGAACGCAGTTTACGATCCGATTTCATAAAAGCTAAAATGACTAAACTGTCATAATGGAGTCACGGACGAGTCATGTTAGACAGGTATAGTTAATATATAGATTAAAGGAGGGTATAAAATGGCTATTGTAAGAGTAGAAAACCTGTCTAAAGTATACGGAAGTGGAGAAACAGCCGTTAAAGCACTGGATGATGTATCCTTAACGATTGAAAAAGGAGAATTTGTTGCCATCGTTGGCGCATCAGGATCCGGTAAATCGACGCTGATGCATATGCTTGGAGGCGTCGATCATCCAACAAGTGGAAAAGTATGGATCGAGGAGACTGGCATTTATGAATTAAATGAGACGCAATTAGCGATTTTTAGAAGAAGACAAATCGGATTGATTTATCAGTTTTTCAACTTGATTCCGGTATTGAATGTTAAAGAAAATATGACCTTGCCCTTGCTGTTGGATGGACACGAAGTAGACCAGAAGAAGTTTGAGCAAATCATCCAATCACTTAAGTTGGAAGAGAGGCAAACGCATTTACCGAATCAACTATCCGGTGGTCAGCAGCAGCGCGTCTCAATTGGTCGCGCCTTGGTTAGTAACCCGGCGATTATGCTAGCGGATGAGCCCACAGGGAATCTGGATAGCAAGAACAGCGAAGAGATTATGTCACTACTTAAACATTTCAACAAGACATTCAGCCAGACATTGGTCATGATCACACATGACGAAGAGATTGCGTTGATGGCGGATCGGATCATCGCGATCGAGGATGGACGGGTCATCAGAGACGAGAGGATCCGCTCATGACAATCGTTCAAAAATTAGCGATAAAACAATTATGGTTAAATAAAAAGCGCTCTTTGATTACGGTGATTGGTGTCGTGATTTCAGTGGCTATGATCACGGGCGTGATTACATTAGTTTTGTCTTTCATGAATCTCTTGCAGCGTCAGGTGATTGCGAATGAAGGCGAATGGCACTTTTCCTACTCGGACATCAATGCTACTCAGTTGGAAGCCATCGAACAAGATCCAAACCAAAGAGATATTCTGATCAGTCAAGACGAAGGCTTTGCGGAATTTGAAGGTAGCACAAATCCTGATCGTCCTTATTTCCTGGTACGCAATTACAATAAAACAGCCTTTGAAACCTTTCCGATTCAGTTAAAAGAAGGCAGACTACCTACGCAGTCAAATGAATTACTGATCTCTGATTCTATTAGCAATCAAGATGCTTTCACTTATGAAATTGGCGATACAATCGAAATGGAACTGGGTCAGAGACAACCATCAGATGACCCTTCTAGAATCCTAACGCAAGAAGATGCACTAGTAAACTTCGATGGCGTAACAGAGTCTTTGACAATCGAAGAAACCGTTGTGTACACGATTGTGGGTACAATGGAAACACCTTTTTTTGAGAATAGCTGGAATCCGGGCTATGTATTTTTATCCTACAAAGATGAACAGATGATAACCGGTGACCAGAAAACAGACGCTTATATTGTGATGGATCATCTAGATCAATCTTCTCCGGAATACGTTACAACATTTGCAGAAACCAATGGTATTGGAGCAGTTGGTTCACATGGAAATTTACTCAGGTATTATGGCATTCTTTCTCAGGATCGAACGCGCAATATGCTCATCAGTTTGTCAGCAATCGTGATTGTTATCATTGTCATTGGTTCTGTATCACTGATTTACAATGCCTTTGCGATTTCTGTTTCAGAGCGGGCAAGACAACTTGGAATGTTGTCTAGTATTGGCGCAACCAAGCGTCAGAAACGCAATGTAGTCTTTTTCGAAGGTGCTCTGATCGGAGCGGTCAGTATACCAATTGGAATTATCATTGGCTTTACAGGCATTGCATTGACCTTTTTGATCTTCAATTCATTGATTCAACAAGCAATTGATACCACAGAAAGTTTACGTGTCGTCTTTTCTCTTTGGACAATCTTGATTGCTTTGATTATTTCGATTAGTACGCTGTTTCTTTCAACCTATTTACCGGCAAAGAAAGCCTCTGAAGTAACTGCTATTGAAGCGATTCGTCAGACTCAGACAATCAAGTTATCCAATAAAACCGTTCGTACGCCTAAACTTGTACGCAAGCTATTTGGGATCGAAGGAGACCTTGCTTCGAAAAATATTAGAAGAAACCGTTCTGGTTACCGAGCGATTGTTTTCTCTTTGAGTATTAGCGTCGTACTATTCCTGACAATCTCTTATTTTGCATCGAGCTTGGCTAAGTCAAATGAACTACTGGAGCAGGGTGAAAATTATGATGTTGCTGTCACTTTGAATCGAAGCGGAAAGGAAGCATTAGATCCAGAACTACTTTCTAAACTGACAGCATTAGATGAAATTGATCAAGTCACAGCAATCAGTTGGATTTCGGGCACTTCATGGATTGAAGAAGATAAAATCGCTGAAGAACTTGTTGGATATGGGCAGCTAGAAGACGGGAAATATCCTTACAGTCTAACGATCCATGGACTAGACACTGAAACGATGAAAAGCTATGCCGCAGCTAACGGTGGGGCATACGAATCGATGATCAATACAGAAAATCCAATGATGATTGTTCAGGAAACCATCCAATATTTAACAGAAGATGGCGAAGAAAATATCGTCGAAACAAAAGCGTTGAACGCAGAAGTAAATGACGAAATCGTACCGGAAATGTACGATCTTGAAACAGAAAGCTACTTCAGTCTACCTGCTTTAAAAATTGCGGCTTTAGCAGATACATCTCCGATAGGCATTTCGAACAATATTCCACTGGGTACGTTAAACGTATTTGTTTCAGAAGAAGTCTTCAATGTACTAGTAGATAATGAACAAGTTAAAGATGAATTTATCGAACGAGCAGTCTATTATCAAAGTAATCAGGCACAGCTACTGGAAAATAAATTAGAAGATATTCAAAAAGACTCAGGAGACACGGGGGTTTCTATCTACAATAGACAAAGAGCCAAACAAAGAGGCGAACAAGTTATTCTCTTAGGCTATGTTTTCTCAAATGCCTTTGTGATTCTGATTACTTTGATCTGTATCGCAACGATCTTCAATACGATCTCCACAAGCATTTCCCTCAGAAAGAGAGAGTTTGCGATGCTGAGATCGATGGGAATGACACCGAAAAGTTTTACTAAAATGATTCAACTGGAAAGTATATTCTATGGATTAAAAGCACTCCTTTATGGACTGCCGATCAGTTTCCTGATGATTTACGCAATTTATAGAGTATGGCGTACCAGATTCCAATTCGCATTTGAAATGCCCTGGGGTGCAATCGTCATAGCTGTCATCAGTGTGTTTGTGATTGTTGGACTAGCCATGATCTATTCCAGCAATAAAATCAAAAATGACACCATTATCGATGGATTGAAACAAGAGAATATTTAATCGAATAGTCAATAGAAAAGTCGTTCAATGGAGTAGTACTCGATTGAACGACTTTTTGTTTTAATTAAACATTGTTGCTTGTTTTCTTGAATGGTATAGTTTTATAAGAGTTTGAAAAAATAGAAGATATTTAACTATGCATTATCAGTTAAATTGAATAGTAATAGAAAGGAGTGTACGAACAATGAAACTATTTGGAATAGAAATGAACCCCAAACGAGTTTTGATGGCTGCAATAAGTGCCCTATTTTTAACTGTGTTTATATTTAATTACTCAGAAATATTTGCGACTATATATGAAACGGGTCGAGATTTTGGTAGAAGCCTCGTCAGTCTGTTTATGTCTTAAAAGATATACATACTTACATAGCATTTTAGGATATTCTGTAGCCCGTTTGAATGAATTCTATCTTACTAATAACTTAAAAAGCAAGAGACACCACTCAGGTATCTCTTTCTTTTTATAACTGTTCTTTATTGGAATATGTACGATACTCTTTGCTTTCCACTGAATTTGCAATTCGATCCAGTGATCTTGATATTTTGTAAACCATAACACCAAAATATATGACAATAAGTGGCGTGACCAATAAAGGTATCAATGAAAGTAAACTAAAATAATTTATAAAATCCATAAGTTTTACACCTCCTATTTCGAATTACGTTATTCACGGGAATCTATTTAGGTACTTTTATCCTCTAATAAAATCATAGAGGAAACAAATACTCATATCAATTGATAACGGTTTTTGTATTTGATCTGCAGGTGTTATAATAACCAAAACTATACTATACAGATTTGAGTTAGAGAAGGAGCGGCTTGAACATGATGCCTACAAGAGATAACGGGTACACCAATATAGTGATGCTAGTGGCAACGGTCGTAGGTGCGATTAGTGGAACAATCATTGGGCTGTTTTTTGGTCGAATGTTACTTGGTACATTTATCGGCGGAGGACTAGGATATGCAGTTGGAACATTGATTTATTTCTTGAAAGTAAAAGAAGATATCAACAAGCATAAATAGAACAGGTTTAAAGTAAAAGTATCATAATAGAACTCGAAGACTTCACAACATGTATGTGAAAGCTTCGGGTTCTTTCTGATTTTATAGACGAAACAAACAGTACGATTCTGTTCACATTTCAAACAAAAAGCGGTTACGTAACAGTAAGCTTTTTTGATAGAATAGAGAAAAGATAAAATCGTACTATTTTTTTCAGCTTTTACTATAGGGGGAGAAAGTGTGGAGAAACTTAAAAATGAGTTAAATATCGCAATTAGGGGAATCGTGTTTATATTTATACCAGTAACGGCATTGATCTATGTGCTTTACGGACTTGTATTTAAAACGGAACTTAATATCTTTACCTTTGAATTGGCTGCATCTCTATTTTTATTTTCAAACTGGATGACTGATAAATACAAACAAAATAAAATTGAAATACAGCTGGAAAATCTAAGAGAACTGGAAGACGTCATTCAAGAAGGAAAGTGGGAGCTTTTGGATAGGCGCCAAGACCAGCTCTTGATTAGACCGAGCTTTGATTATCCATTCAGTCTTGTCATACCGGACCAAATCACGATTCACTATACATATAAAAGAGCCACCATCGAAGGACCTAATCACTACATCAGCTTATTAAGCGAGCATTTTAAAGGCGATCAAACAGTCTGGTCCAGAAAGTGGTCAAGGTTCAAAATCCTAGCCTCAGGATTTGTCTTATTTTTACCCTTGTTTCTAGATTCAGGCATCCTCTGGGAAAGCAAGGTCCTTTATCACAATGTCTTCGCAACGACTCACGAACCAGTCGAAGGTGTCGATGAACGTACACAGGGTAATTTGGTAGAGAATATCAAAAATTCGGGCATCGGCGTAGAGAGTGAAGCCTACATCTTTTACGTAGAAAATGACAATTAGATCGTTAGAACAGATAAAGACTTCCAGAACAAGGAATACCTGACAGAAGTAGGTACCTATTTTGATAACAGGGACTTGAACATTGTTGGGGACTGGTTGTATTACGTAGATGGTAGATCCATCAAAAGAATTCAGTTTGATGGAACAGACAAAGAAACGATTTTCGATATAGATTATCCATATAACATGCAGATCCAAGGGAACTGGATTTACTTCATCAGTATAAATGCTCATTCAAATATCTACCGAATGAATCTGGATGGAAAAAATCTTGAACGGTACTTGGATGTGTTCGCAACAGAATTCACCTTGTACGATGATCATATGCTGTTCAGTCATGGAGCAGATGAATATGACTACCGCCAGACAGTTGAAAAAATAGACTTGAATGATCAATCTCGAACCGTTTTATTTCACGGAAACAACTCTGGTTTAATCGAGTGGGATGGTTACTATTATTATACAAACGATAATTCAAAACTGATTCGAAGAAAAATTTCGGAGCCAGCAGAACCAGAAGTGGTTACGAAGGCATTGATTTCAAGCTTTACCATCACTGATAGTGGAATCTACTACGGACTTGACCGAACTTATCAATCAGGAATGTACAGAATCGACTTAGATGGACAAAACGAAGAAAAACTCAATGTGAAATCTAACTTGATTGATGGACTGAATAAAGTCGAAGACTCCGTGATCTTTCGAATCAACAACATGAACCGACCATCAGAAAACTAGACCCAAAAACAGGAGAGATCACAGATATAGAAGCTTAAAACTTTGGGAGAATAGTGAAAGGAGCATCAAAAGATGAAAAAAACAAAAAGCCAATACTGGAATTGGATCGATATTGCACTAAGAAGTACGCTTTTTTTAATCTTACCTGGATTCTTAATGATCTACGTATTTTACCAAGTGTTATTCAATGTAGAGCTAAACCTGTATTGGCTAACTTTATTCCTTACATGGACTAGTGTCGTCAAGTTGATGATTGAGAAATACGAACACCAATCATTAAATGAACCCTTGCCAACCTTTGAGGGAATCGAAAGACTATTGACCACTGAAAACTGGGAAATCCTAGATAGAACGACAAACAGTATGGTCATCAGGCCTACATTCGACTTCCCATTCAACCTTCTGTTAAACGACAAAGTAACCGTCAATTACGCAGACGGTCGTGTAATCGTTGAAGGTCCACTTCAGTACTTAAATGTCTTTCTCCAAGAAATACGTGGAGACAAGAAGATAGAGAAAAAGAAAAACTGGACAGTTTCAGGTATCATTCTACCGGTCTTTGCGATTTCTTTGCCAATTTTATTAGATGGAGGCTTGTGGCGAGAAATGAGAATCTTCTATCATAATGCATTTGCTAGTGCAGAAGTTCAAATAGAAATACCAGAAGAAGGATTCTTAGGGAATTCCGCTGAAAACATCTTAAGCAACGGTTTCGGAGCAGAAAACGAGGAATTCGTCTTTTATATTGAAAACAATGAAATCATTAAAGCCAACAAAAACTTTGAAGAAAGAGAAGTTTTACTAGATTCCCAAGGGGCTACCCGAATGAATCTGAACGTCGTAGGCGATTACTTGTATTTTACAAACTATGATGAATTGATCCGGGTGCCAATTGATGGTGGAGAAACGGAAACGATTTATGACATGGAAGTTTTGACAGAAGTCCAGATCAAAGATGACTGGATCTACTTTACCAGTTACGAAGACAACAGTAACCTTTATAGAATGGATCTGAACGGTGGGCAAATCAAAAGACTTTTAAATGAATACGTCAGTAAATTCAGTGTATATGAAGATAAAATCCTGGTCAGTTATGAAAAAGATCATGCGCTTCGAACAGATAAGCTCAGTTTAGATGGTAGCGATCAAACACGACTGCTAAACGAAGATACCTTCAAGCTGTTGGAGTGGGAAGGCTATTACTACTACCTAGATCCCGGCAGCATACTTTACCGCAAAAAAGTAGATGGTTCAGGTAAAGCAGAACAGATCCTCTACGAAAACGTTCGAAACTACACCATCACAGATCAAGGAATCTTTTATTCCATCTACCAGTCAGACCTAACCAATACCGAAAACGGCGTCTACCTGACCGATCACGAAGGAAAAGAAAGCGAAAAACTCTTCACCGCAACCAACATCACAAACTTCGCCACAACAGAAAACGGCGTCCTATTACAATCCAGTGGCTCCTCAGGAAGACCGAGAGTGTATGAGTATTCAACTGGGGAAGTTCGATTTATGGAATAGCCCATTCAAATACTAATCAACTATTAAAAAGTAAACAGTATAAAGAATGGCTCAATCTTAATAAATTTCAAAAGGACGTGAGTCACATCAATAAACGTTTAGAAAGTGATGAATTATACGTTTTAAATTTAATTGCAGATATTATAGGTGAGAACTACAAAGGGCAGATGAGGTTTGATACACTTCTTGGTGACTCAGGAAAAAGTGGAAGACGTGTTAAGCTTCCAGTAGATGCTTTTTTTCCAGCAGCTAACCTTATAGTTGAATATAGAGAAAAACAGCACTCACAACCGGTTGGAATTATGGACAAACGAATGACAATAAGCGGTGTTTCAAGAGGAGAACAAAGAAGGCTTTACGATTTACGCAAAGAGCAATGGGCTTTGGATAATAAAGTTGACCTTCTTGTTATATCATACTTTGATTTAGCACATAAAAAACTTGGGAAATTAAAAAGAGATTCAGATCATGATAGGGTAGTCTTGAAGAATTTCCTGGATTTCATCTAAAAAAAACAAGCCTATGATTAGAAAATTTAATGAGAAACGAGTAAAAGTATATGAATACGTTACTGGAGAAATTTGGGCGTTAGACTAAATATCTAAATCATTAAATAAACCAATATTGTATAGAACTGTATATTCTCAAGAAAGAATGTGGCGAGATGAAAATAAAACCCAGAAAACCTAGTATAAAGAGATCGATCAAAGCCAAGACAACTGGTAAAGCGAAGAGAGCTATTAAAAAATCAATTAACCCTACTTATGGTAAAAAAGGTGCTGGATGGGTAAAAGATCCCAAAAGAGCAGCAAAAAATAAAATCTATCATGCGACGACTTTTGATACTAGAAAAGTACTTGCTCCTAAGAAGCATTCAAATAAAAAAGCTATAAAAAAACCAATTCAATCATATAAAAAAACAACAACTAAACTAAAAGGTAAAAGTAATCACGATACGTTACTTTTCTGGATCTTGGTGACCTTAGCTTTTGTAGGATTTTTTAGTGGTAGTTTAAGTGGTTTTGTATTTGCGATCGTTATGGGATATCTGGCTAATAAAGTATTTAAACGTAAAGCGATAGAAGAAGAGTATACTAGTATAGCTAAGATGGATAATGTCCCTATAGATTCTTCGTTTAATATCAATGATCGCTCTGAAGAAATAGGATACTATTGTGGAAAACATTACACAGAGTATGTGGATCAGATCAAACAATTGAAAAGAGAAAAGAAAAACCAAGAAGCCATAAACTTGTTAAACGAATTGGTACTAGTTGTAGAATCCGAATCGGCAATCAACCAAGCAGGGATACCACCCTTTTATTATGAGCAATTGGCTATACTTTATAGAAAAGAAAAGCAATCAGATAAAGAAGTTAAAATATTGGAAAGATACATCGAAGTCACAAGTCAGTATGGAGACCCGAGCAAGAAGTTAGTAGAAAGATTGAATAAATTAGTAGTTAATAATACTTAATTTATATTAAAAACGATTACGGTTGCCAAAACTAATAAAATAAACATATAGAAAAGGCTATTTGAACAGTAATGGTTCTTTAAATAGCCTTTTAAATTTAAATTTGTAGAAAACTTGTTCCCAAAACTTCTTTTATAAATGAGTATGAATAGTTTATAATAGAATATACAAGTATTCATAATATTCACGTAATTGAAGGAGGAAAATAAAATGGCTAACCAGAATCCGAAAACGATTTATCAATCTTTATGGAATAGTGCAGATATACTACGTTCTAAAATGGATGCAAGCGAATATAAAAACTATACATTAGGCTTAATTTTCTATAAGTACTTATCAGATAGCATGCTTCACCATGCGGCGGAATTGTTAGAAGAAGAAGTGACAGACCTTAAAGAGGCACAAGAAGTATACACAAATGCATTTAACGATCCAGAAATTAAAGAAGACTTAATCGATGAATTGAAATTTGATTTTTCTTATGTATTAGAACCTAATTTAACCTTTACAGCATTAATGGAGTCTATCTATAAAGGTAAATTTCAGTTAGAAGATTTAGCTCAAGGATTTCGAAATATTGAACAAAGTAGTGAGTTGTTTGAGAATTTATTTGAAGATGTAGATTTATACTCTAAAAGACTAGGTGAGACGGTACAGAAACAGAATCAAACGATTGCGGCTGTTATGAAAGAATTGGCTACACTAGACATGGCTTACCAAGGAGACGTCTTAGGAGATGCTTATGAATACCTTATCGGTCAATTCGCTTCAGACTCTGGTAAAAAGGCAGGAGAATTCTATACACCGCAACCTGTTTCTAGTTTGATGACACAAATTGTTCTTCATGGGAAAAAGATCAAAAAGGTTTCTCAGTGTATGACCCTACTATGGGATCAGGCTCGCTGTTATTAAACGTAAAAAAATATACAAATGAACCCGGGACGGTTAATTATTTTGGTCAAGAACTAAATACATCTACTTATAACCTAGCGCGAATGAATATGTTCTTGCATGGGGTAGATATAGCCAATCAACATCTGAGAAATGCAGATACCTTGGATGCGGATTGGCCAGATGAAGAACCGACAAACTTTGATGCAGTTCTAATGAATCCGCCGTATAGTGCTAAATGGTCAGCGGATAAAGGATTTCTAGATGAACCACGCTTTTCAATGTATGGCGTTCTAGCACCAAAATCGAAAGCAGATTTTGCTTTTCTATTACACGGATATTATCATTTAAAAGATTCTGGCGTAATGGCGATCGTCTTACCTCATGGGGTTCTGTTTAGAGGGGCAGCTGAAGGGAAAATCCGTAAGATGTTGCTTGAAAATGGTGCGATTGATACAGTGATTGGTCTACCAGCAAATATTTTCTTTAATACAAGTATTCCGACAACTGTTATTATCTTGAAGAAAAATCGTGAGAATAAAGATGTGCTATTTATTGATGCAGCTAATGGGTTTACTAAAGCTAAAAACCAAAATAAACTAGAAGACCATCACATTGGTAAGATACTAAACAGCTACATGGAGAGAAAAAACGTTGAAAAATATTCGTACGTCGCAACGTATGAAGAAATTATAGAAAATGACTTCAACCTTAATATTCCAAGATATGTAGATACTTTCGAAGAAGAAGAGCCGATTTCATTAGCTGAAGTAGCAAAAGATATGAAAGAAACTCAACAAGCGATCGCAGAATCAAATGCTGCTTTAGCACAAATGGTGAAAGAACTATCTGGATCAACAGAGGAAGCACAACAAGAACTAGACCAGTTTATTGAATTACTAGGATTTAGTAATATACAAGGTGGTGAGGAAAGTGAGTAGTAAAATACCTGAAATTCGTTTTAATGGATTCACTGTAGATTGGGAACAGCGTAAGTTGGGTGAATTAGGATCTGTTGCAATGAATAAGCGCATATTTAAAGAACAAACATTTAATACAGGAGATATACCTTTTTATAAAATAGGAACCTTTGGTGGCAAACCAGATGCTTATATATCTCGAAAAATATTTGAAGACTATAAACAAAAATATCCTTATCCGAAAAAGGGAGATATTTTAATTTCTGCATCAGGCAGTATTGGAAGAACTGTGGAGTATAGAGGAAAAGATGAGTATTTTCAAGACTCTAATATAGTATGGTTAAAACATGATGAAAGACTTGTGAATTCGTTTTTAAAGCAATTTTATAAAATTGTAAAATGGCAAGGCTTAGAAGGCAGTACCATAAAAAGACTCTATAACAAAAATATTTTGAATACATCTATATTTATTCCTTCTGCCGAAGAACAAGATAGAATTGGTGCTTTCTTTAATCAACTAGACGACGCTATCGCTCTTCATCAGCGTGAGCTAGAAAATTTTAAAAAAAGTAAAAAAGCTTTCTTACAAAAAATGTTTCCAAAAAATGGTGAGACTGTTCCAGAAATTCGTTTTGATGGATTTGCTGATGATTGGGAACAGCGTAGATTAGGGGACTATGCCATTTATCGTCGTGGTTCATTTCCTCAACCTTACGGAAATAAAGAGTGGTATGATGGAGATGGAGCGATGCCGTTTGTTCAAGTCGTAGATGTAACTAAACATTTAACGTTAGTTGATGACACTAAACAAAAAATAAGCAAACTCGCACAACTTAAGAGCGTATTTGTCCCCAAAGGAAAAGTTGTAGTAACTCTTCAAGGTAGTATAGGTCGTGTTGCTATCACGCAATATGATACTTTTGTTGATAGAACATTACTTATTTTTGAAGATTATAAAAATTCAACAGATGCACACTTTTGGGCTTATGTAATTCAGAAAAAATTTGAGATTGAAAAGCAAAAAGCACCGGGAGGGACTATAAAGACCATTACAAAAGAATCTTTATCATCATTTGAGGTTTCACTACCAGAATATCAAGAACAAAAGAGAATTGGTTTATTCTTCAAACAATTAGATGATACTATCACTATGCATCAGAGACAACTAGAAAACCTGAAACAAACTAAAAAAGCATTCCTACAAAAAATGTTTGTATAACTATTTCTTGAAAGAAAAGAGGTGAAATAATGGCTAAATTTACAGCTGAACAAGTACTAGAAAATGATTTAATCCAGAAACTGATTACGGGTAAATCGCAATGGACGTATCGAGAAGATTTACGCACTGAGGCAGACTTGTGGGCGAATTTTCGGAATAAGCTGGAAGTGAACAATAAAGATACCTTAAATGATGTCCCGCTTACTGAACAAGAATTTCGTCAGATTCAAAATCAACTCAATTTCCCAAGTTTCTATGCAGCGGCTAAGTGGTTAGCGGGAGAAAATGGTGTTGCAAAGGTTCAAGTTCAAAGAGAAGATGCTGCTTTGGGAACGATTCGACTGAATGTCATTAAACGGCAAGATATTGCTGGAGGTATGTCTTCTTATGAGGTAATCAATCAATTCAAGTCAGATAAGCGCACAGTAGAAGATTTGAATCGCCGCTTTGATGTGACGCTTTTGATTAATGGTTTACCGATGATTCATATTGAATTAAAAAATCGTGCCCATCCTTATATGGATGCTTTTCGCCAAATCAAAAAGTATTTAAAAGAAAGCAAGTTTACCGGTATTTATTCAACGTTACAAATGTTTGTAATGACAAATGGAACAGATACGCGCTATATTGCAGCGGCACCAGATACGAAACTCAATGAACAGTTTTTAACGAAATGGGTGGATCATGAGAATCAGCCAGTTAATAACTACTTAGAGTTTACGGAAGCCGTTTTATCCATCCCTATGGCCCATAAAATGGTGACGCAATACACCGTTATTGATGATGATAAAAGAGCCCTTATTTTGCTGCGACCGTATCAGATTCACGCGATTGAATCAGTTAAAGAGGCTTCTAGAAACCAGCAATCTGGATATGTCTGGCACACGACAGGATCTGGTAAGACCTTGACGTCGTATAAAGTAGCTAGAAATTTACTTCAAATTCCTTCCATACAAAAAACGATCTTTATTGTTGACCGTGTGGATTTAGATCAACAAACAACGGCTTCTTTTACCTCATATGCTGAAAATGATGTCATTGATATTGACGAAACAGATAATGTTTCAGACTTGATTAAAAAGCTGTTGTCAGAAGATCAAAAGGTGATCATCACAACGATTCAAAAACTAAACTTTGTGATGAAACGGTTTGCTCATCAAGAAGGGTCGAAAAAATACATACAATTGACCCAATCAAAAATCGCTTTTGTAGTAGATGAGTGTCACCGTGCTGTAAGTGCAGCGAAGAAAAAAGAAATAGAAGAATTCTTTGTACAGTCTTTATGGTACGGGTTCACTGGAACACCAATCTTTAAAGAAAATGCTAAGAAAGTTGTGGGTAATTTACCGAGCACCACAGCGCAACTTTATGGAGACCGCCTGCACGAATATACGGTCAAAGAAGCGATTAATGACCATGCAGTGCTGGGATTCCAAGTTGAATACAAGTCTACATTCTCTGAAGAAGAGTTAGATAAAGCAGTCGTCGCTTTATCAGGGAAAGATCAATCAGTGATAGACGACATGGGCTCAGAAGACAAAGAAGCTTGGTTACCTAAGTCCGTTTATGAAGAAGAAAACCATATGCTAGAAGTTGTTGATTCTATTATAAATAAATCTCGAAAAAAATTAGGGTTTCAAAAAGGATCTGGACAAACCTATAATGCCATTTTAACGACACCTTCTATAGCCCAAGCTCAGCGTTATTATGATTTATTTAAAAGTGTAAAAGCCGGGGACACGACCGTTAAAGTAGATGAAGAAACCAAGCGTGTACTTCCGGACTTTCCGAAGGTTGCCATTACTTATTCAATTAGTGAAAATGAAGAAGCTTCGATTACGAATCAAGATAAAATGAAAGAAGCACTAAGAGAGTATAATAACGAATTCGGTAGCAATTACACAATCGAAACAATGCGAGCCTATAATCGAAATGTTAATGACCGATTGGCTAGAAAAAAAGAAAAATATTTAGCACGTGCGGAGCAATTAGACTTAGTCATTGTAGTGGATCGATTGCTGACAGGATTTGATGCACCTTCATTATCTACTTTATTTATTGACCGAGCACCTATGAAACCACATGATTTGATTCAAGCATTTTCTCGAACCAATCGTTTATTTGACAAATCAAAAAAATATGGTCAAATCGTTACTTTCCAAGTGCCACAGACTTTTGAACAAAGAGTAAAGGAAGCATTGATACTATATTCAAATGGTGGAGAAAGTGACGTGCTAGCACCAAGTTGGGAAGAAGCGAAAGAAGCCTTTATTGAAGCAGTCTTAGAATTAAAAGAATTTGTCGCTACTCCCTCTGACGTAGATGGACTAAATCGTGCCCAACTTAAACAGTTTGTTAAAGCTTTCCAAAAGCTTGATCGAAACTTTGCTGCTGTACAAGTTTATAGCGACTATGAAGTAGAACAACTAGGGACTATTTTTCCAATAATGAATCAAGAAATTGAAGAATTTAATGGAAAGTATGTAAATGCACTAGAGGAATTAAAAGTAGACCGAGAAGATGATGAGCCTATCGAAATTGATATTGCTTACGAATTAGAGTCGGTTAAAACAGAAGAAATCAATTACGAATACATTCTAATGTTGATTCAAGCCTTTGTACCAAGTGGCAACGATGAATATGAATTACTTGCCAAAGAAGACGCAAAAGCAACCGCTGAAGTAGAACGGTATATCAATGATTTAGCAAAGAACAATACAAAACTAGCTGACATTATGAAAGAGCTATGGGGAAGTATTCGACAAGATCCAGAGAAGTATCGTGATCAAAATATCTCTAATGTACTTGAAGATCGTATACTAGACGAGCAACAAGAAGTCATTCAAAACTTCTCCAACAAGTGGCAAGTCCCTCAGCCAGAATTAACCTATGTAGTGGCGAATTATAGTCCGAAAAAAGACAAGCAAAATGGCGAAAGCGAACTAAAAGAATCTTCTGATTATTATGCTTATAAAGATAAATCAGAAAAACCAGTATCTAAACTTAAATACTGGAAATCCGTACGATCTGATTTTGAAGAAGTTATGAAGAGTGAAATTTTACCGTTGCAGAGACGTTAGACATTAAGTAGTTCATCGAAGATATGATAATTTAGGCGATCACATCAGAATAAAAATGTTTAATGATCGAGTGAAAATTTATAGCCCAGGTGCTTTACCGGCTTCAGTAAACCTAGAAAATATCAAAGAAGAACGTTATTCTAGAAATCCCAAGCTTGCTGCAGCCTTAACCCAATATAAGTGGGTTAGGGAATCGAATGAAGGAGTGGGACGTATCTTTTAAGAGATGCAAGAATACTTTCTGGAAGAACCAAAGTATGAAGAACCTAATGGTACTGCTGTACAGTTGACATTAAACAATAATATAATAGCTCGTAGAGATAGAGAAACTGGACGTGTAAGTGATCTCGTTACTCCTGAATCTTTCAAAACTTAGGCGAGCTAGAAGAAATCGTTGTGTACCATCTTTATAATAGCAGACCTCTAACGCCCAGTTAGGCTGCCAAATTGATTAACAAAAGCGCTGTACCGACGCATAGAATTTTAAGTAACTTAGTGCGTAGTGGTATAATAGAAGTGCATCAATCGCATTCGAATGACCCTAATAAATACTATACGTTAGTTGGGTTTCAGTAAATCTGGAGCACTATCGACTACCTATTAGTCTATAGGTGCTGGGTGGAAAAAGACAAAGAAGATGACGCTAGTGATTGCTCACTAGTATCATCTTCTTTATTGAGTTATAACAATAATAGAAAATCTCTTATTTATACTGATACATAAAGCGTTCCATATAATAGATCAGTGTTTGACTGTAAAAGCCAGGGTAGTACAAGTCACTAGCGTGTTCTCCGTAGGGTGTGCGGATGATCGCGATTTCTGAGTTGTTGTTTTCCAAATAAGCATTTCTAAAGTTCTCTGATACTTGTGGGTCAACAATTGTGTCGTGTTGCCCTTGATAAACTAATGCAGGTGGGCTATCTTCCGTTACGAGCAAGTCAGGATCAACGAGCGCATCTTCTCCTGTGATCTCCTGATATCCAGCTAGTCCGTTTGCAGGGTAAATAGGGATGATCCCATTAACCGTCAGTCGCTCATCTAACAGATCCGTGTACTGGCCACTAGCTAGTCCTAGGGCGACAGCGTTAGCTAAATGTCCACCAGCTGAACCGCCTGAAACAAATACAGAATCGATATTCGCTCCGTACTCTTCATGATGATCCGCCAAGAAAGTCGTAAAGATACCTAGATGGCGAACCATATCATCGATTGAAAAATCACCAGAAACTTCGTCGGGAACAGTAGAAAACTCGACAAATTGGTCTTGATCATTCAAACCATACTGGACATCGAATACCACGTAACCCTGTGCAGCGAAATGCTTATTCACTTGGGCATAGTTTTCGGATCCGTTGCTGCCCGTGTTCCAACCACCACCGTGAATCCGTATCAAAGTAGATCCTTCTCCTGGAAGTTGAGTAGCATCTGTTGTAGGTGTATAGACATCAAAGCGTAATTCTAGTCCATCATCGACCCCTTCTGTTCCTTCGTAAAATAGAACATTTTCAGTCACACTATATTCTGTTGAGGATGTGCCAAAGAAGTAGTCAGGAATCGAGATTGGGCTGCTCATAAATAAGGGATCATCTTCACCAATCGTTTTCCATTGCTCGCCAAAGGCTTCAGAGTAAGATTCTTCCGCTTCGTGTAATACGGACTGAATCGTCGTCAACGGCAAGCTTAAAAAGGCGAATAAAGACAAGCCGAAAAAGGATAAAAGCATCCTGGCATTGAACGTATATTGATACTTAAAACTTTCAACAATAAACCTGTCAGACTAAGAAAGATGAAGCCATAAAACAAGCTATACTGAGATAGGACAACTTGTAGTAAGCCTACATCTCTGTTTGTCACCATAATGAATGCTAAAAAAGTACCGACTAGTAGGCATAGTGCAATGATTACAGCTAGAATCCATTTTAAAACTCTCTTTGTTTTCTTTTTGGACTGATTATTCAGGGAGTAGGCCCTGTGAACAGGACGAACAGAATAGAGTTGCGGTTTACTCGTGATGATCATTCCTAAAATCATCATCAGAAAAAGCATCCCAATCGACACCAAACTTCTAGACGATTCATTAGTAGGAGATATTGAAGCAACTGTATTTAAAAGCATTACAGCAACAAATCCGATACTGGATAATAGTAGGTAGATAATATCCAAAGGTTTGTAACGACTTCCAATCGTACTAGCAATGACATTGCTAATCAGCGTCGCAATTAATAGAATCCCATAACCATTCGCCAGAATAGAGTTCATAGGAATGATCAGATAAATAATACTAAGTAAAAACGAGACAATGTTCAAAATAAAGACTGACTTAAAAAAAGGTTTCATATACTCACTCCATGTTTTAGTGACGACTATATCATTGCCACCAATAAGATTTTCCACTCCTTCTATTGTATGCAATAAAAAGGTCAGTTGCAAAGTATACGTGAGTAAAATATAGTAGTGAAAATGAATCAGTTAGGAGAAAACAGATGAGTTCCTATCAATTTATCGCCAGTAACAAGCCGCTACCAGAAGTAAAGAATCCTTATGAAGAATATTTATCCATTAACGATATGATCAAGCGGAAGATGAAAGTGGACAAGAGCCTGTTGAAAGGAAAGGCTGTTGATAGAAATGAGAAAGTTGTTTTATATTATCCTACAGAAGAATCTTTCGACGAACTAGTTTTGTATAGAGATCAATCACCTAGTGATTATGCTGAAGAATATTCTAATAAGCTTTTCTTAACAGGTATTGAATGGAAATATACAGAAAAAAGAGCAGCACAGTTACTAGACTATTTGAAGGAACAACTTAAGCACAATGACGAGTTAGAAGTTTGGGATATTTGGTTAAATGTGCGCGATGAGGCTGAAATAAAAACCGTTAAAGCAAGTCGGTTATCCATAGCGGATCTAGCTTTCTTACACTGGGATAAAGCTTATGACAAACCGCAGTGTTTGCTTATCAAGAGATAACGCGCATATAAGATCAAATAAGAAGCAGGTGCGCACATTTGCGTACCTGCTTCTTAACGTTTTACTCTGTTAAATGTTTTTTATCATCTAGTTCTTTTATCAGTTCAAGAGCACTTTCTACTTTAGGTAGCACCTCTTCAAACCAGACTAATCTCTTTCTTCGCTGAAAAACACCGACTGCGTGTGGCCGAGGGTCGAGTTTCTCCCAATAGGCTTGCTTTTCAAGCAGTTCTTTCTTGTGGTCCTCAAAATAGTGTCTGACTTTCTTTAACGTTACTTCCATTACCTTAACATCTCCTTTTATTTTGCAATAAAAAAAAGCGTCACTTAATTAATGAGAAGTGTGCGCCTGAATACGGGTCTTATTTTCCAAGTGTACACTTGTTGGATTTAGCACCGTGCCTTAAGGTCGGTTGCTGAAGCTTCATCGGGCCAATTCCCTCCACTTGCTCTTAATAAGCGATGCTATTCTATTGTAGGAAAAGTATAGCACAAAAACTCAAGAGTCACTACTTCGTTATAAATCTGTATCTGTTTAATTGTTGAATTTTATTCTAAATTGACAAATATTTATGATATGCTAGTAAAAGGTGCTTTTCTACTGGTGGTTATTTATTGAAAAGGAGGGATAAGATGATTCAAAGAGGTACGGACTTCATTCTTGAAAGAGGTAACCCATTTAAATGGGTGAAATTTTCAATTTTAACGCATACTGTATTTGCTATTGTTAAGATACTGACTAGTGTTGTCAGCTTCTCTGTCTTTCTTTTTATCCATTCTTTTTATAACATTATGATCGTTAGAGCTAAATTTTTAGTTTTCAATACCCATAAAGACGAAAGTCAGCAGTCTTTAGATGCAGAGAAAGTGTATCAAATTATCGGCTATTCTATTATTGCAATCAGCTTCATTTTTACCATTTATTGTGTGCGGCTGTTTCATCCGAATTACAATATGATTGTTTATCCCAAATTTGTAGGGATTTTAGTTGCACTGTTTACAGTATTCGAGTTGATTATCTCCTTTTCCGGAATCGTGACCGCTAGAATGGAGCGCGACATACTGGCAGAGGCACTAAAGTTCATTAATATGACTTCATCACTGATTTCCATACATTTGACCCAACTGACATTAGTATCGTTTACGAATGCTGATTACCGCATATCCCTCTATATAGGCATTTCAGGATATATCATTGGGCTAGTTATTTTAGGAATGGGAATATTTATGATCAAAAGAGGACGATAGTTTAATCTGGTATATATTTTTTATCAAAGAGTCGCTATAGATTAATCTATAGTAGGCTCTTTTTTGTTAACAATGTAACTTAAATGTAGTTTTATGCAGCTCGCCTAAATTCGATTGAAATAGACTCTCGGGCTAGGTAGACTGAAATTATAGAAAAGAGGGAAGTTGTTATGAAGCTGAAGTTAGTCGAAGATAAAAGCTTGAAAGAAACACTCGTGAATATTACATATGGCGTCTTTGATAAACGCGTCCAGAAAATTATAGATGTCATAGAAGAAAGTGATTTGCAACTAAAAGGTGTGATGGATGATCACGAATATGTAGTAGAGAGTAACGATATTTATTACTTGGAGACAGTGGAGAATAAAACATTTCTTTATACTGAATCAAAGGTGCTTGAAAACAAAGAAAAGCTATACCAGTTAGAAAAACGACTACAAGAAACATCGTTTGTACGCATCAGTAAAAGTGTTTTACTGAATATGGATCATCTAGAAAGTGTTCGTCCATTGCCTAATTACCGCTTAGAAGCACACCTGAAAAATCATGAAAAGCTAGTGATCAATCGCCATTATATCAAAGATGTTAAGGCATATCTGAATCTATAAAAGGAGAGAGTGTAATGAGCAAACAATTTTTATCTTATTATTTGAATACAATGACATTTGTTTTTAGCGTGATTGTTCTTTCGGTGACTCTACTGAGCGTGATGAATGTACTTGAAGTGGGAGATATGACTATTTTCATTCTCACAACAGCTATTTTTACGCTAGGACTTTCTTTAATTTCTTACGGGATATCGCATTTTAACTTTAAATCTAGTTTTGCTTTCCACGTAGCTAACTGCGCTACGCAATTTGGTGGCTTACTTTTAATCGGTAGATTATTGGGATACATGCCTACACTGGAAGTTGTGCTATTCAATATCGTGATTTTCTCTAGTGTGTATGCCTTAAGTATTCGAAAAAAGAAATTTGAACTGGAGCAATTGGCAGCTGCGATAAATGAACGGTTAGGAGAATGAAAAGAATATTACGAATTTAACTTTTATCAGCGAAAAATAGAGAATAAGTAAAAAGTCTCCTGTTATTAAAGTTGAGGAGACTTTTTATTATAATTATTGAATTAAATCACTGTTGCACCAAGCGTATTTTCAAAATGTCTAAGTGCCCATTCGTGACCAGGTTGATCAAAGCTTGCGACTGCATCTTGATGTACGACGATCGAAAAGCCTTTATTATAAGCATCTACTGCAGTGTGCAGAACACAAATATCTGTACAGACACCAACTAAGTGAACTTCTGTGATATTGCGTTCTCTTAGCTTTGTTTCTAAATCGGTACCGTTGAAGGCGCTGTAGCGTCTTTTATCTGTGTAATAAACAGTTTTTTTGTCTTTGATTTGTTGATAATAAGCTTCTAGATCACCATAAAGAAGACGTCCATCAGTTCCTTCAATGTTGTGAGGTGGAAACAAGTTGGTTTCAGGGTGATAAGGATCGTTTTCAGTATGCTTATCAATTGTAAAAGCAACAAAATCCCCAGCTTCGTAAAATTCTTTTGTTAGAGACAGAACTTTATCGTGAATCGCCTGTCCAGGTTCGCCACTTGTTAAGGCGCCGTCTTTAGCGACAAAGTCATTTGTGTAATCAATATTGATCAATGCTCTCATTTATAATCTATTCCTTTCCAGTGAATTCTAAGATTTTAATAATGCGATCGACTAAATTCGGTGAAAATTAGTTGTACTTATTTTACCATAATACGAAGAGCTAAAATAGAAACGTATCTTGTATTAGACGATCTATATAGACCATTAGTTGGATTGTTTATAACAGGAGTAGAGGTAACGAAAATCTATTGATTGAATACGACGAAAGTCTAATACTTTTAAAATCATAAATAATAAATCTCTATTTGACAATTTTTTCGCCACCTGTTACTATTATGAAAATGAACAAATGATTAGAGTATTATTAAAATGTAGGTCACATTGAAGAGAAGAGTACATGCTGGAGTATGATCAAAGAGAGCCTCTGTTGGTGAGATGAGGTATCAGAAAAGGAATGGAAGATGGTCTTGGAGTGAAATGGTCGAAGGTTCAGTGAATGTCAGACCATTACGGGTGCGCCCGATAAAGCGCCACAGTATCAGTAAGCCTTTAAGGCTGAACGCACTGGTTAAGGTAGTCACTGAGAAGTGACTATGAATCAAGGTGGTAACGCGAAAGAATTTTATCTTCCGCCCTTGCACAAAGTTTATTTGTGCGAGGGCGGATTTTTTTGTTTTCAAAAGCTGGGAGGACGTTGAAATGTCATTAGTCGTTAGAACAGGACCGCAAGAATATGAATGTCGAGTTGGGGTGCTAGAGACCATTACAGATCGTTTAACTACGCATCACTATAAGAAAGTCGTTTTGATTCATGGTACACAGTCTTGGAATGTCGCAAAACCTTACTTGGATACCTTATTTGAAAGTGAGATTGACTATGAGTTGAGTCTCTTTAATGGGGAATGTACCTATGCAGAAGTGGACCGTATCGCGGAACTTGCTCAAGAAATAGATGCAGATGTCATCATTGGAGTAGGTGGTGGAAAGCTTTGTGACACAGTCAAATACGCAGCGGCCAAGGTTTCTGGCGTGCAGTCAATTCTCCTACCAACACTAGCGAGTAACTGTGCACCATGGACGCCACTGAGTGTGATGTACGATGACGAAGGCGTTTGTCTCGGTTTTGATATCCATAACGAACAAGTCGGGATTTTATTGATTGAACCGGAACTGATTCTGAATTCTCCTGTGAATTACTTTATCGCAGGTGTGGCAGACACACTTGCGAAGTGGTACGAGTCGGACGTAATCTTGTCTCAGCCAGAACATCAGACCAATGCCTTCTTGCTGATGGCACGAGCAGCTGCGTTGAATTGTAGAGACAATATCGTTCAGCACGGACTTCAAGCGGTAGAAGATATCCAGACACAATCACTGACACCGGCATTCACACAAATCGTTGAAACAATCATCGCGATCAGTGGATTAGTTGGCGGACTCGGGGACAGCTATGCCAGAACTACAATCGGGCACGCAGTCCATGATAAAATCACCATCTTTCCAGAATCACATGCGTATCTCCACGGCGAAAAAGTGGCTTATGGCGTACTGGTTCAATTAGCCGTTGAGCATAAATGGGATGAAATTGACCAATTGAGCACTTTTTATACAGAACTAAACTTACCGAAATCACTCAAGGACTTAAAACTAGGACATTTAACGGATGAGCAAATCAATACATTCGCCCGTCAAATCAAGCAAGACGAGACACTGGTTAGCTCCGGCTATCCGGTTACCCAAGACGAACTGCATCAAGCGATGACAGCACTGGAAGCCTACATGAAATTAAGAACGGAGGTCTAACTATGGTGAATTTTGAACCATCAGAAACTCTGAAACGACTACCCAGACAATACTTTTCCTACCTAGCGGAAAGAAAAAATGAAATCAAAAATCAATACGAAGACGTAATAGATTTGGGCGTTGGAAATCCGGATCTGCCCGCACCGGGATTTATCGTTGATGAACTCAAAGACGCAGCCAGCGACCCAGTCAACGATCAATACGGACCGGCAAGAGGATTCGACTACTTGAAAGAAGCCGTAGCAGAGTATTACAAAAGAGAATACAAGATCACCCTGGATCCCCAAACAGAAGTCGCCATCTTACATGGCTCAAAAGCCGGCATCGTCGAAATCAGCCAGTGCCTCTTAAACCCAGGAGACACCGTCCTCTTACCGAATCCTTCTTATCCAGATTATCTGTCTGGCATCGGACTCGCAGACGCCAAGATCAAAGAACTGCCTTTACTTCAGGAAAATGCGTTTCTACCTAGGTATGATTCGATTGACGAAGAGAGCGCTGAGGCAGCCAAGCTAATGTTTCTGAATTATCCCAATAATCCAACAGCTGCAGTGGCTACGGCGGATTTCTTTTCAGAGACAGTAGACTTCGCCAAACAACATGGTATCTGCGTGGCACACGACTTCGCTTACGGAACGATCGGTTTTGACGGAGAAATACCATTGAGCTTTTTACAGACGCCGGGTGCAAAAGACACCGGGATTGAATTTTTCACTTTATCAAAGTCACACAATATGGCTGGCTGGCGTATGGGCTTTGCGGTCGGAAATGCTTCAGTGATTGAAGGGATCAATCTTCTGCAGGATCACACAGGATGTGGCTATTACGGAGGCATCCAAAGAGCCGCAGCCAAAGCACTAACGGGAGATCAGTCTTCTGTACGAGAATTAACAGCCATTTATGAAAGGCGCCGAAATTTCTTCTTAGAAGCCTTAAGGGATACCGGACTAGAACTCAATAAGCCAAAAGGATCATTTTATATCTGGCTGAAAGTACCTGACGGATTAACTTCAGAGGCGTTTATGGATTATCTGGCACACAATGCACGCGTACTTGTGGCACCTGGAGATGGATTCGGCAGTCTAGGTGAAGGCTATGTGCGCATCGGCTTATCACAATCGGATGAAACTTTAAAAGAAGCTGCAAAACGCATCAGAGAGCTCGCACCATTTATCAATATCAATCAACAGAATATAAGCGACTAAAAAATAGGGGGATAATAAAATGAGAAAAACATGGGGTATTTTAACAACAGTAGCAATCGGAGCCATTTTAACAGGATGCGGTGGACAAGAATCAGGATCTGCAGAATCGGAAGGCTTACTTGATGATGGGGTCCTGACAGTTGGTGTAACGGCTGGACCGCATGAGGATATCGTGAATGAAGTGAAAAAGCTAGCCGCAGAAGATAACTTTGAAATCGACATCGTTTCTTTTACAGATTTCGTGAAGCCAAACGCAGCACTAGCAGATGGTGAAATAGATTTAAACTCTTTTCAAACTGGCATCTTTTTAGATACTGTAGTAGAAGAAAGTGGCTATGATCTAGCAAAAATCGAACCAACATTAACCATTCCAATGGGAATTTACTCAGAAAAATATGATGACGTCAGCGAAATCCAAGAAGGGGACGTGATTGGTATTCCGAACTCACCAACCCAAGAAGGACGTGCCCTACAGTTATTTAACGCAGCAGGTCTGATTACATTACCAGAAGGATCAGGTGTCGAAGTAACGACAAGTGATATCGTAGAGAACCCGTTGAACTTAGATTTCGTCACATCAGAAGCCGCGCAACTTCCGTCTCAACTACAGGATGTTGGCGCAGCAGGGATCAATTCCAACTTTATCTTGGATGCCGGAATCGATCCACAAGAATTTGGTATTTTCATGGAAGACGTTGATGACCTTGTACAAGTGAATTACATCGTTTCTCGTACAGAAGACCAAGATGATGAAGCTCTCGCACAATTCGTTGAATACTACAAAACACCAGAGATCAAGCAGTACATCGAAGAAACCTTCAAAGGCGCGTTGGTACCTGCTTGGTAGAGTAGAAAATATTTCAAAAAAGATAACTATGCAAAACCCTCCAAAAGCTGAGTGAAGACTCTGACTTTTGGAGGGTTTTGTAGTTAATTTAGAAAATCGGACTTTAAAAGATAATATTCATTCATATCTCTATACTGATCATACATAATCATATCTTGTACCTTGACCCCAACCAATTTGAAGCCTGATTTTAAAGCGACTTTGTTACTAGCAATATTTTCGACATCAGCAAAGATGACTAATTTATTTAAATCGAGTGCCTCGAAGGCATAAGTACAGATTCTATTTACCGCTTTAGACATAATATTTTGACCAGCCTGACTTGAGTGGATCCAATATCCGATTTCTGCTTTTTTATTAGTGAGGTCCATTCGGTGTAAATCAATACATCCGATGATTTTATTGTCTTTGAAGATAAGAAATAATTTGTCCGTTCCATTAGCTGCGCCGGTCAGTTTTAGTTTGATATAGTCTGTCTGGTTGCTTACATCAACAGTACTGTCTACAAAACTCAAGAAAGACCTGATATGCTCTCTGTCAGAATCAACTAACTGGAAAAGTTCATCCGCCATACTTAATTCTGGAACAATTAAATCCAAGTTCTCTTCAATAGTTAATCCAATATACTTTGTCATAATAATCTCCTTAAACGTTTGTTTAGTGTGCATGTTTATGTATGCTAGTTCCATTCATAAACTTTTATAATATTGATAACTACCATTTAATCTTAAAGTCCGTTTAATTGCAAATAGTGTTCAGTAATTGTTTTTGAGATCAATGATATACCATAATGAATCAGTTGATCTTGATTAAGCTTCTTCCGTCGTTAAAGACTGAGAAGAGCGAATGAGTGTTAACATTTTATAATGCTGTTTTACTGTATTCTATTAAAAGAGAACATCAATGAAAGATATCTGACAATAATAACTATAAAATGTAAACGTGATCTTTTATATTTTAGTGAAATTGCCCAACACCAACGGTCTATAATGTGGTATTATTATGAATTATAAATGAGAATGATGTTAAAGGGGTTTGGGTATGGAAGGGTTTATGGAACAGGTTATGAAGGTGAACGAGTTCGTGAACAACCTTGTTTGGGGATGGCCGTTTTTACTATTGATTTTTGGAACAGGGATTTTCTTGACGGCTTTTACAGGATTTATTTCTTTTAGAAAATTTGGATATATCATCCGACAGACATTTTTCAAAATCTTCAGTAAAGACCAAGTTGGTGAAGGAGAAATTACAGCGTTTCAAGCTGTTTCAACGGCTTTAGCTGCGACAGTTGGTACAGGAAATATTGCCGGTGTCGGAACAGCCATTGCAATCGGTGGACCAGGTGCGGTTTTCTGGATGTGGATCGCTGCCTTGTTTGGAATGACAACGAAATATGGGGAAGTTGTCTTGTCTATCAAGTACCGTGAAAAGACAGAAGATGGTCGCTTCGTTGGGGGGCCGATGTACTACCTAACGAAAGGTGCCAACATGAAATGGCTCGCGATTGTTTTTGCGGCATTTGGAACACTCGCAACCTTTGGGATTGGAAATATGGTTCAATCGAATTCCGTTGCGGATTCATTGAATGCGACTTTTGGAATCAATCCGTTGATTACTGGAGTCGTGTTAGCTGTTTTAGTAGCACTGGTAATTCTAGGTGGTATTCAGTCAATCGGGAAGGTTACTGAAATCATTGTACCTTTCATGGCTGCCATTTATATTATTGGTGGGGTCAGTATCATTTTACTGAATATCACATTAGTACCTGAAGCATTTAGAATTATTTTCCATGATGCTTTCACAGGTTCAGCAGCAACAGGAGGATTCGTTGGATCTTCTATTATGTTATCTGTCCGCTATGGTGTAGCTAGAGGAGTCTTCACAAATGAAGCTGGACTTGGTAGCGCACCGATTGCGCATGCGGCTGCGACAACAGATCATCCTGTTAGACAAGGGCTGTGGGGCGTCTTTGAAGTCTTTGCAGACACGCTTGTCTTATGTACGATCACAGCACTTGTTATCGTGATGACAGGAGCTTATGATACAGGACTAGACGGTGCACCACTAACTACTGCGGCCTTTGAAGAAGGACTGGCGTACGGCGGATATGTTGTAACGTTTGGCCTGATTTTCTTTGCTTTCTCAACGCTACTAGGCTGGTCCTATTACGGAGAACGTTGTATGGAATTCTTGTTTGGACCGAAATCGATCATTGTTTATCGTCTCGTTTACTTGCCATTGATTGTTGTAGGATCAGTTGGCGGTCTGCGTGCAGTATGGGCGCTAGCAGATACCTTGAATGGTTTGATGGCTCTACCAAACTTGATTGGTCTTCTTATTTTGAGTCCGGTTATTGTTAAACTGACCAAAGAGTATTTCGGCAAGGGCGGAATCTACGAAAAAGAAGAGACGCAGAAATAATTTAATAAGAAATTGACGGAGAACCTCTAATTTAGGGGTTCTTTTTTTCTGTAGAAGGGTACAATAAGACTATCAAAAGGATATGATTGAAACTTTGTATTATGTGAGTGATACTATTACAGTAGTTAGTCATTCAATTAAAATTAGGAGTGGTAGCTTATCAATACGGAAATTATCAGAAGTAAAGCAAACGAAATCGTGAAAAAGAACCGTTTGGTTACATACGGTTCAGTCATCATACCACCGATTCTTATATACGTAGTATTACTTGGTGCAATTATCATTCCCATTTTATTTGAACGTTTCATTTCGGCCTATACACTTGCAATTTTGATTGGCTTAATCGCTGGAATCGTTCCTTTTTTAGTAGCCAGTATGCATTTAAAACTTGTGCGAGACGAAAAAATATCTATTAGAGCATACGTGATTGATGAAATCAGAAATAATGGTATCCGCTATTTCGCAGGTTCTTTGCTTATACAAGTATTTATTTTTCTCTGGGCACTCTTGTTTACGATTCCTGGTATCATCAAACAGTATTCTTATGCGATGACACCTTATATAATGAAAGACGACGCTTTTATTAGACCCATTGATGCGATTACGGAAAGTCGTAGAATGATGGACGGGCATAAGAAATCTCTATTCTTCCTTTTTTTAACTTACGCATTACCGCCTGCTTTGTTGTATATACTAGTATTGACTATCGCGATAGTTGGTACTGCTTTCTTGCCTGATGGTGCCTATGAAGGTGGTACTGCAATGTTTATTTCTTTGGTTGCCCTAGTAATGTTCACTATTACAGTAGTGGGCCCGCTTATCTTAGCTATCAGAAATATTCCGCGCTATAATGTTGCAGCTGCGCTTTTCTACGAAGAAATTCGTGCAGAAAATCATTACGTCTTTGAAGAAACGCAACCTGAGTGGGATGAAGAATTTTAATCTATAAGGGTAGAGTCGGTATTGAAAAGTGAAACCTTGTAGTAGTAAAGTCGATTACCTATGTAATATACGCTTTCATTTCCTGACAGATAAATCAAAACGGATAGGAGAGAATGATCATGAAACTATTGATGGCTTTATTTGGATTGATAGTGCTGAGTGGATGTGCTGGAAATGAAGAAGGAGAGTTCTTATACAGTTTCAATCAAATTGATCATTCAAAAATCGTTACGGATACAGTGATTGAGAATTGTTTGGACGTATCCATAAAGGAAGATGGGATGGTCTTGAAAGAAGAAGAACTCGATGAATTTCTCTTAAACATTAAGATTACAAATCAATCCAGTGAAGAGTTAGTTGTAGGTAGCGAATGGAGTCTTGAGAAATATAGATTATTATCTGATATTTAGCACGCCTATCTTGTCTATATTAATGGGTGTTTTTTTAAGTTTGAGTATATCTACGAAATAAAACAATTGAGTCATTCAAGGATTGAATACAAAAAATACCAGAAGTTAGCAGTTAAGCTGACTTCTGGTATTTTAGTTTTTTATTGATCTTTATTTAACTCTTCTTGTTCTTTTTCGCTAACAGTCACTGATGATTTTCCTGATTTAGATCGTTCTTCTTCAGCTAATTTTTCAGCAACTGCTTCGACAAGCGCTTCGTCTTGAACGCGTGTTTGAATGACTTCATTGATGATGTGATCATCTGTAACTCTTTGTAGTTTTTGGTTAACTGCTCGTTCAATCAAGAATTCCTGTCTTAGACCTAAATAGAGAGAATAGATCATTGCGAGCAAGATAAAGGTGAACGGCAAGCCGGTAATCACCGAAGCTGTCTGTAAAGCGGATAATCCACCACCAACAAGTAGTGTAGCTGCGATAACCCCTGCAATAGCAGTCCAGAAAATACGTTGCGGAATTGGAGAATCCAATTTACCACCAGAAGTTAAGTGATCGACAACCAATGAACCAGAATCTGCGGAAGTAACGAAGAAAACAATAACCAATACAATTCCGACAAATGATAGAATTTGAGGGTAAGGTAAGCTTTCAACCATTGCGAATAAGGCAAGTGACTCATCAATAGCAACAGCGGATGCTAAATCAGCGATACCATTCATTTCTTGGAAGATGGCTGTTCCACCGAATACGCTCATCCAGACGAAAGAGATGGCCGTTGGAATCAAAACAACCCCAACAATAAATTCTTTAACCGTACGTCCTTTTGAAACGCGTGCGATAAACATACCAACGAATGGTGACCATGAAATCCACCAAGACCAGTAGAATATCGTCCAGGTACTTTGCCAGTTACTGTCCCTGAAGGTTTCAGTCCAAGTACTCATTTCGATAAAGTTTGCCGCGAAGTAGCCAATATTTTGAGTGAACCCACTTAAGATATAAACAGTGGGACCTGTGATCAATACGAATAGCAAGAAAACACCAGCTAGAACCATATTGATTTCGCTTAGACGTTTAACACCGCCATCTAATCCCATAATAACGGAAATCGTGGCAAAACCAGTAATCACAACGATCAAAATAACTTGGACAGTCGTATTAATACTGATTCCAAACAAATTGTTTAGCCCAGCATTCACTTGAGAAACACCAAGACCAAGTGATGTTGCGAGTCCCATCAATGTAGCGAGCACTGAAAGGATATCGATAATATTTCCCCAGAATCCGTAGATTTTATTTCCAATCAACGGATAGAAAAGAGAGCGAATCGTTAAGGGTAAGCCTTTATTATAAGAAAAGAAGGCTAGTCCGAGTCCAACGACAGCGTAGATCGCCCAAGGGTGAATACCCCAGTGGAAGAATGTAGAAGCCATAGCTGACTGAGCAGCAGGCGAATTCGGAGCCACAGAGTCAAACATTGGAGAAGGGTTACCTAGGTGATTAATCGGTTCTGCAACACTCCAGAACAGTAACCCGATTCCCATACCAGCGCTTAGTAGCATGTCGTACCAGGCAAAACGAGAGAACTCTGGTTTTGCTTTTTTTCCACCAATGACGATGGATCCGTAACGACTGAATGCAAAGTACAATCCTGCGACAATGAAAATATTAGCTGCGAAAATCATAAACCATCCCATGTTACTAGAAATAACATCGAGTGTATTTACAAAAAATGTTTCAGCCTGTTGAGGGAATAATAGCGTTATTGCAATAAAAATAGCGAGTATGATTGCCGAAGGAATCGTAACTTCAGGATGGATATCAAATCCATAGCCTTTCCAGTTTCTTTCTCCAACTTCTTCTCGACCTTCTTTATCAAATAAAGAAACAGTCGGTCTGATTTGAAGACCTTTGAATCGTTCTCTGTTCTTGATCGCGTCTTTGCGCGCTTCTATTTCTTCTTTACGAAGCTTCTTGGCTAGAAGTCGTTCTGATTCGAGTTTTTGTCGAATTCAGTTTGCTCTCTCGGTGGCCTCTTTTTTCTTTCGGGTTTCTTTTTCTTGTTTTTTCTTTGTCCATTGTTATCAACCTTTCTTAGTTTGTGGTAAGAAGGATACAACAACACTCAATAGTCAACCAAGTCATTACTATTGAATCATGTTGATTTACACTCTTCTCGTAAGTAATGTCCTTTAACTATATATCTAAATCATTTTAACATGTTGAAGGCTATCTTTCACTAAAGAATAACTTGGATTTTGGATCTATACTTTTTAAATAATAATAGTTATAAATATAGAATGGTAGCTTCCTAGATAAGTGAAAAAACTCTACCCATGCACTTAGCTTCACTAAGTGCATGGGTAGAATTCGAGAGTATAGGGTATTGAATTTTGTTCGGGGAGTTAGGTTTCAAGATTTGTTCTTTTTCCTGAATAAATAAAAGAAGTCATATCAAATTTTGTAGAAGCTTTGATAGAGTAGGTTTTTTCTGCGATTCTGTCTAGTCCTTTATGTTCGTAAAAACCATAATTACAGTTTGTATCCGTATAAAGGAAGAAATGATTGAGGTTTCTTTTTTTCATTTGTTCCAAGAATCGATTGAATAGTCCAGAACCGATCCCTAAGCCTTGTGCTTTTTCTCCAACAGCAAATAAGGTAACTTCTCCTTCAAAAGTTTCGTCTAACTGATCAAATAGCTGCTGGTCATTTGAAAGAACTTCTCTTTGAATCCTTAGACTGGCTCTGCCTTCTTTGGATAGCAATAAAGGAATACCGTGCACCAAAACATTCAGTAAATACAGTCTGCTACTTAGAGGGACTTTACCAAAACTACTTGCTAGCATACCGACTACTTCTCCATCAACTTCAGCGACTTCCGTATAAGATGATTTAGCTAGTTCATAATTTAGAAAAGAGGTTCCCATATGGTAAGCATTCTTTTCAGAAAGAGTTTGATCAAACTTCCAGTTTTTGATTAGAATAGAAACCAGTGACGGAATATCTCCTTTTTCTAATACTCTATATACAACTTTTTTCATCATAACACCTTTCTTCGTCCTAGTTTATTGATTACTATAAGTATAAACGCTACAGTTACTGTAAGGTCAAGGGGGAAGAGGATGAAAAAGTACAGATTTAAAGTTTCGGAATTGGCTAGTCTGTTAGGTATCAACAAGAGAACGTTACATTACTATGATGAGATCGGATTGTTTTCTCCTGACTTTAAGGATGATAACGGTTATCGATACTATTCAGTTGAGAAGTCAATGGACCTAGCTGTTATTTTATCTTTGAAAGAACTGGAAATTCCTCTGGAGGATATTAAAAAAATTATTGATGGGGACATGTCTCATTCCAAAACGATTCTTGAAAGTAAAATTGATGAATTAGACAAGCAAATTGAATCTTTAAAAGAAATCAGACAACTAGCCACTAGAAAATTAAAACAAATCAAGATGACTGAAAGAGGATTCTTTAATATTGAAGAGATTGAATTGCAGGAAGAATACCTGACGTTAAGTGAAGTATTGGAAACAGATGACCTTTTGACAACGTTTAATGCTGTATATCAGTTATTGAATGATGAAGGGAAATATTTATTTACCAATAATCGCTATGGCTATATGATTCACACCCGAAAGAAAATCCAAAATAGTAAAGATGAATTCTACGATTACTTTTACCTTGAAAAAGGTCAGGTAACTCAGGGGGCCTTTGTTAAGCCAGCTGGGAACTATTTAAGCATGCTTTATACTGGGGCAGAAGCGGGTTTATACAAAGCGTATGAGGATATCTTGAAATTTGCTTCGAAAAATCAGTATGAACTAACGGGTTACTTCTACGAATTTCCGATTCATCAAAGTGTGCATGAAAATCCTGAGGCGTTTATTACGGAAATACAAGTTAAATTCGCCAAAAAAATATAAAACATAAGAGACTAGTGAGGGAAGCTGCGGATTCTTGCAGTTTTCCCACTAGTCTTTTTATGCATTAATTCATTGTTTTGAGTGAACGGTTTTTTACGATCGTGTTCAGTCGTTCATTATAGATGAACATGATGATTGTAAAGAAGCAAAGGTATACGGGATATAATTGAATACTCAAGATTGAAGCAACCCATCCGAATAATGGCGGCATGAAGGTTGTTCCAAAATAAGCTACCGCCATTTGAATACCGATAATGGACTGAGAATAAGCTTTTCCAAAGTTTACTGGTGTACTATGAATAACCGAGGGATAGATTGGAGCACAGCCGATCCCAATAATCACGAGCCCTGAGAGGGCAAAGCCAGTGAAAGTTGTTGGAATAAATAGTAAAAGAATTCCAATGAATAAGATACCTGTTCCAATTCTAATTAACTTTGTATCTCCTAATCGATTGGCTATAAACCCACAAATAAATCGACCAAAAGTAATCCCTAAAAAGAAGAACGAAGCGAATTGAGCAGCCGTTTCAGGATCGACTGATCTGGCTTCAACAAGATAAGTACTTGCCCATAGTCCTGTAGTTTGTTCAATTGCCTGATATGCAAAAAATGCGATCAAAAGGGGAACGATACCGCTCAGTCTGAAAATTTCTTTGAAAGTCAGTGATTTGGATTCTGCAATCTCAGAGTCCTCGATACTTTTGTATCCACCTCTCCACAAAGGTAAACTGAAAAGTAGAATAAGAGAAATGACAACTTGAATGATCCCCACAGTTTGGTAGCCGCTAGACCAACTGTCTCCTCTTGTTAAGTAAAATCCCATGATGTAAGGGCTAATCGAAGCGCCAACACCCCAGAAACAATGAAGCCAGTTCATATGTTTTGGACCATAATAGAGTGCCACGTAATTGTTTAAAGCCGCATCAACTGCACCGGCACCAAGACCATAAGGGATAGCCCATAAAATTAAGGAGACGAACGTACTCGAAATTGAAAAACCGAAAAGCGCAATAGCTGTAGTCAGAACACTCAAAAAAGTTACTAAACCAGCACCAAGTCTTTTAGTCAGTTTGTCTGAAAATAAACTGGAAATAATGGTTCCACCAGCTATCGTCATGGTGATAAGCCCAGCGTACGAAACGGGGACATTGAGCTCTCCTTGCATAACAGGCCAAGCTGAACCAAGCAAAGAATCGGGTAATCCGAGACTGATAAAGGCGATATAAATAATCAGTAAAAGTAATGAATACATAAAAGCTCCTATACGAAATATTTTGAAAGCGGATCAAATTTAACTTACGAAGAAAACTGTAACACAATTCAATCCAGATAGCAGTAAAAACTTTGTTTTAAATTACGTAAAAAAGAAGCTTTCAGAGTTACGGAAAGCTTCTTTTCAACAAGTTAAAATTCATAGAACTTTATAATGCAATTCGACAAACTGATTAAAAGTCTGTGTGCCAATCAACGTAAGGTCTACATGATAAGAGCCAGGGTTGAAGAGTGGAATACCTGTAACAATAATTTTTGGAGCGACCGTGACATAAAGTTCATCGACAAGTTTATTTTTCAGAAAATAAGTAAAAAGTTGTCCGCCACCAACTAACCAGATAGTTTTACCATTGTTCTTTTTCAGCTGATTTATAAACTGTGGAATATCGTTTTTTATAAACTGAACATCATCAGTGTTTTTGTGTTCAAGTTTTGAAAAAACAAAACTTTGCTTATCTTTATAGGGGTATTCCGTGAATTGATGATTATTTAAGATCCAATCATAAGTTTTTTTGCCCATCAAAACTGTATCAATCGTATCGTAAAAGGCTGAATACCCATTATCGCCTTCTCCCTCCACTTCAAATAACCATTCTAACGTTTCTTCTTCTGTAGCAATAAAACCATCCAGACTGGTAGCGATAAACAAAACGACTTTTCTTTTTCCACTCATGGAGCATACATTTTTTCAAAGTAGTTTAGTCAATATCATGGAACGAATGATTCATTGTGACTGTTCGTGAGTTTTTGGAAGTCTTCTAGTGAGTAAACTTCTTTATTATTCCATAACCATCTAGGACGAATGTCGTCGCTAAGGTGATAGCGATTATCTTCAAAAATTGTATCTGTATTTCCTGTATATTCATGACTGATAAACAAACCAGAAGAAGCTGTCAGTTCATTGGACTCGATTATATTTGAATCAGAATAGTACTGAAATAAGATCTGTCCACCTTCAAGACCAATCATATCATTATCAGTCAATGTATTTCCTGAAATCAGTGAGTTGGTTGTTCGCCCTCTATCGGCATCATAACCACCAATGGAAATACCTGCATAAGTATTTTCGTAAACGTCATTATTCAGTATTTTTATATGATTGGCTGATCGATCCTTGTGTTCTGAAGTCGCTTCGATACCGATATCGTTTTGGTGAACGGTATTGTTTTCAATTGTGATATCTTGCCCACCATCTATATAAATTCCGCCAGCACTATAATCGTTCTGGTAACTTGAATTGTGATAACTGGAGTTGTTGTGGACTAAATTTTCACTGATAATTCCGTCTCGAGCATAATCTTCATTGGTATCATCTGCAATACCTTCATATCCGATAGCATCGATAGCGATATTATCTGTTTCATAGATATGGTTTTCCTTAATAGAAAAATCACTGACATTTCCATTAACCACAAGTGCTTCGCTCAGTCCAAGTTTAAGGTTGGTCAAAGTGTTTTTATGAATCTCAATATTTTGAATAGATGCGTTACCGTACACAGCGATTCCATGTGCGTTTCCTTCAAATGCAGTGGTCACAATATTTTCAATCCAATTATCAGTGAGTTTGATATGTTGACTGGGTCCAGTGATTAACATACCTATGACCGTTTTGTCAGGATCATCTGTGGAGAGATTTTCAAGTGTCAGTCCTTTTATTGAGATATGATTGTATCCATCAATTTTAACTAATGCACGGTCATCAGGGGTATCTTCAAATCGTTCACCACTTAAATGAACCTCTTCGCCAGAGTACGCTTGAAATACGATTGGACCTGAGGCAGTACCGCTATGTTGGACAATAAGGGATTCAAAGTAGGTGCCTTCTCGAATAGACACAGTCGTCCCGGCAACAGCTTGATCTGCGGCAGCTTCTAAAGTTTTTAACGGTTCGTCAATGGTTCCTGGATTCTCGTCATCGCCGTTTGAGGCAACAAAGAGTTCAGATACATTGTCCGCAGGTGTTTGGAAATCACGTAGATTAAACCAAAAGAACCCTGAAACAACGAGGACCAATCCGACTACAGATAAAGCTTTCTTCAAAGTATCTCTTCCTTTCCAAGTAAAATGCTTTTTAAGAGAGTATAAGCTAAATAAATGTAAAATCTTATCTCATTTTATAAGAAAATATCTTATAAGTTTTTCGTGAGATCCATTTTATTTCTTTGTAGTTTGCGATTAATCAAATCGCTATAATGAGGGTGAAGATCGGTTTTTAGATTCTACTATTTATCTTTTTGAAAATCTTAAACCGATATTCGACGAAAAGTGTTATCGATTTTCAGTCGATCATAATCTAAAATCCAATCATTAAAGGTCGTATAAGCTTCTTTCAAAGCATCTGGAGAACGAGCGATTACATCACAGCCACGGTCATCATACACTTGGAAAATGGTTTTCTTGTTTATATTAATGAAGTAAACAAAGTGAGACAAGCTCGGTTGTATGCTGAAATCCTGATTGCAGAGTGCTTTAAGCATAGGAGCATACTGGAGTTCAGCCGTTTGACAACGTAAGGTGAATCTGTGAACTGGGAACGGGTCGATATCATCCTCTAAATCGGTAGAGTGAAGCTGCTGATACTGTATCTTGAATAATAGATGTTTGTCTACATAAGGAGCAAAATTCTTAAGTTGACGTTCGAATGGTTTCCCGGTTTCCTTATCTGAGACATCTATTACAATAAGTATAGTATCGTCAGGCTGATGGAGAAATTCAAAAAGGGTCTTCGCTCGTTTATAGGCATCGTATAAATAAGACTCTAGTGAATCATTTTTCTCTTGCCCAAGTTCATATCGAATCCCAATTCCCCATTTATAAAATAAGGAGGGATAAAGTTCTAGATTAGGAAAATGCTGTTGCATGAAATCATCTAAATACATCAAAACACCTCGTAAGTTTGATTCGTACGTTAGTTTAGTATACCGTATTAAGACAAAAGATTGTTTAATGGAGAGGAGAAATGTGAATTGCATAATTCATTTGAAGAAGAGAATGAAAAGCAATTGTATAAAGGTAAGGGATATTCCTGTTTTGGTGTGTTTTCCTTGCTGTTTATCGTGGTAATCATCTTGATTCTAGGATTTATTGGTTTCTTGCTTTATAGCTTTGTGAATACGCCGTAGATTGAATTGAAATTTTAAAAAATCGTTCTTTAATAATGCTACTAAGATTATTTATAAAAAAAGGAGCGTATACATATGGAAAATGTCATATCAGGAGAAAAAGTTGCCTTTACACACTTTGAGGAAGAAGATTTCGGGATGCTGACGCAATACCAGTGGGACAATGAATTTTTACGCAATATTAGCTGGGATACCTTTCATCCTTGGAATGAAGAAGCATGGAAAACCTTTCAGGGAGATAGTGACAGTAATGAACGCTTTCTGTTTGCCATCAGAGAACGATTTTCTAGCGAATTTGTAGGCTGGGTATCCTTATCTGATGTACAATTCAAAAATAGAGGAGCTGAACTAGGACTCGCAATCGTTCCGGCATCTAACAGAGGAAAAGGATACGCAACAGATGCCGTGCATACCATCTGTAAGTTTGCCTTTTATGAGTTAGGACTTCACAAAATACGATTAAGCGTACACAGTAACAACGAACCAGCAATCAAAGTTTACGAAAAAATTGGATTCCAAAGAGAAGGCGTCGACCGCGAAGGTCTGTTTCAAGACGGTAAATGGCTAGATGTTTACAATTACGGGCTATTATTTGAGGAATGGAAAAAAGTTTAGAATAAAAAAGATCTCGAAGTAGGATGACAACCTAAATCCTTCGAGATTTTTTTTCGATTAATGGGGCAATTTGAAATGAATAAAACTCAATCGAAACCCATTCGTCAAATCACCAAACTTTTCGCCTTCTGACACAATGATCTGCTGGTCGAGTAAGGCCATCAATAACTGTTCCACTTCTTCTTTTGAACGACCAGGGAAGCGACAATAAAGATGAAAACCGCCTCTGGCAGGTTCGAAAGCGATCGTGTCCCCAAACTGTTCACGCAACCAGTCTTCCATTGCTCGAGCTCTTTTCGCCAGCTCAACTCTAACAAATTGTAAATGATCTTCAAGTTCATTTCTCAAAAAAGCATCTGCCATAAATTGAGGAAGAAAACTGACCTCAGAATCAATTTGCAATCGAATATCTGCCAGTTCCTTTAGTACAGCTTGCGGACCCACCATCCAGCCAACACGCAAATGATGTCCAGCCAGTTTAGACATCGTTCCCAAATAAATAACCTGCTGCGCCGTATCGAGTTGCTTTAGCGGAAGATAATCCATATCTTCGTCAAACGCCAATCCACCATAAGCATCGTCTTCAACAATTGGAATCCGCTTCAATAAACAATAATCCAGTATCTCAGCCTTTCTCTTCGCACTCATAACCAAACCTGTCGGATTTTGGAAAATAGGATTCAAAAAGACCATCTTCAAAGAATGATTCAAAGAAGCCTCCTGCAGTCCCTTAATCGTCATCCCTTCGCGATCCATCTTGATCGGCACGATCCGAAGACCCGCAGCTTGAAATAGGCGCAGAGAGTAGAAGTAAGAAGGTGCCTCTATTCCGATTGTATCTCCCGGTTTCAGAAGTCCTTGCGTAATCAGAAACAAGGCATTTTGCGTACCAGAAGTAATTAGGATCTCTTCGAGCGGGACATCGATTTGATAAGTGCGCTTCAGATGACGCTGCACGCTTTCTCGTAAGCTTTTTATACCATGAGCGACGGCTAATTGGGCTTTTTCCTGCTCAACAAGTTCTTTCCAAGATAAACTTGGTGCGTGAAGTTCAGGAAGAAGATCAGAACGTAAGCTACCGTTTGAGAGGTCTAGCACTGTTTCTGGAAACTGAACTTTCATACGTTCTGCGGCCTGCTGATAAGGAGAGGTTCTTTTTAGATGTGCAGTGGTCAGTGCTGTACCCCAATTGATCATCGGACGCATTTGTAAGCCCCATTTATCTGGATTTACAAACGTACCGCTCCCTTTTTTTCTCGTCAAAACACCTTGAGCAGTCAATTCTTCCATTGCACGAATCACTGTTGACCGGTTTACATCTAATGCTTCAGCCAGTTTGCGTTCGGCTGGCAATCGTTCTCCAGCTGCTAACTGACCGGACCGAATCTTTTCTTCTATCAATAACATGATTTCTTGATACAGTGGCTTGGTTTTTGTTTCTGGAAGAGACCAGTTTTCCATAATAAAAGTTCCTTTCTGATTTTTTATTATTCTACCACAAAATTGGATGGGTTAATTATCGTCCAATTGGATGTAGGGAGAGGCTTCCTCTTTTTGTATACTGACAATCATTAAGAAAGATAAAAAATTGGGGGACATGGAACATGAATGAAAAAGTAATCGGTAGTGAACGAGTGAAACGTGGCATGGCACAAATGCAAAAGGGTGGTGTCATTATGGATGTCATCAATGCAGAACAAGCACGCATCGCAGAAGCAGCGGGTGCGGTAGCTGTTATGGCATTGGAACGTGTACCATCTGATATTCGTAAAGCAGGTGGGGTTGCGCGCATGGCGGATCCAACTATCGTTGAAGAAGTGATGAATGCGGTCAGCATACCGGTCATGGCGAAAGCAAGAATTGGACACATTTCAGAAGCGAGAATCCTAGAAGCAATGGGTGTCGACTATATTGACGAAAGTGAAGTACTCACGCCAGCCGATGAAGAATTCCACTTACTGAAATCAGACTATGTTGTGCCTTTCGTCTGCGGTTGTCGAGACTTAGGCGAAGCACTGAGAAGAATTGGTGAAGGCGCATCTATGCTGAGAACCAAAGGAGAACCCGGTACCGGAAATATTGTTGAAGCGGTTCGTCACATGAGACAAGTGAATAGCCAAATTCGTTTGTTATCGACAAAATCTGATGATGAATTGATGACATTCGCTAGAGACTTGGGCGCGCCGTATCAATTGGTAAAAGAAATCAAAGAATTAGGAAAGTTACCAGTCGTAAACTTTGCGGCAGGTGGTGTAGCGACACCAGCAGATGCGGCACTGATGATGAGTCTGGGAGCGGACGGCGTCTTTGTCGGGTCCGGTATCTTCAAATCAGAATCGCCAGAAAAATTTGCACGCGCAATCGTTCAAGCAACGACAAATTATGAAGACTATGCATTGCTTGCGGAACTGTCTAAAGACTTGGGCGAGCCGATGAAAGGGATCGAAATCAGCCACCTACAAGAAAGCGAACGGATGCAAGAAAGAGGCAGATAACTATGACGAAAAGAATCGGGGTTTTAAGTTTACAAGGCGCTGTCACAGAGCACCTTGAAGCGCTAAAAAGGTCAGGGGTTCAAGCTGTTTCCGTCAAAACGGAAAAGGATTTCGATCAGTTGGATGGCCTTATTATTCCAGGAGGAGAATCAACCGCTATCGGACGCCTGATTCGGGAACAAGGACTGGAAAAACGATTACGACAGGTCTATCAAGAAGGAAAAGCGATATTTGGAACGTGCGCCGGACTGATTTTATGCAGTACAGACAACAGTCACGAAACAACCGATCTTCGCTTGGGCTTTATCGAGATGGAAGTGGAGCGTAATGGTTTCGGTAGACAAGTGGCCAGCTTTGAAACGTTACTATATTTCAAAGGCATCGAACAACCAGTAGAAGCCGTTTTTATTCGAGCACCTTATATCCAGTCAGTGGGATCAAATGTTAAAGTCCTAGCAAGGATAGACGATAAAATCGTTGCAGCTGAACAAGATAATGTACTGGTAACGGCGCATCATCCTGAATTAACAGAAGACGATACGGTTTTGGCTTATTTCTTGAAGAAGTGTTGATTGGCTTCGGACCTTTTAAAAATTTCATTAAAGTTATTTGTTTATTTCGATTTCGAGACTTATACTAGAAGTAGAACGATTTTAAAACGGTATAACTCTTGAAAGGGGTCGCTTATGGGACTATTAGTTAAAGGGAAATGGTACGACAAATGGGATTACAATAATGACGAAGGCGAATTTATTCGGGAGGAGTCACAATTTAGAAACTGGATTACAAAGGACGGTAGCGCAGGTCCGACTGGAGAAGCTGGATTTAAAGCAGAACCAGGTCGTTATCACTTATATGTTTCACTCGCTTGTCCATGGGCTAGTCGCGCATTAATCATGCGCAGTCTAAAAGGACTAGAAGACATGATTTCAATTTCTGTTGTCAATACGTTGATGGGAGAAAATGGATGGACATTTGAGGAAGAAGAAGGTGTCATCCAAGATCCGGTTATCCATGCAGATTATCTGTATCAGATTTATACACATGTTGAACCTGAATACAGTGGTCGCGTAACTGTACCTGTATTATACGATTTAAAACAAAATAAAATCGTCAATAACGAATCCGCAGATATCATGCGCATGTTGAATTCAGCTTTCGACGAAGTGGGTGCAAATGATAAAGACTTTCTTCCAGAAAACAAAATGACAGAGATTGATGAAATCAACGAAAAAGTTTATGGCACAATCAACAACGGTGTCTACAAAGCTGGCTTCGCCACAACTCAAGAGGTTTATGAAAAAGAAGTCACAACATTATTTGATGCCTTAGATGATATTGAAGAACGACTAGAACATAGCCGCTACCTAGTAGGAGACGAAATCACGGAAGCAGACTGGCGTTTATTTACGACTTTGATCCGTTTCGATAGTGCTTATCACGGTCACTTCAAATGTAACATCAAAAGAATCGTAGACTATAAAAACTTATGGCGTTACACAAGAGAATTGTACAATGAACCTGGTGTAAAAGAGACGGTCAACTTTGACCATATCAAAAAGCACTATTACCGTAGTCATAAACAAATCAATCCAAATGGCATTGTACCAAAAGGACCAGAACTGGACTTCAGTTTAGACAAATAAGATACTAATCAAAAAGCTGTCTTTCTTCGGAAAGATAGCTTTTTGCGTTATACTGCTGACGAGAATAAAACAGAGAAAGAGATGATAATGATGATTAAAACGGTCTTATTTGATATGAACGAAACGTTATTAAACCTAAATTTACTGAAAGAGAAATTCGACCAGCACTTTGACGGAGACTTTGCGATGGCTTACTGGTTCAAAACGGTTCTTCATTCCTCAACGGTACTAGGTGGACTGAACGAGTATGAAGACTTCAGTAAATTAACAAAAGCAGCTCTTGAAAGTCTGTTTATGGAAAATGGTAAAGAGCTAACAGAAGATATTAAAAACGATATCCTCGATGCATTTCAAGAACTACCGGCCTATGATGATGTAGAAGAAGCGTTGAAGTTGCTAAAAGATAACGAATTAACTGTTATTGCCGTCACGAATTCATCAGAAGAGATGGTCGAGAAGCAATTAACCAATGCTGGAATTATTAACCAAGTAGATCATTACTACTCAGTAGACGCTGTGAAACGATATAAACCCTATAAAGAAATTTATAATTATGTATTGAATGAACAAGCTTTAGTTGCGCAAGAAACAGTGATGGTAGCGACTCATGACTGGGATCTGTTTGGTGCTAAAAAAGCCGGACTCAAAACAGCTTATATCAAACGAAAAGATACGCAATTCAATCCTTATTACCCAGATCCTGACTTTTCAAACGATAACCTCGTGAAGCTTGTAGAAGAAATTCTTCAGAACCAAAAATAGTCAATAGAAATACTTTATTCAAACAAAGTAAAATAAAAAGCATCCAAAATCTATCATTTAGATGCTTTTTATTTTTGGAAAAATGACTTTTAAAAGAAAGAAAACAACGTTGCAAAGATGTAAGTAACTACCAGCACTGTAAAGATAAAAGACATTATTTGCGTATAACGTGTATATACATTCCAGTTTTTTCTGAATCCATTTAAATGACTGACCAACAGTGAGCTGACGATTAGCAGCGTAATGAAATCTCCTCTTGGGATACCAACAAAGATATAACCAGAAAATATTACAATATTTAAAAATGTTAGAAAATAGGGGTTTTTAAACATTAAAACATACCTCTTTTCTTTCAGTTATTAGCTAGTCTGCGGAGAATATTTGTAGTAACAATTTCCGTCTTTAAAAACACCAAAAGGATCTTGAGAATAAGCAGGAATTTCACCGTACAAAACAAATCCTTCCGATTGATAAAGAGCATTTGCGGGTCCTTCTTTTTCTGTGTCTAATAGCAGTAAAGTTCTCTTTTCCTTTTCAGCTACTTTTAAGACGTGTTGCAAAATGGTTCTGGCAACACCTTTCCGTTGTGCTTTTGGATGGGTCATCAACTTAGCGATTTCGGCGCGATGAGGAGCATTTTCTTTGTCGCTCATCTGTAATTGAACCGTGCCTACGATTTCTTCGTCTAATAAAGCAACGAACAATCGAACATGCTCTGATAGTACACCGTTCCAGTATTTAATAGCCGTCTCTTCGCTCATTGGGTGTAGAAAGTTCATCGCCGCGCCAGAAGCTACGACTTCTTGAAACAAGTCCACTAATTCTGCTTGTTCAGTTGTGATGTTTGTAATCTCTTTAATCGTTATCATAATATCCTCCTCTTCCCACTATAGATTATAAACTAAAATACGGTCAAAAAAATAATTAGAGGAAAATTTTCTGATACAAATGTTATTATACTTAATAAGGAAGTCCGTAACGTAAATATGAACGAGTAGAAAGGAGAGAAAACAATGAAAAATTATAACAAACTTGTAAGAGACAATATTCCTCAAATTCTTGAAAACAATGGACAAATAGGCCATTTTAAAGTCTTGAACGAGAATGAATATAGGTTGAAACTTAGGCAAAAACTAAAAGAAGAAGTAAATGAATATCTGTTAGCTGAAAATGATGATTCATGTATTGAGGAACTTTCAGATATTATAGAAGTGATTCATAGTTTGGCAGGTGTACATAAGCAATCAGTAGAAAGTCTAGAAAAAAGGCGGTTAGAAAAGCTAACAGAGCGTGGTGGATTCAAAAACAGAATTATGCTGATTGCTACTGAATAAATACAAAGGGGCACATGAAATGTATATCAAAAACATCACATTTCCAGATCATGAAGTAGAAAGTTTGTACTTCATTTGCAAAGTAAAAAGGAAAGTCTATTCCTCCTATTATCCTTTTCAAGTGCTAGCGAAAAGAGGATTGGAGCGTTTAGACTTTGAGCCGATTACGATTCTTTACGGTGGAAACGGCTCAGGGAAAACGACTGCCTTGAATATCATTGCAGAAAAGATAGAAGCAGAAAGAGATGCACTTTACAATAAATCTTCTTTTTTTCCAAAGTACTTAGAATTTTGTGAAACTGAGGAGACTTTTGAGCAGCCTGATTTCAAGAGAATCATTACAAGTGATGACGTTTTTGATTTTATTCTGACGCTTCGTTCTGTGAATGAAGCAGTAGATGAAAAAAGATCGGAAATGTTTGAAGAGTATTTAGATATCAAACGTGCTAACTTTCAACTCCGTTCACTGGAGGACTACGATCAGTTAAAGAAAATGAATGAAGCGAGAAGAAAGACGCAATCAAAATACATTCGAGATAATTTAATGAAAAACGTACGAGAACAATCAAATGGTGAAAGTGCCTTTCGATATTTTATAGAAAAAATTGAAGAGAACGGACTTTATCTTCTAGATGAACCAGAGAATAGTTTGTCACCTACGAAGCAGTTAGAATTAAAACAATATATTGAAGATGCCGCACGCTTCTTTAACTGCCAATTTATTATTTCAACGCATTCTCCATTTTTTCTCGCGATGAATCATGCTAAAATTTATGATTTAGATCAAGATCCAGTTGAAACAAGAAAATGGACAGAGTTGGAGCAAGTAAGGGTCTATCGGTCTTTTTTTAAGAAACATGAGGATGCATTCAAAGAAAATGATTAACGCTTATAAGAAGAGCTTAAGAATCATTGCGATTCTTAAGCTCTTCTAAAAAAGATTGAGCTACACTGGACAACGGATGATCTTTCTTCCAAATTACACTCAACGATGAATAAAGATTAGGATATAAGGGAATAAACTTTAAAGTAGAAGAATCTTGTAAAATGCCTTCTAAGCATAGTGCGCTGCCAATTTCTGCTTCCACCATAAGCGAAGCGTTGTATAAGAGGTTATAATTACCTACGATACTAAGATAATCATTATTCCCACCAAGCCATTCAGTAATCTGATCATCAACTAGAGATTGACGAGAAACGAATAAAGGATGATCAATCAAATCATCTGAAAGAATCTTCTTCTTTTGAGAAAGTGCATGGAGTTTATGGATTAATAGACCCCATCGATCTTTCTCAGGCAAAACGATAGAATGATATAACCGTTTGTCGGTTGGATTAATGACGATTCCAAAATCCAGTACACCGTTATTTAATTTATCCATAACATCATCTGCGTTACCGCTATAGAAATGTAGCTTAATCGCTGGATGGTTTTGTAAGAGCTTTTTTAGGGTATGAGCTATAAGTTTCATTACTCTTGTTTCTCCAGCTCCAATATATAGATCTCCAGTAAGTTCTTTTCCTTGTTTTAAATTGCTAGTTGTTTTGTCGACTAAAGAAAGGATATTTTTCCCTTGGTTATACAAAAAAATTCCATCATCAGTAAGTTTGATTTCACGATTTCCTCTTTCAAAAAGAACGACCCCCAGCTCGTTTTCCAGTCCTTTTAATTGTTTAGATAAAGTTGGTTGAGACAAATGTAAACTCTTCGCAGCTTTACTAATATTTTTTTCTCTCGCCACGGCCATAAAGTAACTCAAGACGCGAAACTCCATTATATAATCCTCCTACTTTTCTATAACTATTCATCTAATTCTGTTTAGTATAACTAAATGCTATATCTATCTATTGTATATAAGTATTATACATATTTTAAAATGTAGGATACACTGAAGATAACTTATTGGAAAAGGAGACCTACAAATGGACTCATTATTAAAACAAGTATCAGGTAAGGAAATAAGAGTAAATCATGCGCTTTTTAGGACAATTGATAGAATACAGGATGAAAATCAAAAACACGTTATGGAACTCAATACACACCATCGCTCGAAAGAAAGTACAAATAGATTACTCGGGAAAATAATGGGTAAAGAAATAGATGAGTCGGTAACAGTATTACTCCCATTCTATACAGATTTTGGAAAACATATTAAATTAGGTAAAAATGTTTTTATCAATCAGAATGCAACATTTGTGGATTTAGGTGGAATTACAATAGAAGATGATGTGCTGATTGGTTCGAGAGTAAATTTATTGACTGTTAATCATATAAAAGATCCTAATCATCGCAGAGGCATTATTACATCCCCTATAAAAATAGAGAGAAACGTTTGGATAGGTGCTGCAGCAACCATTTTACCGGGTATAACGATTGGGGAGAATGCAATCATTGCTGCTAATGCAACAGTTACCAAAGATGTTCCGGCGAATACAACTGTGGGTGGTACTCCAGCTAAAATAATTAAATAGATGACATGCCTACTTGCCTTAAAGGCAACTTTAAGGTGTAAAGTATAAACGTACTTTAGAATTTTAAGGAGGTAGCCAGCTTGTTAAAACAATATCTCGTTATATTATTAACAACAAAAAATTCACCTGGGAGCAGTAAACTGAAGAGATTGTGCGAAAATTATAATCAGAACATGTATAAGAATACTATTCAATTATCTTACATTGAGTTGGAAGATCAAAATGTCTATGAACTTATTGAATCAGATATCGTACTTGCGGATTACTTTTTGATTGAATCAATCGACTATATTAAGCGTAGGATAAGTAAACATGCGATTTTAGATTTCGTTAACATTGGTAGTTTGAGCTTGCAAGACGAAGAGCTGCTCGAAGACCAATTAGAGTCTATTATCAATTTAGATAAGGAACAAAAGAAACGATTGAACCAGAAAGATTGGACACTGGAAGAATATATACTAACAAGAACTTTGTGGAATAAATATTAATTATGACTAGCAAGATAATGTGTCTAACAATGAAATGATTCTTCAATACAACAGTAATAGGCAAATAACAACCAAAGTCTTTCTTTTTGCTTTAGTAGTGGGAACTTGATAGTCTTGGAGTTGATTAAATAAAACCTGTTATAGGAGTGGAAAGATGAATCAGGAACAATTGGACGTCATAGTGATTGGCGCTGGACTAGCTGGCCTATCCGCTGCTAGATCTTTAAAAGAAAAAGGATTATCGTATAAACTTCTTGAAGCAACTGATCGAGCTGGGGGAAAAGTACAGTCGAAAGTCTCAGAAGATCGCTCAAGTTACGTTGAACTGGGTGCTCAGTTTGTTAATGATGATATGACTGAGATGGTTCAGCTAATCAAAGAATCGGGTATGAAACTAGACGATACGTATATAGTAGAAGACGCTATTATTATCAATGAAACAAAAGATGAAGTCGGTCATATTGATTTTGATCATCACGCAAAATTATTGGAAGATCGTTCATTCAGAAAAAACCATACTTTATCTGAAGTCGTGGATGAGGCTATCGAAGATGAAGTTGAAGCGAAAGCAATGAAGAGTTTAGTGGCTTCGGAATTTACAGTAAGTAGCGATTACATTAATCCAAAAGCACTGAAGCGGTTAATTGGAAATATCACGCTGGAAGAAGATGAAGTGAAATATCAAGCTTCGGGTCCTTTGAGTCAGGTGATTGACCATCTAGTAGATATATCAAAGGCGAATCTTTTGTTTGAAGAGCCTGTCAAAGAAATTAGCGAAGTGGAAGATGGCTATGCTGTCTTATCGAAAACAGGACAGACCTTTAAAACAAAAGCTGTGATTGTCGCTGTTCCACCTACTGTAGCACGTCGTATTCAGTTTAGTGAAAGACTTAAAGAGAAATTTCAGCCTGCACTGAATAGTTTTATAGATGGGGCAGTTATCAAGTTAACCTTTACCTATGAAGAGCCCTTCTGGCGTGAAATCACAATCAATGGTGAAAAGAAGAAGTTGTTTGGGGTTTTGTTTGGAGAAGAAGAAGGCGTCAATGTAATGGAATCTTCTAAGAAACTAGGAGAAAATCGCTTGACCATGTTTGTTGGTGGCGATAAAGCGATTGAACTTACGCGCGTATCACATGATGAAAGAATAGAATTTGCAGTCAATCGTTTAGCGCAAGTTTTGGGCGAGCGTGTCGAGGATTACAAGTCGATAGAAGAGAAAGTATGGGTGGATTCGCCTTACTATGGTGGAGGTTATGGTGGTATCACGCATTATGGAGGAGCTCTCGATGCAAAACATACACTGAAAGAACCCTACCAAAACATCGTATTTGCCAGTACCGAATTAGCCCCAGCGTTTCCTCAATTTATGGAAGGCGCTGTTCTATCAGGAAAATATGCAGTTAGACAATTACTAAAAGAGCTTATTGAGTAAAAAATATAATAGAAGAACCCGAGTTGTGTAAATACACGCAACTCGGGTTCTTCTATTATAAATCCGATTTATCTGAAAATCGCTTTGATTTCGAAGTAGTCTTCAACGCCGTAAAGGCCGTTTTCTCGACCGAAACCAGACTGTTTGTAACCACCAAATGGTGCTTTAGGTGAGCGTTCTGCGTCGTTAATTGCGATGTTACCTGTACGCAACTGACGAGCGACTTTAACAGCTTCTTCTTCGGGTCCAACAACTCCACCGGATAATCCGTAGATAGAATCGTTAGCAAGCTCGATCGCTTCCTCAACGGAATCATAGGTAATCACAACGAGTACAGGTCCAAAGATTTCTTCTTGGGCTATTGTCATATCGTTGGTAACATTAACGAAGACCGTGGGTTCAACGTAATACCCTTTACGGTCCATTTTGTTGCCACCAATTAGGACTTCTGCGCCTTCTTTTTTACCTTTTTCGATATAATCCAATACCGTTTCCATTTGACCTTCTGAAACTAATGGCCCAACGATGGTATCCTCTTCTGCTGGATCTCCAATTTTGATGTCCTTATAGTAGTCTTTGATGACTTCTTTTGTACGTTCAAGTTCATCTTTAGGTACAAAAAGTCGTGTTAATGCAGAACACGTTTGACCTTGGTTATGCAGTACAGTGTCCGCTGCATTTTTAACAGCCAATTCAAGGTCTCCACCTTTAAGATAAACCATAGGAGACTTACCGCCTAGTTCGAGGACCAATTTTTTGATATTGGTTTTAGCTTTTTCATACAAGCTTGATCCGACTTTAGTTGACCCAGTGAACGAGATCACAGAAACGTCAGGGTGACCTGTAAGGTAATCGCCTGTTTCACTCCCGTTTCCTGTGATCAAGTTGAATACACCTTTAGGGAAACCAACCTCATGCGCGATATCTGCTAGAAGTAAAGCCGTCATTGGCGTTAAGTTTGGTGGCTTAACAACTACCGTATTTCCTGCAAGCAAGGCAGGAGTAATTTTTCTTTGAATTTGATTTAGTGGATAATTCCATGGTGTAATACAAGCAACGACACCAAAACCTTCTTTGATGACAGTGGCATTGTCTACATCTTCTTCAAAATCATAATTTCTGATTTCTTCAATAGTTGCTGACATTTCTGCGACAGCTAAACCAACTTGAGTGCTATCAGCAAAGACATGAGAAGTACCTAATTCTTTGATCATAATATCCATAAGATCTTGTTTACGTTCTTTTATACCATTCAACAATTTTTCTACATAATCTGCTCTAACATCAGGATTCGTCTGATTCCATTCTTTGAACGCGAATTTAGCTGAAGCAACAGCCAAATCAACGTCCTTCTGGTTAGCGTTAACGACTTTTCCAATCGTTTCTTCAGTTGTTGGGTTGATAACTTCTGTATAATCGGTTGATTGGGCTTTTTGCCAATCTCCATTATAATAAAGGGTTTGTTCTTTCACTTAAAATCAGCTCCTTAGTACTATTATGTAAAAAGTTGTCTAAAAAACCAACCGAAAGACCTTGTGAAATTAAATTGTTTACATGGAACTAGGATAGAATACTAAACGAGCGTGCTAAAAAAGGCCTAGTGAGTATGTTCACTAGGCCTTCTCGATTAAATAAGATTATTCTTCTACATATGCGGGTAAATCTTCTATAGAATCGATATCCATATAAGCAGGGACAATGTAACCAACTTGAGTACCATGAAGGTTAACACCCAAGTCATCCAATTGACCGGCATACTCTTTGATTAAAGGCGCTTGAGTCGTTGGTAACCAGACAGCGACCGTTGCATCTGTTTCTCCAGCAGCGAGAGCCTTGAACATGATCGCGGGATCAACATTAGTCGTCGTAACCTTGTAACCTAATTCTTCTAGGACAGCTTCGACAACATGACTGGAAGCGCGCTCTGTATCCCAAGGGAAAGAGACAAGATTAAAAGACTCTCCATCTACATGATCGATGCCTTCAGTCCAGCTTTCCACCATGTCTCGATTCTCTTCAATCCAAGTTTCAGATGCTTCCTCAAATTCTACGTCGATAGCGTCGACCATAACAGCCTGCATATCTTCAACGGTCCAGTTGAAGTTTTCCAGAAAAGCATAAGCTTCTGGTTTGTCTTCTTTTAAACCAAGGCGTGCCATCGTATGGATATCCTCGGCATCTCCAAGAACATTTTTTGGATCTTCTAAGAACTTGATGTCATAAGTTTCAAATATAAAATGTGGTGCCCACCCCGTAATAATTACAGGCTCCTTGCGTTTCGTAGCCTGATCTAATGCAATAAGCATACCTGCAGTTGAGCTTTCATGAATTTCCCAGCCCTCTAAGTTATCGTATGCTGCTAGTGCTTTTCGAGATGTTTCAGCGATACCGGATCCAGGTTCCATTCCAGTAATCGTAAAGTCCATTTGTTCTCCAAGATTCATTTCTTCTCGGGGTTTTCTATCTCCACAGGCAGCCATAAGTAAGGAAAGAGCCGTAAGAGAGAGAAACCTGAATGATGCTTTTTTCATCGTTTCCTCCAGTGAGTTGTGCTTCGTTAAACTAAGGATGTTGAATCCTCAGGAAAGTCGCTTTTTTATCGTACATCTGATAAGTGGTTACACAGATTTTACTAGCCTATCATAAATAATTACCCACATCAAAATATATTCTATGAATTTTAGTTAGAGTGAGGAGTTTCTCATACAAGTATAAAAAAACTTTGGATTTTAGAACGCTAAACTGTTCTAAGCCAATTGTTTACTGTATTCTTATAATCGAGGTGGAACAATATGAAATTGATGATCAGAAAAAGAAGTATCGGAAATGTTCCAATACTTGAAGTTGTAGAAAGAGAGAAAAGAAACCAATTACGGCCATTAATCATTTATTACCATGGATGGCAGTCATCCAAAGAATTGGTCCTAACGCAAGGACGTAAATTAGCAGAAGCGGGGTTTAGAGTATTATTGCCGGACGCAGCAAATCATGGAGAGCGGAAACAGCCTATCATTCAAGTGCCTTCGTTGACTTTCTGGCAGAGTATTCAAGCGAATCTCTTTGAGTTTGGATCTCTGATTAATCATTTCAAAAAACTAGGATTAGCGGATGATCGAATTGGGGTAGGTGGTGTTTCTATGGGGGGGATTACGACTTGTGCATTGATGACGAATCATCCAGAAATTAAAACAGCTGCTTGTGTAATGGGTTCTCCCAAACCCGTTCATTATCGAGAACGAATTTATGAGTATGCTACTGAAGCAGGTAGATATGTTCCAGAAGACTATAAAAATTTGTTAGCATGGATTCCGTTTTATGATCTGTCTTTAAGACCCGAAACGTTAGCCGGTAGACCAATGTTGTTTTGGCACGGAATAGAAGATAAAGTCGTACCGTATAGCGATGCGGCAGAATTTGTTGCGGAGAATCCAGATGCAAATCTGACGTTTGTAAATGAAGATGAAAAACATCTTGTCAAAGTGACTACAATGGAAATGATCACAGCGTTTTTTGTAGATGAAATGAGCTTAAGTAACTGATCAATTTAATGGATTGGTTATAAGAGGAAATCCTTTTTCTAATAAATCTACTCCTGGTTCTTACGTGAGTCTAATCCATTCCCTATGAATGATCCTTCATTTGATGGTATACTAAAAGTAAGTAAAAAGAGAGGTTGTTTAAAAGAATGAGATTAAGTGTATTGGACCAAGCACCAATTACAGGTGGGAAAATGCCACAAAACGCGCTAGAGTATGCTGTAGAACTTGCACAAGTTGCGGAAGAACTAGGCTATGACCGTATGTGGCTTGCAGAACACCATGGAAGTGATGCATTTGCAAGTTCAGCACCAGAAATCATCACGGCTTATATCGCAGCTAAAACAAATCGCATCCGCTTAGGTACTGGTGGCACGATGATTATGCATTATTCACCTTTAAAAATGGCAGAAGTATTTAAAACCTTGAGCGCACTTGCACCAGGTAGAATTGATTTCGGAGTAGGCCGTGCGCCAGGTGGGGATCAGCGATCCATTTACGCTTTATCTCAAGGAAATAATCCGAATTTTGATCATTTATATGAAAAACTGGATACAACGTTGACGTTAATGAAAGACGAAGTACCAGAAGAGTTATTATATAAGCATACGATTGCGACGCCTCAAAAGGTTGTATTGCCAGAGTCATGGTTACTGGGATCTAGTGGGAACAGTGCGATTGAAGCAGGACGTAGAGGTATGGGGTATTCATTTGCTCAATTCTTTATGCTGGGATCTATGCGTAAAGAAATCTTTGAGTTATATAGATATCACTTCAAACCTTCCGCTTTTATGGAAAAACCTGAAATCAATGTAGCCTATCTAGTGACGGTAGCTGAAACAAAAGAAGAAGCAGAATATCAGGCAAAACCTCAAGATATTGCGCGCATTCATTTAGCTCAAGGTAGAATGGAACAGTTGATGTCACCTGAAGAAGCGAAAGATTATCAATTGTCTGAAGAAGAAAAAGTTGGGATTCAAACGAATCGTCAGATTCATCTGGTCGGAACAGCAAAAGAAGTAGCAGATAAGTTACGTCAGGATGCAGAAGAATATGGATTCCAAGAAGCAATGATCTGCAGTATTGCGCATTCTCAAGAACAAAGATTAAATGCGTACCGATTGTTAGCTAAGGAAATGCTTTAAAAGAATTAGAGCTGAAAAAGGAAGGAGACGTATTCAAGTCTCCTTCCTTTTTTCTATTTTCAAAATACGTAAAAAAACTGAAGCAGTAAGATTACTGCTTCAGTCAAAATTGATTGTTTTATGGACGGTTGTTAAATCCGTCATTTTTTTCGTCTTCAACATCAACGTTTCCATCTGTGTTGATGTCAACATCTTCTTTACGAACAGTTTCAGATACTTGTTTAGTATCTTCTTTTGTTTCTTTGTTGATGACGACTTCGTCTGTAACGACAGGATGTTTAGTGACTTCGATTTGTTCTTCTGTAACTGGGATTGAAATGTCTTCGTTATCATCTAAAGTGTTTTCTGCAGGTTTACCATCTGTTACAGCATGTTTTTCAACAGTAACTTCTTCATGTTTAACGGGAACTTCAATCGTTTTTGTATCTTCCGTTACGTTTTTCTGAACATGTACTTCGCCAGTTTGTACTTCGTTTGTATCTACATCTACTTGCTCTTCTTGAAGTTGAATTTTTTCTTTACTTGAGTCAGTACTTGTAGCATCCACTTCAGGTGTGCGATCTACTGAATTCAGAGCTGCTTCATTTGTTGTGTCGAGCGTTGGATCTACGGTAGGGTCTATTGCTGGGTCAGTTGTTGATCCAACGATAACATCTGAGCTATCCATAGTTGGATCTACGGTAGTATCTCCAACTGGTTCAAGAGAAGCTTCATCTGATACTCTATCCACATCTGAATTTTCTTCTACTAAAACAACGATTCGGCCATTATTGATTTCATCAGTGTAACGGTTCAATACATCGTTTTCAGAGTCTGTCGTATTGTTTGAAGAATCATTTGTTTCACCGGTGAACACATCTTTTACTTTGTCCATGAAAGATTCATCTTCAGTATCACTTTTACCATATACTTTAGAATGAACATTTGTTGATAAGTTACTGTTTGTAGTACCATTAGATACTAAAGTAATATCACTACTATCATATCCTTGAGCAATCAGTGAATCTACCGCGGTATTTGCTTCTTCTGCTGTTACGTAAGTTCCTTGAACATATTTAGTCATGATTTGTTTCCTCCTATTAATTTTATATAGATATATGATTAATTTGAGTACGCCATCAGTATATGAACTAGGCTGAATAGATTCAAATAAAACGCTTGTTGATTGATCTCTATTATAAATTATATGGAAATCGTCAGTGATTAGCGGCCAGAATGGTTAGGATCATCTACAGAAGAGTCTCTTGAAGCTTTGCCTGGTTCAACAGATATATGATCTTGACTCGGAGTTCCATGATCAGGACGAGTATCTGCCTTAGGGTTATTACTCGTTCCACTATTATGAGCGGGATCTGTTGGATCAATATCCGGATGATCCGCAGGAGTAATGGAATGATTTGGAGAAGTATGTTCATCTTCATCCACAACGATATCCGCGCCTTGATTGACTGTGTCAACGACTGGAGCATCTGATGAATTTGTTGAATTTGTTTTGTTAGAAGTTTCGCGAACCACATTGTCATTTTCTTCTACTAGTAAAATTAAACGTCCATTATTAAGTTCAGTTTCATAATTACTTAGCATTTTCTGGTCAGCATCGTCTGTATGCTTTTCATCTGAACTAGAAAAGACGTCTTTGATTTTATCCATTATGGATTCTTCTTTCTCTCCATCTCCGTATACGCTAACAGGAATGTCTGTGTCTAATCCATCTTTAGTGTCATGACTAGCAACGATTGTCATATCCTTTTTATCGTATCCTTGTGTAAGCAAAGTGTCGACTGTTTTTTCTAATTCTTGTACGGTTAAATAGACTCCTTCGATAAAATGACTCATTTGTAATTCCTCCTATTGATAGTTGCAATATTTGGTTATATGGCAAGTATAAGGAGCATAGAGATTTTATACAAACTATATGCCTTCTATTGAATGTTTGTTATTTTTATTACATTTTTAGGACATTTAATAGAAATAATTTTAATATTAATTCAACAAACTGAGTAGAGACGGAGGATAGTTAAGGAATAGTAATCATTGAAAAGCGCTATCAGATTTGCTATTCTAGAAATAATGAAAGTGGGGAGGGAAGAAGAATGGCTTCGATAAGATTGCGCACTGTGGCTTTGAATCGTTAATTAAATAACAATTCAAGGTCCTGTTTTTTACGACAGATACAAGGGAGCAGTCTGCACATTTTTCTTCCATCTGGAAAATATAGTTACTTTGAAGAGGTAGTGAGCTATCTCTTTTTTGTGTACATTGATGTAAGGGATCAGACCTCCCTCTGTAGTATAGAACACGACTTTAAAAAAGGAGTGTTTATCTATGGAAAAATTAGTTTTAGAAATGAAAGATGTAATGAAAAGTTACAACAGCAGAGAGGTGGTTTCGATTAATCACCTCACCGTATATGAGAATGAGAAGATTGGAATAATTGGGAGAAATGGTCAGGGAAAAAGTACTTTAGTCAAAATGATTGCTGGAGAAATAGAACAAGACAGTGGAAAAATTGAGAAATCTATTGAGTTCCAGTACTTTGCCCAAATAGAAAAAGGAACGAGAATCGATTTTGAAATGACGGATCCTGAGTTACTTGGCAAGTTAAACATACCTACTCATTCCTCGGATTTTTACAGCGGAGGAGAAGTATCTCGTTTGAAGTTAGTAAATTTATTCTCTCGTTATACTGGCGGACTCTTACTGGATGAACCGACGACTCATTTAGATACAAAAGGAAGAAGATTCTTGATAGAAGAACTTCAATACTTTTATGGAACAGCATTGATTGTTAGCCACGATAGAGCCTTTCTAGATGCTACGGTTACATCGATATGGGAAGTAGAGTCAGGAAAAGTAACAGTCTATAAAGGAAATTTTAGCCAATATGAAGTTCAAAAAGAAGCGGAATTAGAAGAACAGAAACAAAAGCATAATCTTTACGTAAAAGAAAAAAATCGATTAGAGCGTACAGTAGATAAAAAGCAAAGACAAGCAACCAAGTTGAACCAAGTTAGTGAAAAGCAGAAAAATAGACGAATCAAACCTAGTCGTTTGTCTTCCTCAAAGCAAAAAGATACTGTTCAGAAGTCAGCCCATAAAACGGTAAAAGCAATCAATAGTAGAATCGAAAAATTAGAGGAAGTTGAGAAGCCGAGTGCTTACCGAGCTTTGCAATTTCCAGTATTAGAAAATTTGAAAATGTATAATCGGTTTCCAATTAGAGGAGAAGCGGTAACGATAGTCAAAGGGAATCAGGTTTTATTAGAAAAGATCAATTTTCAATTTCCTCTAGGTAAAAGAATTGGGATTACAGGAAATAATGGATCTGGCAAAACAAGTTTGATTCAGTATATCTTGGCAAATGGTTCTGGAATTGTCATGTCTCCAAAAGCTGAAATATCTACGTACAATCAGATGGACTATTATCTAGAGAAACAGGAAACTCTTTTCCAGTATCTATCAAAAGATTCAGATTATTCAGAAGCGCTCGTAAGAGCTATTGCCCATAACCTAGGCTTTCTAGATAATCAGTTGCAACAACCTGTCCAGTCGTTAAGTGGAGGAGAAGCAACAAAATTGGTTCTTGCCAAAATGTTTTCGATTTCTAGTAATATTTTGATACTAGATGAACCAACAAATTTTATTGATCTTGAAACGATAGAAGCGCTAGAGAAATTGATGATTGCTTATCCTGGAACAATTGTTTTCACTAGTCACGATCAACGATTTATGGATCATATGGCCGATCAGATTTGGAAGATCGAAAACAGAAAACTGAATCTTGAGGTCGTAAATAAAAGGGGAGAGTAATTTGCAGACAATTATAACAATCCAACATACTGAATCTGTTCATCACACAAATGGGATGATTGGATCATGGACAGATTGGGACTTAACAGAAAAAGGAAAGACTGAAGCGAAAACTATCGCAGATGCTTTAACTAAAGAAATAGATCTGACGGGATTTGATTTATATTCTTCGGACTTGAAAAGAGCAATCCAAACAGCGGCCCCCCTAGCAGAAATTCTAGAGATTACAATACAAAAGGAAAAACGATTAAGAGAACGGAATTTAGGAGAAGCTTGTGGAAAATCTGTTAAGTGGCTAAAAGACAATATCATTAAGCATGAAGAATCCGTGGAAGATAAGCTCTTTCCATCAGCGGAGTCTAAGCGAGACTCATGGGAGCGACTGTCACCCTTTTATAACGAGCTTATTGAAAAAGGGGATGCACTTATTGTTGCGCATGGAGATATTCTGACACAGTTTCACTCTATGTTCTTAGGATACGAAGTAGAGCATTTGGATCAGTTGACGTTTTCTGGGAAAACAGGTGGCGTTTCTCAAATCACAATCATGGATTCAGGGAAAGTTGTCATCAACAAGATCAACGACGGAAGCTATAAAAAGAATTGAGCAATAAGACAGAGAGTGAAGCATACACTTTCTGTCTTTTTCTTATTTTATGTTGATAGTAAAGTGTCCTCATTCTGTCAAATTATTAAAAAAACTTTTAAGTTTGTCGATTAACGATAATTATCTGTTGTTATTCAGTTATATGAATGATATAGTTTTCAGTAAATCACTAAAGAAAGAAGATGAATCATGAAAATCAGGACGATCGTATTAAAAATTACGTTAGGAATTTTGGCTTTAGGAACGATTGGATTTAACTTTCTCGTCTTACCCTGGGTTACGAATTTACTTCAGTTCACTCTGCCACACATGACGATTTTACACCCATTGACACAAGGAGCTTTAATCATTACAGGCGTTTGCTTTTTGTTCATGCTAGCTCAATCTTTCAAATTGATCGTACATATAGATGAAAACGAAGCGTTTTCCGTGAGCACCATTAGCTGCTTGAAGAACATAAGAAATGCGGCCTCTATTATGACAGGAATTTACTTATTGCTACTGCCAATCGTGTATTTAGTAGCGGATCGAGACGATGCACCGGGACTCATTCTAGTAGGACTGTTCTTTTTATTTTTTTCTGCGGTTATTGTAGCGTTTGCGGATGTCTTGAATATTCTGTTTTCGAATGCAAGAGCGTACAAACTAGAAAATGACTTAACGATATGAGGAGAATATAATGGGAATTATCGTAAACTTAGATGTAGTATTAGCAAAAAGAAAAATGTCCGTTACAGAGCTTTCAGAAAAAGTAGGTATCACCATGGCGAATATCTCGAACTTAAAAAATGGAAAAGCAAAAGCTATCCGTTTTTCTACTCTGGAAAAGCTCTGTGAAGTATTAGAATGCCAGCCAGGAGATATACTTGAATATGGACTGACGAGTATCAAATAAAGCACAAGTAACAGGTATCTATGTCTTTAATTTAATTTGATTCTGTAAAAAATCAGCGGACAAGATATAGGAATAGTATAAAGAATATAAAAGAATACAGAAAGTACAAAAGAACGTACACGCAAGTTCACTGGGAACTGTGTGGACGTTCTTTTAAATAATCAATTAAAGTCCGTTTGTCAGATCGTGGTCTTCGTCGACGGGGACACTTCCGGGAGCATCGTCATCATCTCCAACTGGAACATCACCTGGTGTGGGGTTATCACGCATCGTGTCTGAGTTTGTACCTGTAGTTAGATTAGAATTCGGGTTAGGGTCTTCTGCCGGACTATCCGCCTCATCGTTCGTAGTCCCAGTTTTCTGATCGTTATCAATACTTGGATCCTCTTTTACTAACGCAACAAGCTGACCCTGTTCAATGTCTTCCTTGTATGAAGCTAAAGCTTCGTGAGATGTGTCTGTTGAAATATTGATGTCCAAATCTGCAGAAAGCTCCGACTTTTTGGATTCACTTGTTACAAAAGTGATATCCTCTCTTGAATAGCCACGAGTCACCATGGCATTTGTAGCTTGAACCGCTTCTTTCATAGAGGCGTAACTGTCTTCTACAAAATGAGTCATAATATATTCCTCCTAAAATTTACATTTGCTTCTAGTATTATGGTCGATGAAATAGATCGTTATTATCAATATGAATGTCTTGGTCTTGATCTTTCTTGAAGCCGTCAGTTGTTTGAGGGATAGGGTTAATATCCGGATCTTCTATCGAACTGTGGTTATCGTACCCACTCGTTGGATCCGTTGTAGGGTCTCGGTCTACATCAGAATTGAGTTCTGCCAAAACGATGGTGTTGCCTTGTTCAATGTCTGTTTCGTAATCTGTTAACAAATCAGATACTTTTTTCCCTTCTGAATGATCGTAATCAGATTGAGGTGTTAAGGTATCTTTGATTTTTTCCATCGTTGACTGCTCTGCATCATTCTCATCTTGCATCAGTAAGTCTTTGGTCGTCACTTTGACTTCTGTTTTTGAAGAAAGTTCTTCTTTTTTGGAATCATGGGTAACAAGTAATAAATCTTCCTTTGCATAGCCTTGAGTATAAAGCGCAATTACCGCTTTAAGAGCGTCGTCAATTGTTGCATAACTACCATCAATAAATTTATCCATTGAATAAAGTTCCCCCTTTATATAAGAAACAAAAATTTTAAAATAACCGTTTAATCGTTTGTCAATTTTTTAGGGCTGCCTAGATTACTGTAGAGGTCGACCGGCACCGATATCATGATCGTCGATTTTGACGGTATCACTTGAAGAATCTTGATCATCTTCTGCTGAAACGTGCTCTGAGTCGCTATTACCGATATCATCTGTTGAAGAAGCCGTAGAGTCTAAATCTGGGTCTGGTGCATTATCTTTAACTGAGCGGTTCGGTTCATCAGTATGGTCTCCAGCGACTAAGTCATCATTAAGACTGGAATCTTCGTCGTAAAGTAAAACCAGTTGCCCTGAATCAATTTTATCTTTGTGGTCACTTAATAGCTCTTTGTAAGAAGTAGATTCGTAATCTTCAATATTTACCGCAACTTCTTCTGAATGATTTTCTTTGAGCGTTGAAGTGTTACCCACTAAAACCATTTCTTCTTTTGAATATCCGTCTGTAACGAGCCCGTTGATTGCTATGATCGCTTCTTTTATTGATGAATATGTTCCGTCTACATATTTGCTCATTAAAAATTCCTCCTTAAAGCTATATAATGCTTCTTTGATTTCCAGTATATAAACCATAAAAAGGATTTACAATTCATATGCACTCAATAAAGTGTTGGAGTAACTATATTTTATAAGTCTTTGAATTGTGTAAAATAAACACACCCAAAGTGTAGCAAAGCAAATGTTCTATACGTTATACTGACGTAGAGGTGAAAAAATGAACTGGACAATTGCACTCGTGGATGATGAAAAAATTCAGCAAGATTTAATCAAAAAATTACTGGCAGAGTACGAAGCTATGCATTCTCTGCAATTGAATATTTCGACTTTTGAATCGGCAGAAGCTTTTTTGTTTCACTTCGAAGAAGACAAGTCAGTGGAATTATTGATTTTAGATATTGAAATGGGCAAAATGAATGGAATGGAACTAGCACACTATTTAAGAAATCAACGGCATGATCTTAAAATTTTATTCGTTACGGGATACTCTGAATATTCATTGGATGGATACAAAGTAGATGCAGTAGATTACTTATTGAAACCAATTGACAGAGAAAAACTATTTCAAGTGCTCGACCGAATAAAAGCGCTACGACCTAAAAAAAATGAGTTTTTAATTGTTGAGACGACGGATGGTTCTATTCGAATCAATCAGAGAGAGTTGATTAGTCTGGAAGCGTTAGGACATGAAACGAATATCCAGACTGTTGAGGAACCGATTGAAATCAAACAAGGGCTGGGTACGATTCAAGCAGAACTTCCAAAAGAAATTTTTGTAAAAACTCATCGTTCTTACCTAATCAACATAGAACATGTGAAAAAAATCAGTAAAACAGAAGTCTATTTGACAAATGGCGTAACGGTTCCAATCTCCAGACGGTTATATAAGAAAGTAAATGAATCATTCATCCGATACTTCAAAGGAAGTGAGTAGTTAAATGTGGTATTACATATTGGGTAGTATAGTACTGTTGACCGTAATCACTTATAGTATTCGTTATGTTGTACGAAACTATTACGAAAAGAAAATTGTTGAAACGAACGCAGCTATCATTCATTCGCACGTCGAAGAGGTTGAAAGTATTTATAGACAGATGCGAGGCTGGCGACATGACTACAAAAATCATATTCAGGCAATGAAAGCTTATCTTGAAATGAACCAAATTGACCAGATTAAAGGGTACTTAAACGAGTTAGATGAAGACCTAATGTCGGTCGATACTTTGATCAAGTCTGGAAATGTCACTGTTGATGCTGTCTTGAACAGTAAACTAACACTTGCACAGTCCAAAGAAATTGTATTGAATGCGAAAGCTCAAGTACCTAAGTCAATTCAAATATTAGATGTTGATTTAGGGGTTGTTTTAGGAAATTTACTGAACAACGCCGTAGAAGGGTGTCTAACAGTTGATAATCCACAAGACCGATTTATCCGAGTGTATATTCAAGTCATGAAAGAACAACTATATATCAGTGTGACCAATTCGATGAACAGACAAGTCAGAAAAATTGGCAAACAGTATATCACAACTAAATCCGGTAAAGATCACGGATTTGGATTACTTAGAATTGATAATACAGTCGAAAAATACGGTGGATATATTAACCGTCAGTCAGAAGAAGGCGTGTTTGCAACGGAAGTGATGCTTCCGTTGTAAACACTTCTTTTTTATAGAACCACTCATGAGAAAAAATGAACCACTCGTGAAAGAAATAACCAGACGCGATTTTTTTCAGTAAGATGAAATAGAGGTGAAGGATATGACAGAAAATAACAGCAAACAGTCTACTATTCAAAATATTGGATACTTACTTAAGCGCATAGCGAGCTATGATAAAAAACTGATTATGTACATGATTGTTGCAGGTATCGCAGAAATGATTTTACCCTTAGCGACATTAGGACTAACGGCTGTATTGCTTGATACATTTAGCCGCGGGCAAAGCTTACCATATTTACTAAGTAGATTTGCAATACTATTAGTCGTTATTTTAGGGAGCACCGTTCTATCAAAATGCTTTATCAATCTATTAAATAACAAAGGGAACGATTTCAGAGTCTCACTATTTATTGAATTGGGTACGAAGCTGACGAAAGTAGATTATAGTTTGTTTGATGGGAGCAAAGGACAAGAAACGATTAATAAAGGGTTAGATTCAGTAATGAATCCATATTACGGCATCCAGCGTTTCTTTATGGTAGGAGAATCATTCGTGAAAAACGTTTTGGGGTTGATTCTATATGGAACAATTTTAGGAAGTATTCATTTCGCATTTGTTATCGTTATACTAATTTCCTCAATCGCGAATTTTTTATACGGATTATATGTGAACATAAAAGAAGATCAATACAAAGAAAAACTTGCACCATTAAATCAGAAATTACGCTATTTTAATGATAAATCGACCGAGTTCAAAGCGACAAAAGATATGCGCTTATACAAAATGAGTCACTGGTTCGGTCATGTATTTAAAGTCGTTATAGAGGAAAAACAACTAAACTTGTTCAAACTAGATAGAATAAAGTTCAGTGGGGATATTATAAGTGCAATAGGCAGTCTAATCGTGGACTTGAGTGCATATATTTATCTTATTAATTTGCTAAGCGATGGACAGATTGGGATAGCGGAATTCACGATTTATTTTGGATCCATTGCTACTTTATCTCAATGGGTCAATGGGGTATTCAGAAGTGCTGTTGAGTTCCATAAAGTAGGATTAGCTGTAGAGGACTTCAATCGTTTAATGCATATCAAAAGTAAACTAAATCATGGGGAAGGATTAGATAGTTCAACTGAAATCGGTAAACAGTTATCGATAGAGTTTCGAAACCTATTTTATCGTTACTCGGAAGCAGACGAAGATACCTTTAAAAATTTCAACCTAAAAATTGCCTCTGGAGAAAAGGTAGCATTAGTAGGCATTAATGGAGCAGGAAAAACAACATTAGTTAAATTGTTAAGTGGTCTTTACTTGCCAGACCAAGGAGAGATCTGGATTAATGATCGTAAAATGACTGATTATGAAATTGAAGAATACTATCGCTTGTTTTCAGTTGTTTTCCAGGATTATTTTGAATTGCCATTAACATTGGAGGAAACAATCTTACAAGGTCAGACAAAGGATCCAAGAAGATTAGAAGAAGTTATGCGCCTCAGCGGAATGGATCAAGTCATTCAGGGACTAAAAGACAAAGAGAAGTCTAAACTTGTTAAAAGAATTCACGAAGATGCAGTCGATCTTTCAGGTGGACAAAAGCAAAAGCTTCAACTAGCAAAGGCATTGTACAAAGATGGGCCAATACTGATACTAGATGAGCCAACGGCGGCACTAGATCCAATAGCAGAAAACGAAATTTATAAACAATACGAAGCATTATCAAATGGGAAAACTTCTATTTTTATTTCCCATCGACTGTCTTCCACTCGTTTTTGCGACAGAATTCTATTTATGGAAAATGGGGAGATTGTTGAAGAAGGTTCTCATAGTCAGCTGATGAAGCAAAGAGGTAAGTATTTTGAAATGTTTGAAACACAAAGCCACTATTACAAAAAGAAGGTAGGGGAAGTCAGTCATGAAGCGATATAATAAAAGGATAGAAATGATTTTAAAAGGATTCAAAGAAGTTTATACTATTGAACCCAGAATGCCTTATATTATGGTTATAGATGGTCTAATGACGGCGATTTTCCCTTTTATTTCTTTGATTTTTACAGCAATCGTATTAAACCAGCTAATAAAGGGTGCTTCTTTTGAATCACTCATACCAACGATTAGTTTAGCTTTAGCTACTGGATTTATCATATCCTTGATTTCAAGCGGTATGATGCACTACAAAGATTCTGTACGTAAGATTGCTTTGGATAAAAAAAGTATGAGAATCAATCAGGAAAGTATTTTTATGGATTATGAGTATATAGAAAATCAAAAGGTACATGATTTACGTAGTCACTTGGAGTTAGCAGAAATGACTGGTGGGAGAGGTTTGTATGCATTATTCTTTGTGGAAGACTTAGTTCAACAATTTGTAACACTACTAACTTCAATGGTGTTACTTATAAGCTTGTTTCTTACCCAAGTTGATAACGACAGTCCCTATGCATTCATAGATAGTCCTATAATAGTTTTATTTCTATTGATTATGTTTGTTGCTTATTATATGTATAGCTCTAAACTTTACCAAGATATAATGGCTGCTTTTTCTAAATATATGAAAGACGTAGAAAAAGGGAATAACATGTTTGGATTTATCTATGGTCAACTTCTAAATTATCAGTCTGGGAAAGAAATTAGGCTGTACCATCAGCAGCAATTGTACGAGAAAACCTTTAAAGAAATGGGTATTGCTGTAGATGAGTCGACTACCTTTATGGGGAAAAGTGAAAATAAAAATACGATCATTTTACAATCGCTCATTCATCTACTCTTAGGTTTAGGATTTTTATTTGTTGGAATAAAAGTTTTAGGAGGCGCTATTCAACCAGGGGCAATTGTCATTTATTTAGGTGCAATATCCAATTTCATTAATGGCTTTTCAGAATTTTCTTCGAACATATCTAGAGTATTAGGGAATAGTGAATTGCTAGAAAAATATTTTGAATTTATGAACCTAAAAGATGTTAAACCAGTTGGAACATTGCCTGTCGAAAAAAGAGTTGATAATGAATATGAACTAGAAGTAAGAGACGTTTCGTTCAAATATCCAGGAACGAAGGAGTACGCGCTGAAAAATGTGAGCCTTAAGTTGTCGATTGGAAAGAAAGTCGCCATTGTTGGAATGAATGGAAGTGGAAAGACGACTTTAATTAAGTTGCTTTCTAGATTATATGACCCCACAGAAGGGCAGATACTGTTAAATGGCATCGATATAAAAAAATACAATTATGATGAATATTTAGATCTTTTTTCGGTTGTCTTTCAGGATTTTTCTCTTTTCTCTTTCGACCTTGCTCAGAATGTTGCGGCAAGTACAGAGTACAATGAAAAGAATATACATGTCGCGCTTGAACAGGCAGGTTTCTCTGAGCGTTATGACAAATTTAAGAAGGGACTTAAAACTTCCTTATATCAAGATTTTGATAAAGAAGGTGTAGAAATTTCAGGTGGAGAAGCACAGAAAATCGCAATGGCAAGAGCTCTATATAAAGATGCACCTATTATCATCCTTGATGAACCAACAGCAGCACTAGATCCGATTTCTGAATTCAAGATATACGCCAATTTTAATGAAATCGTCGGGAACAAAACAGCTATTTATATTTCTCATAGGCTCTCTAGTTGTCGTTTCTGCGATGAAATTATTGTATTTGATAATGGAGAAATGATTCAAAGAGGCGCTCATGACCACCTTGTAAAAGATTTAAATGGAAAATACTACGAGCTCTGGAACGCTCAAGCACAATATTACGCTGAAGAAGAAGTTGAAGAATGGATACTAACCTAAAAAAAGGTGTCGGCTTTAAATAGCCAACACCTTTTTGATTGAATGGTTAATCTTCTTGATTGCGAACAGCACCTTTTAGTAATTCTGAAGATGCAGGAGGGTTATCAATCAGCTCACGAACTTTATCAAGATCTGGTTCAACATTCCAGGTCAGAATTCCGACAGGTTTGTCTTCTTTAAGGTAATAAACGACTTTTCCACCATCTACTTCATCAATGAGTAAATCTAATGATAAATCGAGTGTTCCAATTGCTTTCCAAGAAATATCAAAGATCATAGAATAGAAGTATGGAGTATGGTCATAAGGTTTATTAATGCCAGCCATAATTTTACCTACTGCAGTACCTGAATTTCTAGCATGGTCCACATGTTCGATACGCTGTCTTCCGAGAATCGGGTCAGGATAAGAAGCGATGTCACCTGCTGAATAGATATCGGGATCTGATGTGCGAAGGTACTCGTCAACGATTACGCCATCATCTATATCAAGGCCAGCATCTTTTGCTAAGTCCAGTACAGGGGTTACGCCTAATCCTAAAACAATAGAGTCTGCCTCTACAGTGTTTCCGTTATCTAAATGAAGAACCAGCTTGTCGCCTTCTTTTGTATATTTTTCTGCACGTGTCTTACTGATCATTTCGATACCATGATCTTTATAAGTCTGTTCATATTCTTTAGCAATCTCTTCTGGGAACCGGTTGTCGCCTAAAGTACTTTGTGGATAAATCAATGTGACTTTTGTATTATTTAGAGCTAGATTGGCAGCAAGTTCTGTACCAATATAACTACCACCCACAACGGCAACATGTTGATGATCTCCCGAAAGGCTACGTAGTTTAGTGTAGTCTTCAAATGATCTGAACGCAAAAACTTGATCATCTTCAGGGCCATCGATCATTTGAGGCTCGCCTCCAGTAACGAGTAGTAATTTTTTATATTTAAAGACATCACCATTATGCGTTGTCACGGTATGAGATTCTTTATCGATAGAAGTCACTTCTGTTTCAAGCATGAGTGTCGCTTGATGCTCTTCACGGACGTTGTAGAAAATTTGATCTGTTGTGAAAGTGTCGTCTGTCCATAATTTTTTAGATAACGCAGGACGCTCGTATGGTCTGTCAGAATCAGCAGAAATGATGCCGATTGTTCCAGCTTTGTCGACTTCACGAATTCCAGCTACAGCGTTCCCGGCTGCAATCCCACCACCGACGATTACATAATCAAAATAAATTTTTTCTTTTTCCATAAATGAATCTCTCCTTAGTTGATTGTAGCTACTGAACCAGCATCTACTCTATAATTTGAACCGTTAACGAACGAAGCTCTGTCTGAACATAAGAATGAAATTACTGCCGCAACTTCTTCGGCTTTACCGCGACGTTTCAATTCAAGATGCGGTCTTTCTTCGTCTAAGAAAGACTCCACGGCTTCGTCAAATGAAACACCCATTTTCTCTGAGCGTTTTTCCATCATTTCATCCGTCATTGGGGTTTCAATAAAGGCAGGAGATACGACATTTACAAGTAAGCCTTCTTTTGCATAAGAACGAGATAACCCCTTGGCAAAGGAAAGAACGCCAGCTTTTGCGGAGTCATAAGGTAATTCGTCTTTATAAGGTTGTACAGCATTTTCAGAAGCTAGGTAAACGATACGTCCCCAACCACCATTTCTCAGGTCAGGTAAAAATTCTCTCGTTACACGTACAGGTCCAAGCAAATCGACTTCAATGGTTTCTACCCATCCAGCATCGTCGATCTCGTGGAACAAACCTTGAACGCCAGAAGTCCCAGCATTTTGAACTAGAATATCAATCTCTCCAACGGCTTCTTTTATATAGTCGTGCAGTGCTTTTATACTATCAATCTCCGTAATATCTGCCGGATAAGCGTAGACAGTACCTAAATCTTTTAATTCTTCAGCGACTTTTTTTAGCTGATCTTCTTGTTTATCCGTCAAAATAACAATTGCCCCTTCGGACAGCAATTGTTTTGCTGTTGCTTTTCCGATACCTGAATCGGAACCCGTAACCAGTGCAATTTTACCTTTGATGCCTAAATCCATTAAGAACGCCTCCGTTTATAATATGCATTAAAAAGTTAAATAGGACTTGTTACTTTTCAGATTACTATTAAAAAAATAAAACTGCAATTAATCGGCTTGTACAGACAAAATACAAAAAACAAGTACCTCCCATGGTAGATAGGGAAGATACTTGCTTAAAAATTGATTTATTAAGTGAATTGTACATAAATATCGATATCATAAGGCTCAAATACCTCGATAATTTTTTCTTCTGTGGTGTCGTACTCTTTATAATAACCACCAACCACATAAGCATAAGCTGTCAACAAAAATTGATCATAATACTCGCTGAGCTTACCACTAATTGATTCAGGAAGTGTGCCTATAGAAATACCTTCTAAAGAAACGGTAAAAGTGTCATTTTGAGGAACCAAATCCACGTTTACTGTCGTAATTGCATCGTATTTATATACACGCTTTGACATGGGTGTAAAATAGGCATCTTTTTTGCCTGTATAAAAGTTCTTAAAAGGATCTTCTTTGACCATTTTGGAAACAATCATTTCAATCACTTCTTGACTACTTGTAATTTTTTTTGCAGGGATTTTAGTTTCATACTGGATTTTCTGGCATTTATTGTCTTGAGTTTTTTCGGATCTACGAGAGGAAATAGATGGTTTTGATTTGAAAATATCAAATAGTTTCATAACTGCGCCTTTCTATATAAGCATTGTTCCATTCAAGTCGTGGGCTATTTTGTCTATATCTACCTTATCCAAGAATACTCAAAAAGAAAAATTTTGTCAAACCTTACCTTGTATTCTTGTAAAAATATTAATATAATCAAGAGGTAAGATGGTATATTTGAAATAGAAGTTCCATGATGAGACACTAGATGAAACGACGGAAAAGGGGATAGTGAAATGATACAACAAATCCTTCTTGAAGAGAATCAACTTTATCCTAATAATGGTCTGCCAGTATTAGTTTATCCTGAGGGCTTTAAAGACTTAGTCAATCAAAATCACCCAGCACAGGCTGTAATAGACCAGTTGGCGGAACATCAGTATACAAATTCATGGGTAAACGGTATTTTTGATTACCATCACTTTCATTCAAATACCCACGAAGTATTAGTTTGTCTGTCGGGAGAAGCAACTGTCCAACTCGGAGGACCTAGCAGCAAAACCATTATGCTCACTCAAGGAGACGTGATTCTACTACCAGCTGGAACTGCTCATAAAAGACTGAAAGCTTCTAAAGATTTTAGTATTGTGGGTGCCTATCCAAATGGCAAAGAGTTCAATACGTACAAAGAGAAGGACGTTCAATCTGAAGAACAGTTTTGGAAAATCAAAAGAGAAGTGAAGAAAGTTGACTTACCTCAAAGAGATCCTGTTCAAGGTAAGAACGGTGCTGTTCAAAAATACTGGGGCTAGAAAAAAGACTATTCCTTCTTATCCGTTTAAACGTTTAGCCAAATAAAGCGGTCGTAACTCCTGCAAAGGAATTACGATCGCTTTTTCTACTAGTCATTAAAAGTCTAAATCGTCTTCTTCTTTTTTCGTTTTATAACTCTCATCTGGTTGTCCCGCTTCTTTGTCTTTCTTCAAAATGTTTCTCCACCAAACGAATAGGAGACCCACGAGAACAGCACCACCGGCAATGATAGCTGGCGTTATCCAAGGACTTTGCGTTGTTGTCATCATCCGATCAGCCGTTGCTTGGAAGCTTTTAGCAAAGAATTCATCTTCTTCTAAATTATTATCATAGTAATATCGACCCAAATAGTCATAAAAGATATCTTGTGCTTCCCGATCCATAACGCTTCTAGCCTGAGAACCGATTTCAGTACCGACGTAGTAATCACCTAAAGAAAAATTGTCACTTTCAAAGAACAGAACAAGCATATGTGCTTCATCCGTGAATAATTCATCATATAGGTCACTTTTGAATGCATCTAATTCAGCTTCGGTAGGGTTCGTACCACCATTAATTTCTTCTGTGATATAAAGATAAGGTTGTATACCAGTCTCGCTATAAAAATGACGCATACCATTTTCTAGTGTCGTTGCATTACCGATCCAGCTCGCATTATCAGTATAGTAATCTGTTTCGTTCACCAGTCCTGCTTCTAAAGGTGTGCGTTCTCTTGAAGAGGTTTGAATCGAACCACTGTTAGAATTGGAATTAGAATAGTTAGACCCTCCAAACATGCCGACACCACCAATAAAGTTCATCATGATGATAAAGAATATAAATGGACCAAGACAACCAAAAAGACCACAGCCACCACCAGGACCGCCACCATAGTATCTTCTTCGACCCCAGCCACGACCGTAACCCCAGCCGCCACCATAGCCATATCCTCTGTTAAAACCACCGCCGCCGAAGCCACCACCGAAACCGCCGCCAGATCTTCCGCCGCCCATAGAACCGCCACCGCGGCGTCCGCTAGAACCGCCTACACGACTAGAACCGCCACGGCTACCTCCAAATGAGCCGCCACCAGAACGGCCACCGCCGCCTCCACCTCGTCTACCCATAACATTCACTCCCTCATTTGTTTTATGATAGTTTTATCGTATCACACTTACTAATTGACTTACATCGTACTAGAGTAGGATGTTTGAGTGTGATTATCAGTCAGCTACTAGGATTAATACTTCTCTTGGATTGATAATCAATTCTTGTCCAACTTGTACTCCTAAAGATTCTGTTCCAGCGGTATGCCTGTTCGCAATGATTGTCCATTCTTCTGGTAAAGGAAGAGAAGAATGGAGTTGAATGGTTTCAGGCGTTAAGCTCGTATTCATGATAACGGCCATTTGTGACCATACAGGGTTTTCTTCTAACGTATTTGGAATGGTATAAGCAATCAGATTTTCTCTAAGTTCTGTGAAATGCATTTTCTCAGCAGTCTGGTTTGTTCTATCTCTTAATGGAGCGTAAGCCTTTCTGATCTGGATCATCCCTTTGTAGTAATCCAGTAAATCTTTGTTTTCTTCCACTTGAGACCAGTTTAGTTGATTCGTTTCTATAGGAGAATTAAAACTATTTTCGTCACCAAATTTCGTACGTCCGAACTCTTCGCCGGCTTGCATGAAAATACCACCTTGAGCAGTAAATAGTAAAGCCGCGTTCAGTTTATTTACTTGAATCACTTCTTCGTGGCGATCAAAGTTTTCATCGTCTCTCAGTGTTAGTACGAGTTTGTCATATAAAGGTAAATTATCATGTGCAGAAGAGTAGTTGACGACTTGATTCGGATTTTTAGCCCAAGCTTTTTCTTCCGGAAGAGAAAAGTCACCTACGACACTTTGAGTATTTGCTAGTAAGCCACCAATCAAATCACCGTTCATATAGGCACTGTCTTCATATCCATTAGCGCCTTGAAGAAATGAGCCTTTGTGCTCGTCAAATACTGGCCCTTTGATAGAGTCACGAAAATCATCATTAAATATCGCGATGCCATCAGCAAGCTGCTGGACATGAAATTTATCAGCAGGCACATTAGGCTCATGGATTTCCACGCTACCAGCATTCCAAGGTTCCCCGTAAAGAAGGAGATCTTCCATACCGGCTTCATTGAATGCTTTTCGGATATCGTTCATCGTATCCACATCATGTAAGCCCATAAGGTCAAATCTGAATCCATCTAAATGATATTCTTTAGCCCAGAAAAGGAGCGAATCAATCATGTATTTACGCATCATTTTTCGTTCACTAGCCGTTTCATTGCCACAACCAGATCCATTCGTGATGTTGCCTTGTTCATCTTGACGGTAGTAATAATCAGGAACAGTGGACTGGAAACAAGAATCGTCATAAGTAAAGGTGTGATTATAAACGACATCTAGTACAACTCCGATATCTTGCTTGTGCAGGCTCTGAACCATTTGTTTGAATTCATTGATGCGTGAAGCTGGATCGCTAGGATTTAAACTATATTTGCCTTCGGGAACCATATAATTCTTTGGATCATAGCCCCAGTTGTATTGTGAGCTCATTTCATCATTATCAAAATCGAAAGCGGGAAGGAGGTGCACATAATTCACGCCAAGAGATTTCAGATATTGAACACCTGTTGGAGCTTCTGAAGAGGGGTCATGATTCAAATAAGTGTCTGTTTCAGTAAAGGCTAAATACTTTCCTCGATAGTCTTCTGAAAACCCAGCCTGTTCATAACTGGAAAAATCTTCCACATGTACTTCCCAAATCATCGCTTCTGTGATTGAAGATTGTCTAACAGGACGATCGTTAGACCAATCTGTTGGATCAGTAGCGGATAAATCTAAGATTGCGGACCGATTGCCATTAAGGCCAACTGCTTTACTATAGATATCTTGAGTTTCCGTCTGTGTTCCTGAACTATGCTGGAATTGATAAGTGTAAAATTGTCCAGCTAGATCTCGATCAATCGTGACTGTCCAAACATTATCTTTTTCAACCATTTCAATCTGTTCAATCAAAGTTTCATCATCGACATTTCCAGTTTGATAGAGGTTCAAGGTTACAGATACTGCAAGTGGAGACCATACTTTGAAAGTGGATGTTTCTTTGGAATACGTTAAACCAAGATCAGCTTGGTCATATGCCTGTTCTTCTAAGTAGACAATTTTCTGTTGAATAGAATCAAATGTTTTTTTCAAGTGTTTTTCCTCCGTTAAATACCAATATAATCGGTCAAAAAAGAAAAACTGACCGTGAATAGGATGATCAATACCGTCATTGGCAGTGAATCTCCTTTCATTAACTATAGCAATCTTGAAAAATAAAAGCTTGTAAAAACATTTCGAAATTGATCAAGAGCCCATAGACTCAACAGGATTTTAAGGAAAAAGATACAAAAAAAGTGAGTGTCATAAAGACCGCTCACTAATGATATGGTTAAGATTAGGATACTATTTTTACGAGTATTTTAAAGGCTGCTTTATGACTGATAATGGTCTCTAGACCCTCAGTAGACTGCAAGGTCAATGGACCTTCGTATGGTTCAATTTCCTTTAAAACATATTCGTTTCCTAGCTGAACATTTTTATGCAGTAGATATTCCAGGAACTCTTGCTGATCATTGACTTCTTTGATGACAAAGTGGGTGCCTGTCTTGATCTCGACAAGTGGTGTATGATCCATTTTTTCAGTCGTTCCATCTTTATTTGGAATCACGCCACCGTGAGGATCATATTGTGGTTCACCTAAAAAGAGATCGAGCCTTTCAATCAAGGCATCAGATGAAGCATGTTCCAGTAGATCTGCATCTGCATGGACTTCATTCCAGTCATAGCCCAATTTTTCTGACAAGAAAACTTCCCAGAGACGGTGCTTACGAATGAGTTTATGGGCGATTTGTAGTCCTTCAGGAGTGAGTCGCACGCCTTGGTAGGGTGTATGCGTCAGCAAACCCTCTTTTAAGAGTCGACCATTCATTTCAGTTACAGAAGCTGCTGAGACCGATAGAGCCTTCACTAGGCTTTTATTTGTAACGACATCACTCTCGCCGCCGTGCTCATAGATTGCTTTAATATAGTCTTCTTTGTTTGGTGTCATGGATGTTACTCCTTATATAAGCTTTATGATAGGTATAATCGACTGCATCTTGTATAGAGAATCGAGAAATTACTTGCTGCAAAAAATTCATTTTACATTCTTTTACGTCAGTTGACAAGAAAGTGAATAGCATTTTTGTCTAATGACAGTATAACGTATGAAGAGGGAAACAGACAAACGCAATTTAAAAGAGTAGACAATCATTTAAGATATTATTCAGTTGACTATAAAATATTTTTAGGGTAAGCTAAAAATTGTAAATTAAGCATAGTCTAAAATTAGAAAGAGTGCAAATTGAGATGAAAAAACTAATCGGATTTATGATGTTCATGAGCATGCTGCTACTGACAGCGTGTTCGAGTGAGCAAGAAGTACAAAAAACAAGTGAAGAACCAATCAATGTGGTCGCAACAACTACGATGATCGCAGACCTGGTTCGAAATATTGGTGGAGAATATGTAGATGTTACTGGGCTCATGGGTCCAGGAGTTGATCCACACACTTATCAACCTTCCGCTTCAGATGTTTATACAATGGACGAGGCAGACATGATCGTTTATAACGGATTGCATCTTGAAGCGCAATTCATCGAAATGTTTGAACAGTTTGAATCTAGAGGCGTGCCTACAGCCGTTATTTCCGAAGGTATTCCAAGTAGCGAGTATCAAACGGTCGGTGGCGAAGGTAGCACGGAGTACGATCCGCATATCTGGTTCAGCGTAAATAATTGGATCGATGCTTCAGAATATGTCGCAGAACAACTTGCTGAATATGATCCGGAACATGCAACAATCTACGGAGCAAATGCTCAAGCATACGTCAGTGAGCTGACAGAGTTATCAGACTATATTAAGACAAGAATTGAAGAAGTTCCAGAACAGTCTCGCTACCTGGTTACCGCGCATGATGCGTTCCAGTACTTTGGCCGAGAATTCCATTTTGAAGTCGTAGGACTTCAAGGGGTGAATACCCAGACCGAAGCAGGGACTGGCGATATCAGTGGTTTAGCAAACTTCATTGCAGAGCATGAAATTAGTGCGGTGTTTGTAGAAAGCTCCGTTTCTTCTAGAAACATTGAAGCGCTGATTGAAGCGGTTAGCAGTAGAGGGCAAGAACTGCATAACGCAGGAGAACTGTATTCGGATGCGCTAGGTGATGAACAGCACGGTACAGAAACCTATATTAAAATGTACCGCTCCAATATTGATACAATCGTAGATGCTTTGAACGGCTCAGAAAATTAAAGTTTAAAAGATGATGAAAGAAGGACATAGAAATGAAACAGCAGAACGCTATCGAAATTAGTCAATTGACCGTTGCTTATGATGCGAAACCAGTACTTTGGAATACATCGGTTGGGTTCAGAACGGGGAAATTAACGGCTATCGTAGGTCCAAACGGTGCCGGTAAATCGACCTTGATCAAAACGATGCTCGACTTTATCAAGCCGGTCACAGGAGAAGTTGCTTATGCTATAGAAGAGCAAGCATATGCCTATAAAGAAGTGAAAAATCATATTGCCTATGTTCCGCAGAACAGTTCCGTAGACTGGGATTTTCCAGCCACTGTTTTAGATGTTGTATTGATGGGAAGATACGGTAAACTCGGATGGTTCAGACGTCCTGGTAAAAAAGATAAAGCGATTGCTAAGGACATGCTGAATAAAGTGGGTATGCCAACATTTGCGAATAGACAGATCAGTCAGCTTTCAGGTGGTCAGCGCCAAAGAGTCTTTTTAGCGCGTGCACTTGCTCAGGAAGCGGACATCTACATTCTAGATGAGCCACTTGCAGGAGTCGATATCAAAACTGAACGCATTATCATGGATCTTTTACGTGAACTGTCTAAACAAAATAAAACAGTCATCGTTGTACATCATGATCTACAGACTGTGGAAGAATATTTTGACGATGTTGTGTTCATTAACCAAGAAGTGCTGAGCAGTGGACCGATTGACCAAGTCTTCTCAAAAGAGACGATTGAAGAAACGTATCGTCAGGATCGGAACCTTGGAGAAGGGGATGAAGTGTGATGTGGGACCAGATCATTGCCTTATTCAGTGACTACACATTTCAAATCGTGGCACTCGGAACAGGGTTTCTTGGACTGTTGAGCGGAGTGATCGGAACATTTGTAACATTGAAAAAAGAAAGTCTCCTAGGAGACGCTTTGAGTCACTCTGCTCTACCGGGTATCGGTATTGGGTTTCTACTGATTCAAAGCAAGGAACTGATCGTGTTACTACTAGGAGCCGCAGTATCAGGATTACTGGCTACAGGTCTGATTCATCTGATGAGCAAAAAGACTACTATTAAATTTGACAGTGCTCTGTCCTTGGTTCTATCGAGCTTTTTCGGATTAGGGCTTGTCATCATGACCTATATCCAAGGAAGTCCAAACGCGCAGCAAGCTGGGCTGGACAACTTTATTTTCGGACAAGCTAGCGCTATGCTGATTCGCGATGTTCGTCTAATAGCAATTGTAGGAATCATCATCTTACTTCTAATCGGTCTATTCTGGAAGGAATTCAAATTATTCACCTTTGACAGCGACTTTGGTAAGACAATGGGCTATTCAGAACGATTCGTTGAAATGCTTCTGTCTACAATGGTTGTTTTAACGATTATTTTAGGGTTAGAATCAGTTGGCGTCATTCTAGTGAGTGCCTTGCTAATCGGTCCAGCAGTAGCAGCTAGACAGTGGTCAGATAGATTGAATATCGTCGTTATCCTAGCAGGGATCGTTGGATTCGTATCTGGAATTTCAGGAACACTCATCAGTTCAATCGGTAATCGGATTCCTACGGGGCCTTCGATTGTGGTCGTGCTGAGTGTATTCGTGTTAAGCAGTTTATTTTTCTCTCCTAAAAGAGGCATTATCGCAAAACGTTCCTCTTATCGTAAGCAGAAAAGAATGATTGAACAAAAGCTACAAGCAATGAAAGAAGGTCAGGGTAAATGAGTATTATAACTGAAATCACACTGATCGCAGTCGTCGTATCTATTGCCTGCGCACTACCAGGTGTTTTTCTGGTTTTAAGAGGGACAACAATGGTATCGGATGCCATTACTCATACAGTTCTTTTAGGAATCGTTATCGCTTTTTTCATTACTAGAGATTTGAATTCACCTTTACTACTCATTGGTGCAACATTAACGGGTGTATTTACTGTATGGGCAATAGAAGCTTTGCAGAGAACTAAGTTACTTGGAGACGATGCAGCAATTGGTGTTGTTTTTCCATTATTCTTTAGTATCGCGATTATTTTGATCACACGCTTTACAGGAGATATTCATTTGGATCAGGATACTGTGTTAATGGGTGAACTTGCTTTCGCCCCCTTTAGAAGACTGACCGTGTTCGGAATCGACATCGGAGCGAGAGCATTCGTCACCATGCTCGTCATTTTATTGATCAACACTGGGTTCATTGCTTTGTTCTATAAAGAGCTGAAAGTGACCACCTTTGACGCTGCTTTTGCAGCTGCGCTCGGCTTTTCACCAGCGCTGATCTATTATGGTCTGATGACATTAGTTTCGTTGACAGCTGTTGGTGCATATGACTCAGTAGGATCCATTCTTGTGGTTGGTTTTATGGTAGGTCCTGGACTGACAGCTTACTTGCTGACACATGAATTAAAGAAAATGATTGGACTCGCAGTAGTATTCGCGGTGATCAATAGTGTGATAGGCGTGAGACTGGCTTTTGCACTGGATAGTTCAATCGCTGGAATGATTGCTGTTGTAACAGGAATCACTTGTCTAATCGCTTTTATCTTTTCACCTAAAAAAGGTTTAATCACAAGTACCATCACAAGAAAACGAGAACAAAAGATTTTCGATGATAAAATTAAAAACATTGGATGATCACGATGCACAAAAAGGATGTTTCAAATTAGTTGTCTAATTTGAAACATCCTTTTTTGTCTGTCATTTTAAGTGGTTTCACGTTTAATCAATTTGAAGTCCAGCGGATAAAGATCCACAGATTCTTTTTTTAGACCATTGAGTAGTAATCTGCAGGCGTTTTTGCCTTGTTCATCAATGGCATAATCAATCGTCGTAATGTTCATAAAATCACTGATTTCCAGATTGTCAAATCCGACGATCGCAACATCTTCGGGGATACGATAACCGAGAGACTTCAGTCTGGACACCATAACAGCTGCAATCGTATCGGAATGGGCAACGATCGCATCCGGTTTGTCAAAGGACGTGTGGTACCAGGATACAATCTCCTCAGCCTGTTCCGTTCTTAAAATATCCAAATACGGTTCAAAAGGGTGGGGCGTTATGTCGTGTGTACGACAAAAATCTTGATACGCCTGAATTCTACGTTTCGTATTGAGACCATATGCCGTACTGTATAAATTTAAAATGTTTCGGTACCCCTCATTCCAGAGGTACTCCAAAGTTTTCATATATCCATCATAATGATCGATAAAGACAGATGGAATTGTTGCAGAGTCTATATTATGCAAGGTAACGATTGGACCGTAATGCGCGTATTCTTCTAATACATCCCATTCGTTTGCACGATAAACCAGAAAGATACCGTCCAGCTGTTTAGACTTTAGCATATCAAAAGCTTCCAGTTCACGTTTGCGGTCGCTTTTAGTAATAAACAAGGTAGAAGTATACCCAGACTCGTGGGCAAGTTCCATAAACGGATTGATACGAGCAATGGCGGTATCATTGAATTGCGTACTGATAATTCCAAGGTTCTTAGTAGCACCTTTTCTCAAATACTGAGCATTTCGATTCGGCGTATATCTAAGGTCTTTTACAGCCCTTTCCACTTTGATTCTAGTTTCTTTTCCTACGTAACCACTTGAGTTCATCACTCGAGAAACCGTTGCAGAAGAAACGCCTGCAAGCTTTGCAATATCTTGAATAGTCGTCAATCTGATTCCTCCTTCAGCACTACCAGTATAGCAGATATTTACTAAAGGCAGTATATAATCAAGAGGCTTAATTTGATCCTAAAAATAATGCATGAGTTGATTTTGAGAACTGATGGCTTTTCTACCTTCAGGGGTTCTTTTAACGTAAGTAGCGTCTGGACCAAGAACCCAAGCTTTTGTATTGTCATACAAGTACAGTTTCATGATGTTGATCACATGTTGTTTCCATTTTTCATCGAGAATCGGAAAAGCGAGTTCGATTCGTTTGGTCATATTACGTGTCATCATATCGGCAGAAGAAAGATAAAGTTTATGGTTGCCATTATTGTTAAAAAAGTAAACGCGACTGTGTTCAAGGAAACGTCCGACAATACTGTGGACACGAATATGCTCACTCACACCCTTGATGCCAGGAATCAGGCAACAAATTCCTCTGATAATTAGGTCTACTTTTACGCCAGCTTGACTTGCTTCAAAGAGTTTCATGATCATCTTTTTATCGGTCAGTGAGTTCATTTTGGCGACGATATGACCATTACCATATTGTTTGTGTAAAGCAATTTCGTTATCAATTCTATCGATAAAGGTGTCTCGCATTTCAAAAGGAGACACGTGTAGATATTGATAATCGACTTGATTGGAGTAACCGCTCAGATAGTTAAAGAAATCTGCTACATCCTGAGTTAATATTGGATTAGTCGTAATGATACCCATATCTGTATAGAATTTAGCTGTCTGTTCATTATAATTCCCAGTCCCTAGATGTGCATATCGCTTGAAGCCATTATGATCTTTTTTGACGATAAGTATAGCTTTACTATGTGTTTTGAGATTTTTCATTCCATAAATGATATGAGCACCGGCTTCTTCCAGTTCTTTGGCCCAATGTACATTATTGGCCTCATCAAACCGTGCTTTTAGTTCGACGAGAACCGTTACTTGAATGTCTCTCTTAGCAGCTCTTTTCAGTGCTTCAATGAAGGGAGAAGCACTACTGACACGGTATAAAGTCTGCTTGATGGCAATAGTATTAGGATCTTCAACAGCGTTTCGAACCAGGTCAATAACCGGTTTAAAAGAATCGAACGGGTGATGCAGAAAGAAGTCTTGTTTTTCAGCTGTCTTAACAATATTATTATTTTTTAAGATATTCGGGTAATCAGGTGTGAAGCGTGGAAAAACGGCATCAGGTAATACATTCTGTAAATTTGAAGCGATAGAAGTTAACACGGTTAGATCCAGTGGACCTTCAACGTTATAAACATCGCGTTCCAATATATCTAATTCATCCATCAAATAAGCAACGTCTTCTTTAAATGTAGCTGAAATCGAACGAGCGTCAATTTCTAATCTTACGACCATACCCGCTTTTCTTTTCTCAAGATAATCTTCAATAACAGAAAGTAAATCTTCAGCACCACTTTCCTGTATTTCCAGATCAGCATTACGAGTAATTCGAAAAGTGAAAGAATAATCGAGGTCGTACCCTATAAATAATTCATCAAGAAAGTGAAACAGAATATCCTCAGTGAAGAGTACGACACGACGATCTTCGCATTCTAGAACGTGATATCGTTCAATCAGAGGTGGGACCGGTAAAATAGCGATAAAAGGACCTTCTTGTGTTTTTAGCCGCACAAAAAGATGGATAACCCCGTCATTCAAGTGGGGGAATGGACGATAAGCATCCACTCCAAAAGGTGTAATAGCCGGCTTGATATGGTTTCGAAAAATTTCTGCGGCTTCTTCTAGTTGATCAGGAGTTAACTCAGCAGGTAACTTAAAGTCAACCTTTTTTTCTTCTAATTCAACCTTCAACTGATCAAAGGACAGATATTGATCAGAAACAAACCTTCGATTTTTCTTCGCAATTTCTTCTAATTGTTTTTCAGGACCCCATTGTTTTTTGGAGTCTGGTTCAAGAAAGCCTAACTTTAACTGGTCTTGAAGACCAGCTACGCGTACTTTAAAGAATTCATCTAAATTAGAACTACTAATAGAAATAAATTTAAGCTTTTCTAGTAAGGGGTTAGTAGGATCAGTTGCTTCTGCAAGAACACGAGCATTAAAGTCTAACCAGGATAATTCTCTATTTTGATAGTAAGACGGATTGTGTAAATCAATGGACGAGTGCTGCATGGAATTCCCTCCGAATAACTTGATTAATAATGATTAATTACCTGTTTCACTTTTGAACGTAATATGAACGGTGTCGCCTAAAACCCGTTCAAAATGATTCTTATGCTTATTGGCACGATACTTTTCTGCGATGACTTCGCCGTTATAGGTTACGATCAATTCATATTTATCTTCTGAATCTTTGTCTTTATTTTTAGATAACTGAATATCTTTGACCATATTGACATGAGAATCGTTCAGAGCTTCTGCAAATTTAATCACACTTCCAAGGCTAAGCAGTAGATTTGCTTCGTCGTCACTGAACCAATCGTTTACAGTATGGATATACTGATTGAACAAAGATCGGTTTTTGTAACTTGCTAACAAAGCCAAACGAACGCGATCATAGTGATTGAATCCGTGAAGGTTACTATTAGAGATAATGTAAAACGTATGTTGAGACTTGGAATCGTCTTCGATATAGCTTCCTAAGTTATAAAGAGAAGCTGCGTAATGAACAAGGATGAGATGTTCTTCATCTATATCAATGATTTCTTTATCTTTTAGCAAATTCAACAGGCGGTCTGCAAGTAAAATACGCTGGTAGGCCCCAATTGTGCGAATATTATAGCGTTTACTCATGCGCTCAACAGTTTGACGCTTGATATCATATAGCTCGTAAGGCTGATTGTCTGTACGATTAATATAATCGATTATCAAACCTTCTCGTAAACCGCGACTACTGATCGCAAAATCTGTTGAATCCATGAAGTCAAATAATTCGAGAAAGACTAGACCAGCAGGTATGATAATATCTTTGCGATCTTCGCTTAATCCATCTAGTTTGGATAATTGTTGAAAAGAGGTATCTACAATTAGATCAAATGTTTCTTCTAATTCGTCTCCTGTCATCATATAACCGTGAATGCCCGCGATAGGATAATCATGTTGACGCTGATGGATGTCTGCGAGATTTCGCGCAGATCCTCCAATTCCAATTAGAGGCACTTTGACATCGGGTAACCACTTCAAAGAGGTGAACTGTTCATTGACCCATTTTCGTGCTTTACCAATGGCTTTTTTATCGTTATGATCTTTACCATCAAAAAACTGTTTTTTCAAGCTAACAACACCAAACGGAAAACTATGAGAATCAACGACTTGTTTGTCTTTAAATAAAGTGAGCTCCGTACTACCCCCACCAATATCTATGGTTACACCGTTTTTAAGATCCATCGTATGTCTAACAGCATAATTTCCGTAAAAAGCTTCTTCTTCTTCTTTTAAGATGCGTAACTTAAGGCCAGTTTTCTCTTTTACAGTCTTCAAAATGGATTTAGCATTCGTTGATTGTCTAATCGCTGCAGTAGCTACTGGAATCATGGTTTCAATATGATATCTTTCGGCAATCTCAGTGAAACTTTCAAGAGCTGTAACCAGTACAGAGATTCCTTTTTTACTCATCGTACCGTCTTTTTCCAGATATTGAACAAGCCTAGCAGGTGTTTTGATATTTTGTAATTCAGTGATTGTTTGATTCTGATCGATTTCAAATATGACTAATCTGATTGTATTCGATCCGACATCAATTAATCCGATTCTTTGATTTGTCATGTAAGCGGTCTCCTTTATACTCTATAATCTTAGTTCTTCTTTTATCATACAGAAAAAAAGAGGTATTTGTCGAAAAATACACGATATATTACAAAAACATTACATTAGCGGCAGAAAGCGTTACTATCTACTCCTAGGTTACAGAATTTATGTGAGATCACTTGTTCTGAATCAGAAATAAGAAAGGTTTGTAATAAATTGTAAGATAATCGAAATGTTCGCGAAGGGTATTCTATGTATAATTGCAAAGCAAAGTGCAATTATATGGAATTTATGATTCATCAAAAATTTTAACAAAGAAAGGTTGTTCTTACACGCCATGAAAAAATGGATAACAGGGTTTGCTGTATTAGCATTAGGGTTAACGCAATTATTGACGACTCAAGTTGTATCAGCTGACTCATTAGATGACATCCGTCAGCAGCAAGAACAGAAAAAAAGTGATATCAGTACCATACAAAGAGATATCGCTAAAGCATTAGAAGAAACCAGTACATTAAGTGAAGAAATTGAAAAACTGAATGAGGAAATTTCTGAAAAAGAAGTAACCATTCAAAACAAAGAAGTCGAAATCGGCGAACAAGAGAAGCTTGTAGAAGCAAGATTAGAACAAGCAGGCGCAAGATTACAATCTCTTCAAAAAAGCGAAGCTACCAACAACGTTGTTAAAGCAATATTAGAAGCAGAAAGCCTTGCAGATTTGTTTAATCGTACATTAGTCGTTATGCAGTTAACAGATGCTGGTAACCAACAAATCGAAGAAGCGCAAATAGAAGCTGATACGTTAGCAGAGATGCAAGTACAACTGGTCACAGAAAAAGAAGCATTGAATGAGAACTTAACTTTAGTATCAGAACAAAAATCCTCATATGATGAAAAGTTATCTGCTCTAGAAACACTGGTTAAAGACAATCAGTCGCAATTAACTCAGTTAGAAAACAAAGAAGCTGATGAACTGGCCAAAATCGAAGAAGCGCGTCAAGCTGCGCGAGAAGAAGCGATGAAAGCAGCTGAAGAACTTGCAGCGAAAGAAGCAGAAGCCCAGGAAGAAGCCATTGTTTCTACTTCTTCAAGCAAACCAGAAACGACAAAAGAAGAAACTGTAGAAGCTGCTGAAGTTAAACCAGAAGTAAAAGAAGAAGCGAAAACAGAAAAACCAGCTGAAAGTACAAGCTCAAATGGACGTACTGTTCAAGTGAGTGCAACTGGATATTCTACACAACAAGCTAACTTGAGTACACATACAGCTACTGGAATTGACTTGAGAGTGAATCCAAGAGTCATTGCAGTAGATCCATCCGTTATTCCATTAGGTTCAACAGTAGAAATTCCTGGAAAAGGGATTTATATTGCTGGAGATACAGGTGGCGCGATTAAAGGAAATAAAATCGATATTCACTTCTCAACTGTTTCAGAAGCATTCGCATGGGGAAGAAAAAATATCACAGTTAAAATTTTGAACTAATCTATTCTTATAATCAGAAAAGCAGCTGCTCTCAAAAGTAGCTGCTTTTTTAATGGTCAAATTTTGAAAATATAGTGCTTGGGATGAATTGACAAACTCGTGAAAGAAGAAATAGAGACGCATCTGATCCTGTTTCATATACCTGACAAACGTTCCCATTTCTGCTAAAATAACAGTATTGACTTCAAAAATTAGATGAAACTCAACCTGAAAAGAGGAAACAATATGCCATCCAACGAAATCGAGTTTTACAAAGGAAAAGATGAAGAATTATTTTTAGCCGCTTGGGAGAAAAAGCATGGCGTACTATCAGATGACGCCCAAGAAAAATTATATTTAGCAATTGGAGACGAAATAGACCGTCAAATTAAAGAAGGCGAACACAAATTTGGAGAAGTATTTAGCTATAAAGGCGTTGAAGTTGGAAAATCTGACTACAATCATTTCCACGAACTGTATTTGTTTGACGAGAAATAGTCAGTGTTTTTGTAAAAGGAGGTGTTTCTTTGTCTAAGGAACTGATTGACAATAAATTGAGTCTGCTTCCAGACCTGCCTGGTTGTTATATTATGAAAGATAAGAACGATCATATTATTTATATCGGGAAAGCAAAAAACTTAAAGAATCGCGTTCGTTCCTACTTCAGAGGCACTCATGAAGGGAAAACAGAACGTCTTGTTCAGGATATCGAAGATTTCGAAACGATCATTACTGGATCAGATAAAGAAGCACTACTTCTGGAAGTTACACTGATTCAGAAACATCAGCCTAAGTACAACATTCGGTTAAAAAGAGGCACGAGCTATCCTTATCTTAAAATCACAAATGAGAAGGATCCTAAACTGATTATCACTTCAGACGTTCTAAAAGATGGCGGCCATTACTTTGGGCCGTATCCGGATGTTTATGCTGCTTCTGAGACGCAGCAGCTGATTATGAAAATCTATCCTCTGAGAAAATGTAACGGACATCAGAAAAGAGCTTGTCTGTATTATCATATTGGCCAATGTATTGGACCTTGTGATCACGAGGTTCCTAAAGAAGAATACGATCAGCAAATTCGCAAGATTCGTTCATTCTTAAATGGAAACGTGCATGACATTAAAAGAGATTTGAAGCAAAAAATGGATGAAGCGGCTGAAGAGATGAACTACGAGCGTGCTGCAGAATTTAGAGATCAAATTGCGTATATCGAAAAGACTGTAGAAAAACAGTCAATTATTTCAAATAACTTTATGCCACGTGACTTTTTCAACTATTACATGGATAAAGGCTGGATCTCTATCCAAGTATTTTTTGTCAGACAAGCGACACTGATCAAAAGAGATGCCACAATGTTTCCTTGTTATGGCCCACCTGAAGAAGAACTGATGAGCTTTATCTTACAATACTACAATAATGGAAATAATATTATGCCAAGTGAGATATACGTTCCTGAGGCGGTAGATACTGATATGTTATCTCAAGCCATTGAAGCCAAAGTGGTGAACCCGAAACAAGGACGAAAAAAAGAATTATTAGATCTTACAGGGAAAAATAGCGAGATGGCATTAAAGGAAAAATTCAGACTGATTGAGATGAATCAGGCTAAAACAACCGGAGCCATTCAAGAATTATCTGAAGCGATGGGACTACCTTATATTGAAAGAATTGAGTCTTTTGACCATTCCAATATTCAAGGATCGAATCCCGTATCGGCGATGGTCTCATTTAAAGATGGTAAACCAGACAAAAATAACTACCGTAAATATAAAATCAAAACGGTTGTAGGTAGTAATGAGGCTGCAACCACACAGGAAGTTATTAGAAGAAGATATAGCCGCCTATTGAAGGAAGGGAAACCTTTGCCTGATTTGATTCTTATGGATGGTGGTAAAGTTCAAGTGAATGCTGCTGTAGATGTACTAGTAAACGAACTTGGGTTGGATATTCCTGTAGCTGGGATGGTCAAAGATAACAAACACCGTACAGCCAGCTTGATATTTGGAGAAGTTTTGGAAACCGTTGTGTTGAATCCTCGGAGCCAGGCTTTCCATCTCGTTCAGAGAATCCAAGAAGAAGTGCATAGATTTGCCATTACTTTCCACCGGAATGTTCGTAGTAAAAACAGCTTCACATCGAGACTAGATGATGTAGAAGGTGTTGGTCCGAAAACTCGAACCAAAATATTGAGACATTTCAAATCGATGAAAAGGCTGAAAGAAGCAGAGCTTGCAGAGATTACCAAGCTGGGTATTTCAGAAACCGTTGCAGAACGAATTAAAGAAACCCTAGCAAATTACCAGGGATGATTTTTTGAAATTTACAAAATAGTAATCAAAAGCTGCTAGAAGACTAAAAATAAATTAGTACTAAAAAAGCGGTACACAGAGTATTTACCTTCTGTGTACCGCTTTTGTTTTAATTATGAAAATAAATTTAAAAGTTAAAAGCTATAAATAATCACACCCAAAACGCCAGTAGTTAGCATGACTTGGATGGGACTCAGCTTGTACTTTGTTATTAAAAATAATCCTAATGAGAATAAGGCTACAGAGATCCAGTTGAGATTTGCAAAATCGATCCCACTTGTTTCTCCAAAGAATGCCGTCAGTAAAATAGTAAGACCGGCTGAAGCGATCAGGGCAACAACGGCTGGGCGTAACCCCATGATGACACCTTGCACCATCTTTATGTTACGGTATTTGAAGTAGATGTACGCTAAAGTCAGTACGATAATAATAGAGGGTACCGTAACCCCGAGTGTAGCGATGATTCCTCCAAATATACCGCCAACTTGGTTTCCTACGAAGGTAGCTGCATTAATGGCAATAGAGCCGGGAGTCATTTCAGAGATAGTTAATACGTCTATAAACTCTTGAGTGGTCATCCAACCTCTGTTGTCAATGATCTGCTGTTCAATCAAAGGTAAAGCGGCATAACCGCCACCGAAACTAAAAAGGCCAATCTGAAAGAAGCTAATAAACAATTCAATATAAAGCATCTAATTAGGCTCCTTTCTTTTCTGATTGAATTTGGTAATAAGTTGTGAGTCCGCCTATGATCGCACTGAACGATAAAAGATAGAGGATATTAACATCAAAAATGATTCCGGCAATTAAAGCAATAATCATAACGATGACAGGAATCACTTCTTTTTTTCTGATGATTCTCATCGCCATACTATAAACTACATGCACAATGATCGCAGCGACACCCGCTTGCATGCCAAGTAGCAAGTTTGCGACAAGAGGATTATCTCTAACGATATTATAAACAAAAGATAATAGTGTAATAATGGTGAGGGGAGCAAGTATCGTTCCAAGAACCGTTGTCAACGCACCTAGAAATCCAGCCATTCGGTAGCCAATCAATATAGATGCATTGACGGCAAGAGAGCCGGGGGAGGACTGACTAATAGAAATCAAATCTAGCATTTCATCTTCGTCAATCCAGTTGAGTTCTTGAACAAATTTCTTTTCCATTAATGGTACAATGACATATCCACCGCCGAATGTAAAAGAGCTTAGATATAAAGTGGATGTAAATAATTTCCAATAAATGTTTGATTTTTTCATAATGCCTCCTAAAATTCTCTGAATGTTAAAGTTTCTTATGTGAATGGACAGTTATCACTTACATTAGTTATACACTAATCTGGACTTAAGTTCAACACGGAATGGAATTTAGTCCTAAATAACTCTTTCAATTTTAATAACAATTGGATTATAATATAAAAAAGAGGTGTTTCAGTGGATCCGATAGCTGTAATTAAATCAAATTTAGAAATGTTTACTAAATCAGAAAAGCGAATAGCACTGTTTATTTTGAACGATCCTATTCGTATTGTGCAATATTCGGCTGAAGAAATTGCGAAAGCAGCAGGTTCTTCTAAGTCTGCTTTTATACGATTATGTCAAAAAGTAGGATATAGAGGATACTCGGAGTTTAGATTTTCATTATCGAAATATTTGATTTCTCATAAGGCAAAGGAAAACAAAGAAGAGACGATTGCTCAATCAATTACGACCGTTTATAGCGAAAATATCAGACAAATTGCTCAAAATATTACGGATAGTACGATTGAAAAAGTCTGCCGAACTATGACAAATTCTAGTAAGATAAAAATCTTAGGGAACAACAGAACAGGACTTGCTGCGCATCAGTTGCGCATGCGTATGGCAAAAATTGGAATGGATAGTGAGTTTGTATCAGACACTATTTTAATGAATGATATTGTAAGTTCGCTAACCAAAGAAGATTTGGTTATTGTCTTTTCAATCAAAGGAATGTCTTATTATGAAGAAGTTGTTAAACAAATAGAGGCGAACGGTATAGAAAGTATTTTGATTACAATGACGCCGAACAGTCCTCTGAATAAGTACTTTGATACAATTATTACGTTACCGTTGGTATCAAGAGCGACTAGTCGTTTTTTAGATGATCAAGCGATATTTTTTGTATTTATCGAAATTTTATTAGCTGAATTAGCTGAAACTGATGATAGTAGTAAAGAATAGGCGAGTATTTCAAAAGAGTACAGTGATAAAGCAAAATATACCAAGAGAGAAAGTATAGCCTTCCTCTCTTGGTATATTTTTTAATATTTCTATTTTTAATCCGTCACAACGCGTAAATTATCTAATAGCAATCCAGAACGACCTTTAAGTTGGAAAGTATTCATGTCTTCTCTAAAGTCAATAGAGGGATCCTCATCTAGGAATTGTTTGTTTTCTGGCTCTACATAAATAGGTCCTAAGTGAGTATCCAATGATTCAACAGTTTCTGAGATATTTTCAGTTATTTTAAGCTGAAATACTCCTCGAATACTACAAGCATATGAACCTTGAAAATCTTCATGATAGTGAAGAGACAATTTACCTGAATGGTTCTCTAATATATTTGTCAGTTTTTTCTGCGCAGATGGTGTAATAACTAGTTCCATTAATTTAGCCTCCTAAGGATTTCTTACTATTATCTTCTCATAAATAAAATGATCAAGCAAAAATCTAATATCTTTTGCTTATTTTAAAAAGGTAAAGGGATGCATAAAACCTAGACTATATTTTTCTTTTTTGTATTGTTTCCAAGGCGTATCTCTTTTAGCAGAATAGTGATCAATAATGACAGCGAGTACGCAACAGAGAGGAGCGTATTCTTCTTTTTCAATCGTTAGTGCATAAAAGTCTCCTTGAAAGGAATAGTTCTTTTCAAGACGCATGATGACTCCAGAGGCACTTCTGACAACATATTTTTGCTCAACGAAATCACCAGTAATAATCCAGTTCAGCTGGCTAACGACATAATAAGGTTTTTTTAGCCCTTGAATGCCTGGAATTTTTTTAACAGTAACTTTTTTCTGATCCTCTATATAAAAATCGAATTTTGGAAATAGAGATAGCAAAGTCTGCTTTGCCTCTACTAACCGGTCACCACTCATAGAATAAAGTGAGAGTGCGTCTTTTGCACGACCCCATTTTCCTACAATCAAATAGGTGTTTTGTCCAGATGCAGATTTGACGATCATGCGATTCTGCATAGACATGTAAGCATGATTAATGAATAGACGAATCATTTTCTTTCACCTCTGTGTTCGTTTGGCTTTTACTACTAGTGATTACTCACATTATACCACCGATATCATAAAAATCGAATAGGCTAAAAATAAGGAATGTTTTCAAAGGTCAGTCTTTCTTTACAAAAAAACCACAATCATAAGATTGTGGTTTTTATGAGTTTACAGGTTCTTTTGAGTGAGCACAGCTGCTAGCTGATTAACAGCTTGCACGACCGCATTCAGTTTCGCTTCCATACGATGCAGTAGAAATAATGAGATGAAAATTGGAAATCCAACATTTTCTATCATTTCTATGATTGTAATGAAGATATCTGCTCTTGGTTCCATTGGTTCGTCCTTTCTGCTATCCCTTACCTATAATAACGTTTTGAAAGGAAGATCTGTTACCTTCTGTTGTTGTTTAAATAAAAAAGCAGCGACGCCTTCCTAAGAAAGAGTCACTGCAAGTTCTAATACTATTAAATTCCTTTTTGCTGATCGAGTCTGTATCCACTATGGAAAACAGAACCAACAAATTGATTGTATTCGAATCCATTTTTGATTGCAGCAGTTACAAAGTCTTTAGCTTTGAGAACGGCTTCTTTAGGCTCGAGACCTTGCGCAAGACCTGAAGTGATAGCTGCAGCAAATGTACAACCCGCACCGTGATTTGTCGCTTTCTCTATTTTATCCGCTTCTAATATTGAGAAGTCAGATCCATCGTAGAAGATGTCGATTGCTTTATCGCCATCTAGTGCTTTTCCACCTTTGACGACAACATATTGAGCACCTTTTTGATGAATCAGTTCAGCGGCTTTCTTCATATCATCTACTGTTTTAAGCGTGCCTAAGCCAGATAGCTGACCGGCTTCAAACAAATTAGGTGTGACGATCGTCGCAAGGGGTACGAGCAAATCTCTTAAGGCTTCTGCGTTTTCCGGATTGAGAACTTCCGTTTCTCCTTTGCAGACCATAACTGGATCAACGACTAAATTTTCAAGTTTCTTTTCTTCAATTGTTTCGGCAATGACCTTGATAACAGGGACATTTGGAAGCATACCTGTTTTTAAAGCATCTATTTTCGGTCCAGCTGTTGCAGTCACGAGTTGAGTTCTGACAATTTCAGCATCGATAGGTGTTACGCCATGGCTCCAGTTATTTTCAGGATCCATTGTAGCGATAACAGTTAAGGCAGCAATACCATAGGTTCCGTATTCTGCGAAAGTTTTTAAGTCAGCACCAATACCAGCACCACCGCTAGCATCGTTACCTGCGATCGTTAATGTAATCTTAGGTTGAGTCAATTTGATTTCCTCCAGTGAACAGATAAGATTAAAACTCTTTATTCTTTTCATTTTATCATATATCACAAAAAAAGAAACCACTAAGCGCACAATCGAAAATGTACCGACCCCCAAAAGTTAGAGTAACATTCTAACTTTTGGGGGTCAGCACCAAACAGAGTTTTTGAATAAAATTTAGAAAAAAGCTTACAGAACAAAGGAGCTGTTCGGTAAGCCTGTTACATTATTCTTTGTAGATTTTTCCACTCAAAACTCTTGATATTGCTTCGGCGACCCCATTTTGAGAGTTGCTGGATGTTGAATAGGTAGCAGATTCTTTGGCTTCCGATACCGCGTTTGCAACGGCAGTACCATATTTAGCCCATTCCAACATAGACAAGTCGTTGATATTATCTCCAATCGTCATGACCTCGTCAGCTTTAATACCTAGTTTTTTAGCATATTGCGCAACGGCGGTTCCTTTTTGAGCAGACTCGTGGTTAATTTCAATATTCTTTTTGCTAGAAGCCGTGATGGCTAATTTTGGAACTTCATTCATTAATTGTTCTTTTAAAGGATCAAGTATAGGTGCGCCTTCTTCTGTATGAGCAGATAGTTTTAAAATAACAATGCTGTCATCTTCTAGAACTGTGTCAAAACTTTCCACAAATTTTACATTATTTTCTTCAGCGTGACTAATCGCGTTTTGCATGGCTTCTTCATAAGAAATATCCGGATTCAAATCAGCAAGCATAGAAGCAATTGTATCCAGTCTTTTTTCTTGATTATTAGAATAAATGCCCTCATTGGTCATCAATTCTTCATGAAGGTCAGGATATTGGGACAAAATACTTCTAATTTTTCTAACAGTACTTTTCTCAAGACCCTTATTGTATAGATTATTTCCTTCTACATCGAAAAGCTGAGCTCCATTTAAGGCAATAATTGGGCATTCAATATTGTGTGTTTCCAAAGGACGTGCTGCCATTGGATAGTCACGTCCAGTAGCGATAATGAAGTGGATGCCTTGTGATTGCGCTCGTTTGATAGCTTGAGCATTTGACAGTGAAACATCGATATGGTCGTTTAATAAAGTCCCGTCCATATCTGAAGCGATTAATTTAATCATAATAGTTTTCCTCCAATAGTAGATTCCTCTCTAAGTCTAACAGATTGGTGTAAAAAATAAATAGATTTACAGTGTTTACTTAGAAAAGATCCTGTAAGGTTTGTTACAATAAAAATAGAGAATTTATGATATTCTAGTAAAAAGGAGTGGCTCTATTGCCTATACCGGTAAAGAATGACTGGAAACCTATTTTAGAAAAAGTAGAAAAAACTGAATCCTATCAGCAACTTACAGAATTTCTAGTTGAAGAGTACAATACAGAAACAATTTATCCCAAAAAAGAAGCAATCTGGCAAGCCTTTGAATGGACGCCTTATCATAAAGTTAAAGCAGTTATTCTTGGGCAAGACCCATATCACGGTGCGCATCAAGCACATGGATTAGCCTTTTCTGTTCAGCCTCAAGTTAAGTTACCACCATCCTTGAGAAACATTTATAAAGAGTTACAGAGCGATTTAGGTATTGAGCCTGTGACACATGGCTATCTTGAAAGTTGGGCCAAGCAAGGGGTCCTACTTTTGAATACCGTTTTAACCGTTCGAGCAAAAGAAGCACATTCTCACAAAAATAAAGGATGGGAAATGTTGACAGACGAAGTGATCAAATCTTTGAATGAAAGAGAAGAGCCGATCGTCTTTATCTTATGGGGATCGCCGGCGCAGAAAAAAAGAACGCTGATTGATGAAAGTAAGCACCATGTGTTAACAGCTGTACACCCAAGCCCATTAGCTGCATACAGAGGATTCTTTGGGTCGAAGCCTTTTTCAAAAACCAACGAACTTCTGATTGAGAGCGGACAAGCACCAATAGACTGGAAACTTCCAGAGAACCCTACAATGGAATAAGACATTTTCTGTAAAAAAAAGAGAATAAGTGTTATGATAAAGAGCGTAAAAACAAACTTTGGAGGGAATTAGTAGTGGAATTATTTGAAAGTTTGAAAGAGAAGATTCAAGGAAAAGAATTGAAAATCGTCTTTCCAGAAGCGAATGACGAACGTATCTTAGGAGCAGCTGTTCGTTTACAGTCAGAAAAGATTTTGAACCCGGTCTTGTTAGGAAACAAGGAAGAAGTAGCAAAATCAGCTAAAGATCACGGATTCGATTTAGGTACTATCGAAATCATCGACCCTCACAATTATGAAAAATACGATGAAATGGTTGCTACGTTCGTTGAACGTCGTAAAGGTAAAGCAACAGAAGAACAAGCAGTCGAGCAGTTGAGAAATGTAAACTACTTTGGAACAATGCTTGTCTATATGGATCTAGCAGATGGTCTTGTTAGTGGAGCAATCCATTCAACAGGAGACACTGTTCGTCCAGCACTTCAAATTATTAAAACACGTCCTGGTGTGAGCCGTACTTCTGGTGCGTTCATCATGTTACGTGGTAGAGAACAAGAAAAATACTTGTTTGCAGATTGTGCAATCAATCCGAATCCAGATGAGAAAGTACTTGCTGAAATCGCAGTTGAAAGTGCTCGTACAGCTAAAATGTTCGACATCGAACCGAAAGTTGCAATGTTAAGCTTCTCTTCTAAAGGTTCAGCTAATGCACCAGAAGTAGAAAAAGTTCAAAGAGCAACGAAACTTGCACAAGAAATGGCACCTGAGTTTGAAATTGACGGTGAATTACAATTTGATTCTGCATTCGTACCAGCAGTAGCGCAACAAAAAGCGCCTGGTTCAAATGTTGCTGGAGAAGCGACTGTATTTGTCTTCCCAGAATTACAATCAGGAAATATTGGTTACAAAATGGCACAACGTTTAGGTGGATTTGAAGCCGTTGGACCAATCTTACAAGGTTTGAACAAACCGGTTTCCGATTTATCTCGTGGATGTGTTGAAGAAGATGTCTATAAGACAGCCATCATTACCGCCAACCAATCTATTATGGGGTAATTGAAAAAATTATAATGAAATAAGCGTATGAAATCTTCTTCCTTTACTATTTTATAGTAAAAGGAGAAGGTTTTTTTGTATAGTTTGATAGATGTGACCGAAGTTTAAGTAAATCATTTCACTTATCATTAATAAGTGCTCTTGTTAGAATCTTTAAATCATGAATGTTATAATATTCATGGTGATAGTAAGCCTTTACAATGAAATGCAGAGGAGAATGCAAATATGTCTAAATATATTTTATCAATTGATCAGGGAACAACAAGTACGCGAGCAATTATCTTTGACGAAAAAGGAGACCCAAGATGGAGTTCTCAAAAAGAAATTGAACAGTATTTTCCGGAACCGGGTTGGGTAGAACATGATGCAAATGAGATCTGGTTAAAAACCTTACAAGTGATCGCAAATGTCATGATTGAATCGGGTCTTGAACCGAAAAATCTGGACAGTATCGGAATTACAAATCAACGCGAAACAGCCGTTGTGTGGGATAAAGAAACTGGAAGACCTATTTATCATGCTGTTGTATGGCAATCCAAGCAAACTTCTGGAATCGCCGATCAACTGATAAATGATGGACATAAAGAAAGTATTCATAAGAAGACCGGTCTAATCATTGATTCTTACTTCTCTGCAACTAAAGTTAAATGGATACTCGATAAAGTAGAAGGATCAAGAGAACGTGCTGAAAATGGTGAGCTTTTATTTGGGACAATCGATACTTGGTTGTTATGGAAATTGACAGGTGGAGAAGTTCACGCGACGGATTACTCGAATGCAAGTCGTACAATGTTGTATAATATATATGATTTGGAATGGGATAAAGACATCCTTGAGTTACTAAATATTCCAGAATCTATGTTACCAGAAGTTTTGCCTTCATCAGGGATCTTTGGTGAGACAATGGAAGCAGTTTTCCACGGTACGAAAGTCCCAGTTGCTGGTATCGCGGGGGACCAACAAGCAGCATTATTCGGCCAGACTGCCTTTGAAAAGGGAATGGTCAAAAACACTTATGGTACCGGGGCTTTCATTATCATGAACACGGGTAAAGAACCGATCCAATCTAGCAACGGACTTTTAACGACATTAGCTTATGGACTAAACGGCGAAGTTTACTATGCTCTGGAAGGCTCAATATTTGTTGCCGGTTCTGCGCTTCAATGGTTGCGTGACGGTATGGATATGTTTAGAGAGTCACCTGAATCAGAAGAAATTGCTAAAAAAGTTGATACGACTGACGGTGTCTATGTTGTACCTGCCTTTACAGGTTTAGGCGCTCCTTATTGGGATCAAGAGGTTAGAGGATCTGTATTTGGATTGACTAGAGGAACAACGAAGAGCCACTTTGTACGGGCAACTCTTGAGTCACTTGCGTATCAAACCAGAGATGTTGTGGATGCAATGAATGAAGATGCAGGTCTGAAAACAGAAACCATGCGTGTGGATGGTGGAGCAAGTATGAACGATTTCTTGATGCAGTTCCAGTCAGACATTTCAGATGTTCATATCGAACGTTCTAAAGTTATGGAAACCACCGCTTTAGGAGCCGCTTACCTTGCAGGTCTTGCAACTGGATTCTTTAAAGATCAAGAAGAGATCAAAGCAAAATGGGAAAAAGCGAGTTCATTTGAACCGAAAATGGATGAAGAAAAAAGAGAGGATTTATATGCAGGTTGGCAAGCTGCTGTAGCGGCTGCCCAATCATTTAAATTCAAACCGAAAAAAATTAACCAAGAAGATTAACTTATATAAGGAAGGGCTGAGTGCAGTATGACTTTTTCGGCTCAAACGCGAAAAGATAATATTGACAAACTGAAACAAACAAAACTAGATTTATTGATTATTGGTGGAGGCATTACTGGGGCTGGGCTTGCGCTTCAAGCAGGAGCAAGAGAAATGAAAGCTGGACTAGTTGAAATGCAGGATTTTGCGGCTGGAACATCTAGTCGCTCAACGAAACTGGTTCACGGGGGACTGCGTTACTTGAAGCAGTTCGATGTTGAACTAGTCTCAGATGTAGCACAAGAACGTGCTGTTATTGGCAAAAACGTTCCTCATGTTGTACAACCTAGCTATATGCTTATGCCAGTCTATGATGAGCCAGGAGCTTCATTCAATGAATTTTCTGCAGAAGTCGTATTACATTTATACGATTACCTTGCACATGTGGAAGACGAATGGGCACACTACATGGTCGAAAAAGAAGCGGTCATGGAAGAAGAGTCGGGTTTGAGAACAGAAGGGTTGCTTGGTGGAGGCTACTATCTCGATTATACAAACGATGATTCGAGATTAACAACCGAAATCATTAAAAAGGCACATGACTTAGGAACTTTGATTACCAATTACGTTAAAGCTATTGATTTTATTTATGATGATGCTGATAAAATTGTTGGGATTAAAGCTGAAGATACCCTTAGTGGAGAAGTGTTTGAAATCCACGCTTCCGTTGTCGTTAATGCGGCTGGTCCATGGTCAGATGAAGTACGTAAGCATTCGAAATTCGATACAAAGAAAAAACTATTCCCGACAAAAGGTGTTCACTTTGTTGTTGATCACAGCAGACTCCCAGTTGGACGGACTATTTATGCAGATACGGGAATGGATGACAATCGTATGATGTTCTTTGTTCCTCGTAGTGGGAAAACGTACTTTGGAACAACAGATACACCATTTGAAGGTGAGTATAAAGAGCCTGATATTACTCAAGAAGACATTGACTATCTTTTAGAAGCAGTGAACTACCGTTTTCCAGAGGCAAATATCACACTAGATGATATTGAATCAAGCTGGGCAGGTTTAAGACCACTAATACAAGATGAAGACAATTCAGATCCTTCAGGAATCTCTAGGGGACATGACGTGTTCGTTTCGAAGGGCGGTCTGGTAACTGTTGCCGGCGGAAAATTAACTGATTATAGAAGAATGGCTAATGATACGTTTGAAACGATTGATAAAGAATTAGAACAGTTAGATCAGTCATTTAAGCAAGTGGATACAGCGGATATCCGTTTATCTGGTGGAGATCTTCCGGATGGCATGTCCTTCAGCGATTATGCAGATCAGCAGACATCAAAAGGGATGGAAATCGGACTGAAAGAAGACGAAGCAAGAGCTTTAGTAAATTGGTACGGAACAAATGTAGAAATTGTTTGCGGATTGAAAGACCAAGTTACAGATAGCGAACTACCACTAAAAGATGCGCTTCAGTTAGAATATGCAATTCAATATGAAATGACCTTATTACCAGAAGACTTTTTATCACGTCGTACGGAAACATTGTTATTTGATGTTCCTCGTATAAAAGAATTGAAGCAGCCGTTAGTAGATCATTTTGCTAAACAGTTCAATTGGACGGAAGAAGAAAAACACAAACGTGCTGGAGAAATCGACCAGCGTGTATCAGAAACAACGTTAAGTCAGTTTAGATAAAGTGAGATAACAAGAGTAGGAAGGGAAGAGACAATCTTTCCTTCCTCACTTATTGTTAAATTAGATTTTCTAAAGTTTCAGAATCAAAAATACACTTTACTCTATGTATGATTTAGTACATAATATTTAAATGAGATAAGTGTATGAGTTATTTCAAATGAATCAAGCATTTATTCAGATAGATTATTCAAAAAACGAGAGGGGAAATGATTTTGGACACAACTTTATGGCAACAATTGATTGGAGAATTTTTAGGGACGATGGTTCTTGTTCTCTTAGGAGACGGTGTTGTAGCGGGTAATGTTTTGAAAAAAACAAAATCCACTGATACTGGATGGGTATTAATTACACTTGGATGGGGGCTTGCGGTAACAATAGCTGTATATTCTGTAGGTTGGTTATCGCCCGCACACCTTAATCCAGCCGTGACGGTTGGAATGGCAATCACTGGTAATGTGGGATGGGGCGTAGTCGTACCTTATATTATTGCTCAAGTAGCAGGAGGTTTTGCTGGAGCAACATTAGTATGGATTCATTACATGCCACACTTTGGAGCTACAGATGATCAAGAAGCTATTTTAGCTGTATTCTCTACAGGCCCTGCTATTCGCCGTAATGCTTATAACTTGGTTTCTGAAGCCATTGCAACAACTGTATTGGTTTATGGATTACTTGCCTTTACTCAAGGAGAATTCACAGATGGATTAAATCCTGTTGTTGTCGGTTTTCTAATCGCTTCAATTGGTATCTCTCTAGGAGGAACGACTGGATATGCAATCAACCCAGCTCGTGACTTAGGACCAAGAATCGCTCACCAGATCCTTCCAATCGAAAACAAGGGAACTTCTGACTGGGGATATGCTTGGATTCCAATTGTAGGACCATTTATCGGTGGTATTGTTGGTGCCTTACTGTTTGTACTCGTTACAAATTAAACCTTAGAATATAAAGTTTGAAGAGCAATGAACCGTGTTCATAACGGATCATTGCTCTTTTTTGTAGGAATATTTTATAATCGCAAAATAAGTAATGTGTTTGAATATAATGTGTAATAAAATAGTTGAAATACCTTTTTTATTTAAAAATTCTAATAAAGCGGAGAGTGAGATATGAACATTAAAAAAGTGAACTTAGGACTTGTTCCTAAGCTACTTCTAGCAATTCTATTAGGCGTCATCGTTGGGCAATTATCTTTTATTCCTACAGTATTAATGAGAATACCCGTAACCTTTTCTAATTTATTCAGTAGTTTATTAGCCTTCATTATTCCATTGATGATCATTGGGTTCATCGTTAAAGGTATATCAGACTTAACAGAGGGTGCAGGGAAACTGCTGGGATTAGCTACAGTGATTTCATACGGTTCAACGATTCTCGGGGGTCTCGTTGCGTATTTCGTAGCCTCTGCAATTTTCCCGCTATTTATAAGCGCTCAAGGTCAAACAGATGTGCAAGAAGCGGGAGCAGGATTGACGACGCTTTTTGAAATTCCATTGGAACCGATGTTAGACGTGACAGCTGCGATTGCTTTTTCCTTTATTATGGGTATGAGTATTTCATGGTTAAAATCCCATAACAAAGGGGAAACCCTGTATCACGTATTCGATGAATTCAATTTGATTATCGTAAAGGTATTGAACACAGCCATTATTCCATTATTACCATTCTTTATCTTCGGAAATTTCGTTAGTTTAAGTTATTCAGGAGAAGTATTTGAGATTCTATCGATCTTCTGGAGAGTCTTTTTAATTGTTATTGCACTTCACTTAACTTTGATTGCACTTTGGTTTACGGTAGCAGGTCTATACCGTAAAAAGAATCCAATAGAGCTTTTAAAAAATCAAATTCCTGGGTACTTTACGGCTATAGGAACACAATCTTCCGCAGCAACAATTCCAATCAATATAGAATGTGCGCGAAAAAATGGTGTATCTAGAAAGATTCGCGAATTCATGATTCCACTTTGCGCAACGATTCATTTATTGGGAAGTATGGTCACGATTGTTTCATGTGTGTATGCGGTACTGACACTTTACGGTATGCCAGTTAATTTAGGAATGATGACGAGCTTTATCGCTACATTGGGTATCGCTATGGTTGCAGCACCGGGCGCACCAGGTGGCGCAATCATGTCAGCTTTACCGTTCTTGACAATTGTGGGAATTGATCCTACGGGAATATTGGGTAATTTGCTGATTACACTTTATCTGACTCAAGACAGCTTTGGAACAGCAGCGAATGTATCTTGCGATAATGCCATCACGCTGGTTGTTGAGAAATTATACTTTAAGTATATTGCAAAAGAAGAAGCGAGTGAGCTTGTCGAAGAAGGATAAGGAGTAGATAAAAAGCTGGATAACGGATGGAAAAGTCCGCTTATTCAGCTTTTTTATTTGAATTGTACGATAGATTAGGAAAAGGGACTTAATGGAACGGGAAATTGTGCTAAAATAATGAAATACGAATAAGTTCAAAGGAGACAATATTTTGAAAAACTGGCAGCACCGCGTGCAATATTACGAAACAGATCAAATGGGCATCGTGCACCATTCCAATTCCATCCGCTGGTTTGAAGAAGCGAGAACGTGGATGTTGGATGAAATGGGCTTTCCTTATAAAGAAATGGAAAGTCAAGGCATACTGATTCCTGTATTGGAAGCTTCGGCAAAATACATCAGTATGGTGAAATTTGGAGAAACTGTTGAGATTTCTACTAAAATGGCGCAATTCACAGGAGTCAAGATGATACTTGATTATGAAATCAGAGATAGCGTCACAAAAGAACTCAGAACAACAGGACAGACAAAACATGCTTTCTTGGACAAAGAAACCTACCGCCCACTATCACTTAAAAGAAACCACAAAGAACTATATGAACTGTTCAAAAATTCTATTGAAAACAAATAAGCGAAAGTAGGGATGATATGGATCTGATTCTACTAGTAGGTCCGCAGGCTGTTGGTAAAATGACTGTAGGGAAAGCTTTGGAAAATAAAATTGATGCCAAGCTTTTGTTCAATCACGAAACGCTGGATATCTTCGCGAGGTTTTTAGGATATACCAAAGAAACATTCGAGTTATCCGACTGGATGCGTAAGCAATTATTTAAGGCATTTATAGAAAACGAAAAAACCAATCAAACAAAAGGCATAATTTTTACTGTCGTTGTGGGATTTGACGTAGAAGAAGATTTTGATTTCTTGCGAGAAATAACGGATATGTTCACCAATCAAAACGGGCAGGTCTATTTCGTGGAATTAGAAGCCAATATAGAAGAAAGACTGAAAAGAAATAAAACGGAATTGAGACTTCAAGAAAAACCGTCTAAAAGAAATCTTGTCTTCTCAGAAAACGAATTGAAATCGAGTATGGAAAAGCATCGATTGAATTCTTTCGATGGGGAAGTAGAAGCCCAATTAAAACAGGTGCATTATCTGAAGATCAACAATTCAACTCTATCTCCAGAAGTTGTAGCTGAAAATATACAACAATGGATTTCAAGTAAGAAAGCACAAAAATAAGCCATCCGAATTTTCGGATGGCTTATTTTCTATTTACTCTTTGATTTTTAATTCATCAAGTTGGGCAACAATGGCATCTTCTCCAACATCAGCTTGAATCAATGAAGCAGCTGTGTAGGCACTTTCGATGAAGGCTGTATCGAATAGTCTGACTTCTTTATCAGATGATTCCATGGCCATTTCAAGATTCATCTTAGCACTACCCAAATCGTAGAATGCCCAAACTTTATCTTCTTCAAATGAATCCATCGCTTCTTGAATACGAGCGTAGTCTGTTCCGACTTCTCCATCATTTCCACCGACTGCTTTGATCGTTACATGTTGAGCGACTTGGTCAAGCAATGTAGATAAACCCGTCGCGATTTCATTGACGTGTGAAACGACTAACATACCGATTTCTTTACCCATTTACAACACCCGCTTTCAATAGAGTTTCGAACAGATACGCGCTAGATTGAGCTCCTGGGTCTAAGTGTCCAACAGAGCGATCACCAAGATAAGAAGCTCTACCTTTAGTGGCTTTCATGTCTTTAGTTTTCTGTAGACTTTCTTGGATCACTTCTGAAGTCAAAGCGTCTCCTTTTATGGCCTCAAGAACTGGTGCCCATTCATCGATCATGGTTTTCTCACCAGGTTCAGCTTTACCACGTTTTTGAATCCCTTCAAGACCCGCTTCAATGAGTTCTGCTAGGTCATCAGAGTCTTTTGCGACTTTCGCCATAGAGATGAAGGCAGATCCATATAAGGGTCCTGAAGCCCCACCGACTTTACTGACCAATGTCATTCCAACGTCTTTGAAAAAATCAGTTAAGTTGTCATACTCAGAACCATCTATTTTTTCTTTAACAGCAGTAACGCCACGGACCATATTACTACCATGATCACCGTCACCAATATCAGAATCTAGTTTATTTAGTGTTTCTTTGTTTTCTGTTACTTCTTGTGCAAATAATTCTATCCATTTTTTTAGTGTAGTTAATTCAACCATGTTTTTCTTCCTTTCTTGTTTTTGATCTTACCAACCGATAACATTCACGGGAGCATCTAAATAGTCTACCCACTTAGGATCTTCTAACTTCAATACTGTAAGGGAAACACCTTCCATATCGATTGCTGTCATATAGTCTCCAACTTTACGGAACTCTAGGTTCAAGCTTTCTTGATCCACAAGTAATTTTTTCACATCATTCATAAATACAAATTGTTCCATTAATGGTGTTGCACCCATACCGTTCACTAAAACAGCATATGAGTCTCCAGGAGACCAGTCGCATGTTTTTTTCAGTTGCGTCACCAGTTCTTTTGCCAACTCTTTAGAAGGCTGCAGTTTTTCACGACGGTAACCAGGTTCTCCGTGTATACCGATACCAAATTCAATTTCATCAGCCGCTAGTTCAAAACCAGGGTTTCCGACTTCTGGATTTGTAGCTGGATTTAATGCCAGTCCAATTGAAACGATATTTGGAACGACTTTGTCAGCAAGTTCTTTGATTTCTTTTAAAGACATGCCTTGTTCAGCGGCAGCCCCTAAAATCTTATGCACAAGGACCGTTCCGGCTACACCACGTTTACCAGCTGTGAAGGTACTATCTTCTACGGCGATATCGTCATCTACAACAACTGATTCTACTTCAATGTCTTCTAACTCGGCCAAATCTTTTGCCATGTCGAAGTTCATAACGTCTCCAGTATAGTTTTTAATGACTAAAAAGACGCCTTCGCCTTCGTCAGCGGCCTTAATACCTTCTAACACTTGGTCTGGTGTAGGAGATGTAAAGACTTGTCCAGCCACTGCTGAAGACAGCATACCTTGTCCTACAAAACCAGCGTGTGCAGGTTCGTGACCGCTACCGCCACCACTGACGAGGCCAACTTTACCACTTTTTTCATGTTTCCGATGGACAACCATCGTTTCTGGAATCCGTTCTACAATTGAATCATACGCAAAGACTAAACCATTTAGCATTTCATCTACTATCTGGTCCGGATTATTGATGATTTTCTTCATTGTCATTTTTTACTTCCTCCTTCTTCATGATCATTTTCATTGTAATTCATTTATACTATAAGTTCTAATAATAAGGTGTTATAAAAAGGAATTTGTTATACTATTAACGGGAAGATCATCAAATAAAATAGATTTATCAATTATTTAAAGGAGCATACAAGTGAAGACATTAGTCATTATTTCACATCCAGAATTAGATGAATCGAGTAGTCAACAATTTCTGGTTCAATCATTTCCAGAGTCAGAAAATGTGACGTTACATCATCTAGAAAAAACCTATCCAGACGGTAAAATCGACAAACAAAGAGAACAAACCTTATTGAAAGCACATGACAAAATCTTATTTCAGTTTCCATTTTACTGGTATTCTTCACCGCCACTGTTGAAATACTGGCAGGATGAAGTGTTAGAAGAACACTTTGCCTTCGGTCACAGAGGACATCAGTTAAAAGGAAAAGAATTTGGCTTAGTACTGGTTATCGGGGTAGGAGAAAAAGAATATCAAACAGGTGGGCAAGAAGGATTCAGCATTAGTGAATTGACCAAGCCTTATCAAGCACTTGCTAGAAAAACGGGAATGAATTACTTGAAGCCGCTGGAGATTTTCCAGTTTTCCTATATGACAGAAGACGAAAAAATGAAACTCTTGATCAGGTACCAGCAATGGTTGACGATTGACCGACCGGATTCTTTGCGGTCACGAGAAGAATGGATAATTCAGGAACTGGAAACCATTGATCATCAAACGCTTGACTCTGACGACAGTTCTTTTGTAATCGAGAAAGCAATCGAATTATTAGAAGATAATCGGATTGAATTAGATGAGCTTGCGATGCATATTGATCAAATGCATCAGTAAAAGGTGAATAATAAAACGTAAAGGAGATTGAATGCATGGAAGAACAAGAATGGCTACTGAACAAGTTGACAAACTTATTCAAAACTAGCAGAGATTATAAACAGAAAGCACTCATTCAAGCGACCATCGAGACGATAGAAGAACAAGAAAAACGAAAAACACAGTTACAGGGAGAACTTGATGGAACATTGTGGAGCCCTGGAAACTGGAATGGATAATAATCGTAAAAACAGTACAAAAAATACTGAATATTAGTTAAGATGATCCGAAAAATCAGTCTTAGGTCCGTATGAAAGGGATATTTCTTTTGGTAAGATGAAATCAGAAAACAAAAGAAAGGAAAAAGAGATGAGAAAACTAGTGGGTTGTTTTATAGGTTTAGTCGGGTTTGGTGTAGTTGTTGGAGGACAAACTGTACATGCAGCAGAAGATGAAAATACAATGCCGTCAATGGAAATCGAAGTTGAACTTCAAGAAGATGGCTCAGGTATTATAACAGAGCATAGAAAAATGAATATGGTAGAAGGAACAGAGTTATTCATCAATATGGAAAACTTGAATGATTCAGAAGTCAAAGACTTTTACGTGGAAGGATATACGTACAATCCAGATTGGGATTTTGATAATAGTCGTGAAGAAAAAGCAGGCACCTACGGAATGAGCACGGAAAATGGATTAGAACTCATTTGGGGAATCGGAGAATACGGCTTGAATGATTATGAATTAACCTATACAGTGACTGATTTGGTTCGTCAACTAGATGACGGACAAGCGCTAAATTGGGATTTCAATACGTTTGGTGATATCCCGCCAGAAGCAGTCAGTATAACGATTGATGGACCATTTGAATTCAACCAAGAGAACACGCTGATTTGGGGATTTGGTTACGATGGAATTGTGGAATTAGATAACGGGCAACTGGTTTCTTCCGCTAGAACAGGACTGAACTCAAATGACGCACTGGTCGTTTTGATGCAGTTTCCCGAATCTCCATTTACGGTAGATTTAACAATGGATCAGACGCTTGAAGAGCAACTGGAGCGTTCACAAGATGGTGCGACATATAACGAAGCAGAAAGTATCAATACAGGTGCGTTAATTGCCATATTTGGATTCGTGGCAGCGATTATTGCTGCAATCGGAGGATCATTGTTTGCTGTAGAATCTCGCAAAAAGAAAGCTGGAAAAATCGTTACGGGCTATGCACGTAAGAGCCAGAATAAAGGTCAAACATATGCAGATATCCCATACGAAGATGGAGACATTTTTGATATAGCCTATTTTTTAAATGAACTTCAACACGGATCTTTCGAAGATTACTTTTTTGCCTATCTATTGAAATGGTCAAAAGAAGAAAAAATCAAAATCCATAACGTACAAAAAAATAATTGGATCAGTAAAGAAATGACGGTCATTGAATTGGTAGAACAATATACAGAAGACATGGCGCCATTTGAAAAAAGAGTCTGGGAAATTCTGGAATCAGCATCAGATCTCAGTGGTAAGATTACAGAAGATGATATGAAGCACTGGTCTAAAAAGCATGTTAGAAAGCTAAGAGATCTTGCGAATGATATTAAAGAGGATTCCAAACAAATCTTGATTGAAAAAGGTTATCTTCAAACGGATTCTATTCAGTTTATGGGAGGTGAGTCTTCTTTTATAAAAGCAAGTAGAGAAGGCGACCAACTATTTGATCGAATCACTCAGTTTGGAAATCATCTAGATGATCTAGAGTCGGATGATTCACTGGCCTACAGACAAACCTTACCTTGGGTAGATTTTATTATCTGGGCCACATTGTATGGTAAAGGATCAGATATTGTAGAAAGCCTGGAAGAACTTTATCCAGAACAATTCCAGGAATGGGTAGCACACTATCCGGTCTTCTATGGTGGTTATCATAGAATGTATGGATTCTCCAACAGTATGTCATCAGGTATGCAAAGTGGTGGCTATAATGCTTCTGGAGGGGCTGGAGGTTCTACTTCTATCGGTGGCGGTGGTGGCGCTATGGGTGGAGGCGGAGGTGGTGCGAGATAATCGCATCCTCAGTCTAGAGTTTTATAAAAGGTTCGACGTGGTTTATTATGCGTCGAACCTTTTTTATGCTTTGCTTTAACAATATTAAAGAATATAATCATTTTATTAAATAAAAAATTAATTAAATTCAAATTTTATTAAAGGAGTGAACGGTGATGGACATCATCCCGCAATGGATCAGTAAGCTGGACGATGAAGATATCCAGTTTATCAGACGATTTCTGCTTGCATCAGGGTCACTGAAACAAGTCGCAGCGGAATATAGTGTGACCTATCCGACAGTCAGGTTGAGACTGGATCGATTGATCCAAAAAATCAAACTGAATGAAGAACAGCAGGCAGATACTTACATTTCCACAATAAAGCAACTGGCATTAGAAGATAAACTGGATTTCAATACAGCAAAACTATTGATTTCAGAATACCGTAAAACGAAGGAGGAAAATGAACAGGGGTCTTAATTCTATTGTGGCATTACTTTTATTAGCAGGAGGTATTTGGCTACAGATTTTTTTATCGAAATCAGAGAAAAAATGGCCAGGGTTAGTGATTCCTGTTATGTTTTTCATATGCTCGTTTTTACCTATTTTGTCTATGGGTGGCTATAGTATAGAAGAATCGAGTGTAATTTACATAGATGATGAAGGGAATGAAGTGACTGAGGTATACGAAAGTGAACCTATCTATGACGACACATCCACAGGAGAATATATAGCCATGGGTGTATCTTCTCTCCTTATTTTTAACATTCCAACAGCGATCTGTCTGGCTATCTATTATAGTGTAAGAGAAAAACAGAAAAAATCAGACCAAGTTAATAAGACGAGAATACAAGATTTGTAAATTACATATAAAAGGAGAAAATTCAATGACGAATATTATAGCGGTATTAGCACCAAACGTAGTTTTATTGATTGTATTTGGAGTCATAATAATGCTGCAAGTGCTGTTTTCAAAAACCGAAAGTAAATTTCCAGGATTAATTTTACCAATTGTCAGTCTAATGATGTCTTTTTTAATAACGCTGGGAATAGCAGCTTGGGTTAATCCCGAATCATCGAATGACTATGCAGATACCATGGATTCTGTAATTGTTGAATCAACTGACCCAGAAGAAACAGATGAGGCCGACGAGGTAGGAGTTAGTGTTTTTGGTAATAGTATGGAAAACAAAAATCAAGAGGAGATAGGTAGCCCAATCTTATTAATCGTTCTTATATTTATATTTTCTAATATACCTACTATTGTATTATCGATTGTTTATGTCAGTATTCGTAAACGAATGAACAAAGAAAAACATGTGAACCGAACGAGGATTCAGGATCTATAAAATAATATAAGTTGATTTCAAAGAAGCTGCTGTAAAATTTAAATATACAGTAGCTTTTTTATGTTCTAATTCCTCACTATGTGATTCAAATTCTTATAGTAATGAGTACTTTGAATAAAAAAAGTAAGTTGATACTGTTATAATTAAAAAGAGTCTTTTATATCATCATATAGGAGGGAAATTGGTATGGAAAAAGAGAATGACTATCCGACAGTATTTATTGCTGGAGATTCCACAGCAGCAGTCAAAGAAGAACATGAAAAACCGATGACGGGTTGGGGAGCGTATATACATAAGTTTTTGCAAAAAGAAGTGAATATCCGCAATCACGCAATCAATGGAAGAAGTACGAAGTCGTTTATTGATGAAGGTCGCTTAAATAAATTATCAAATGAATTGAAAGCCGGTGATTTTTTATTGATTCAGTTTGGGCATAATGATCAAAAAAAGGAAGATCCAAAAAGGTATGCCGCTTTCGATAAGGAGTATAAAGAAAACTTAACTCAGTTTGTGGAAACAGCTAGAAAAAAAGGGGCTTCTCCTGTGCTTTTGACATCCGTTACGCGAAGGGTCTTTTTGGAAGAGTATAAAATAGACCCAAACTCCTTAGGGAAATATCCAGAATCTACTAGAGACGTTGCAGATGAATTACAAGTGCCATTACTGGATATTCATCATTCCTCAATGATCCGTTTTCAAAGTATGGGCGAAGAGGAATCAAAAGAATGCTTTTTACATTTAGATAAAAATATCTATTCAAATTATCCTGATGGTTTAATAGATGATACTCATTTCAGTGAAAAAGGTGCCGAATTAGTAGCGAATCTAGTAGCTGAACAGTTAAAAGAGTCTATTAGTCCATTAGGAAAGTATTTAATTGATAAAAGCAAGTGAACATGATCTACTATAAAGAGTTAGATTCAAGCAGTGTTCTATGCGATTTAGAATCATGCTTGAATAATAGAACGAACAAAAAGGCTGGTATGATATGAGAGAAAACAAGTACTTGGAATTATTAAATGAAAAATTTGAACATCCAGAAGCCATTTACACTGAACTGATCAATCTGGAAGCTATACAGAACTTACCTAAAGGAACGGAGCTCTATCTGTCTGATGTTCATGGTGCAGATCAGGCGTTTAATCACATCTTGAAAACAGGTGCCGGAAATTTAAGAGAGAAAATTGGAAGTTTTTTTAGTGAAGACTGGACCGTAGAAAAAATGGACTGGTTCAACTTGTTTATCAGTTATCCCGAACAAGCATTAAAAAATAGCAAACACGCGCAACAAAAAGATAAAGGCTGGTACATGCAAATGATCAGAGATCTGATCGATTTCATGCAATTCTGTGCCGTTAAATATACGCGCTCCAAGCTCAGAAAAGCCTTACCGGAAGAATATAGTTATGTAATTGAAGAATTGCTTTACACGGATTTATCACAAAATGAAAAAGATCTTTACTACAATAATATCCTTTACAGACTCATCAGCTTAGGACAAGCAGAAACCTTTATGATTAAGCTTTGCCAAGTGATTCAAAGACTGGTTATCGACCATTTGCATCTTGTCGGAGATATCTTTGACCGAGCGAGCGGGGAAAAAGTCGTCATGGAGAGGCTGATGACGCATCATTCTATTGATATTCAGTGGGGAAACCATGATATTCTCTGGATAGGTGCGATGTACGGATCTAAAGCGAACTTGATCACGATGCTTCGAATCGCTGCACGGTATGGCTATTTATTCGAATTAGAAAAGACCTATGGATTAAATCTCAGACCGCTTTTCCTGTTTGCGGAAGAACAGTATGGGATTCACGAAAACTTCAAGCCAAAAGTCGTTGAACCAACCAATACGTTTCAAGAAGAAAGTGAAGAATTATTAACGAAAGTTCATCAGGCACTTGCCATCATTCAATTCAAACTTGAAGGACAAATTATCAAACGAAGACCGGATTTTGATATGAATGATCGACTACTGTTAGACAAGATTAATTTGGATAAAGAAACCATCACACTTGATGGTGAACAATATCCTTTGAATCATTTTCCAGTGAATCAAATTCAAGAAGACGATCCTTATCAATTGAATCCAGAAGAAGAACATATTGTTCAAACACTACTGGAAAGTTTTCAACAGTCCGAAAAACTAGTCAGATATATGAAGTTTCTTTTGAAAAAAGGCAGTATGTATTTAGTCTATAACGGCCAGTTACTTTATCATGGCTGTATTCCTTTGACAGAGTCTGGAGAGTTAGATTCATTTACTTTTGAAGGGGTGTCTTTAAAAGGGAAAGACATGCTCGATAAGTTTGAAGAGTATATTCGAACGGCTGCTTCTTCTAGACATGAAACAGAAGACTACGCTACAGATCTTCTTTGGTATTCATGGACAGGGAAAAAATCTCCTTTGTATGGAAGGGACCGTATGACGACTTTTGAAAGATACTATATCGAGGATGAATCGGTTGCTCAGGAGAATCGCAATCCATATTTTAAACTTCGAGATGATGAAAAAGTCATGACAGACATTTTAAATACATTTGATCTTGATTCAGCGGATGCAAAAGTGATTAATGGACACACTCCTGTTAAAGCCAAAAAAGGAGAATTACCAGTCAAAGCAAACGGAAGACTTGTTGTGATTGATGGGGGAATGAGTGCTGCTTATCAGGAATCAACCGGTATCGCAGGGTATTCCTTGATCAACAATTCTTATGGATTTCAGATTGTAACGCACCAGCCATTCGAATCGGTTCAGGCGCTATTTGAAAGAGGAAAAGACGAAACAAGTCTGAAGCATATCATCGACGGTAAACTTGAAAGAAAGCTCATTAAAGATACGACAATTGGAGAAAGCCTCCAAGAACAAATCAATGATCTTCAAAAATTGCTTTATTATTTGAAACGCAAATCTTCTAGTAGTATATAAAGTAAGAAAAATTGGATTGGTTTTTTGTCCCTTTAAGAGACCAATCTTTATTGAGTGAGTATACCGAGTAAGGTATACTAGATATTAAGAAAACGCTAACTATTAGGAGGCAATTATGACTAAGAAACAAGCAATATTATCACAATTAAAAGAAAATTATTTATTTGCAGTCATCAGAGGGAACTCTGCTACTGAAGCAACAGAAATTTCTGAAGCGGTATACGAGGGTGGCATTAAAAATATTGAAGTAACGTTTACGACACCACAAGCGGACGAATCTATCAGAGACCTTTCGAAGAAATACGAAGGGACAGATATGGTTATCGGAGCGGGAACCGTTATGGACGACATTACAGCGCGTATCGCCATTATTGCCGGTGCAGAATTTATTGTGAGTCCTAACTTTGTTCCTGAAATCTCCAAAGTTTGTAATACTTATGCCGTACCGTACTTGCCAGGTTGTGCTTCTGTCACAGAAATCACAAGTGCTATGGCAACAGGTGTTGAAGTTGTTAAAGTCTTCCCGGGTGGCATACTTGGACCCGCATTTATTAAAAATGTTCATGGACCGATTCCGCAAGTTGAAATGATGCCTTCAGGCGGCGTCAGTTTAGAAAACATGCATGAATGGGCTGCAAATGGTGCTTGGGCAGTAGGGATTGGTAGTGCATTGACACAAAACCTTGCAAGCGATGGCTATACCAGTGTTACTGACATATCTAAGAAATTTGTAGATAAATATAACGAAATCAAATAAGGTGGTGGACTGAATGACAGACGTACTATTACTAGGAGAACCGATGGGGTTGTTTTCTGCAACAGAATACGGGTCATTGAAAGAAGCCACTTCTTTTAACAAATCGGTTGCTGGTGCAGAGATCAATGTAGGGATCGGTCTTTCGAGATTGGGACACACAGTCCAATATATTTCAAAACTGGGTAAAGACCCAATTGGTGAGTATATCTATGAAGCACTTGAAAAAGAAAAGATCGGCACGGATTATGTCACGTTTGATGAAATTTATCGAACAGGGTTAATGTTGAAAAACAAAGTCAAAGGTGATGATCCTGATACAGCTTACTATAGAAAAGGGAGTGCCTTTTCTACCTTGTCAGTTGATGATGTAAATCAAATCGATTTTGACCAAATCAAAGTCCTTCATGTGACAGGTATTCCGCCGGCATTGAGCGCATCTGTCAGAGAAGTGACCGAACATTTGATGATTAAAGCAAAAGAAGCTGGCACTTTTATCACATTTGATCCAAATTTAAGACCTGCACTCTGGGCTTCAACAGAAGAGATGCTAGAAGTCTTGAATACTCTAGCAACTTATGCAGATGTTGTTCTGCCAGGTGTTTCCGAGGGTGAAACGTTGATGGGCTCTTCAGGAATTGAAGATATTGCACGTTTCTATCATGAAAAAGGTGCTAAAATTGTGATTACGAAGAGTGGAAGTCAAGGAGCTTTCGTTTCTGAAAAAGGGAACGAAACAGTGAATGTACCAGGATTCAAAGTAGAAGAAGTTGTTGATACCGTTGGAGCTGGAGATGGGTTCGCAGTCGGTATTCTTCATGCTTATTTAGAAGGATTGAGCTGGAAAGAAGCGGCAAAGCATGCGAATGCAATCGGTTCTCTGCAAGTTCAACATGCTGGAGATAATGAAGGATTACCTACAAAAATGGCTTTAACAACTTATATAACTAACCATAGTTAACATAGAATAAGCTTAGCTGTCCCAATCATGTGGATAGCTAAGCTTTTTTTCGATAAAAAATATGTGTCCTTTTTACTCTCAATTAAAAAGGACACATATTGGTGAATCAATTATTTAGATGCTTCAGTTGTTTTTGGTACAAGCATATAAGTGATCGCAAACGAAACGGACAATGCGATGATCATACCGATAATGATAAAGATGAAATATTCTCCGACATAAGCCGGTAAGCTGAATACACTAGATAGAATATAACCGTAGATTCTAACTCCAAAGAAGCTGATGAAAGCAGAAGCGATAGAACTACCTATAGTAGCTGCAATAAATGCTTTAGCATTTTTAGTCAGAATACCGAATAATGCAGGTTCTGTAATTCCAAGGAATCCAGAAACGACTGCTGACAGTGCGATACTCTTTTCTTCTTTGGTGTTTAGTTTTACATACATTGCCGCAGTAGCACCAGTGATAGCCATGTTTGCCATGAACATCATTGGCATAAGCATGTCGTATCCTTGGTTGGCGAAGTTTTGAAGTGCGATAGGCGTCATTGCATGATGGAGACCAGTGAAGACTGCAATTGGTCGAATACCACCAACGACGATTCCTGCCAAAATGGGAGAAACACCAAACAGCCATTCAACACCAGCTGCTAGCCAGTTCCCTAAATAAATACCAGCAGGACCGATAACCACAAGTGTTAAAATACCTCCTACAAATAGAGATAAAGTGGGTGTAAAGACAGTTCTGAGAACTTCTGGAAGAAGATTATCAATGAATCGGTGGATATGACTCAACGCCCAGATGGCAATAATGATTGGAATGACCGTTCCAGCATAACTAAAGACTGGAACAGGTAAAAATCCAAACAAATTGAATTGATCAATGACACCTTCAGCTACGGCGTTTGTCATAGCCGGTACTTGCAGACTTGCCGCTATGGCAATCGCCAAGTACTGATTGGTTTTGAATATTCTTGCAGCAGATGCAGCTACAAAGAATGGTAAGAAGGTAAAGACACCTTTTGAGATCATATCAATAACAATATAAGTGTGAGATTCATTGCTGATAATATTTAATGCACTTAACCCTGACATCAATCCCATAATCATACCGGCACCAGCAATAGCTGGAACGATTGGTCCAAATACGCCTGATACGATATCCATGAAAGTAGAAATCAGTCCCTTGCGTTCCGCAGGCCCATTTGAACCAGCGTCAGCTGATGATTCTTCTGTGTCCATTCCTAAAAGTGACGCAACCGTTTCGTAGTACTCGGTTACATTTGTTCCGATGACAACTTGCAGTTGTTCATTTTTATGATTTGTACCAACAACTGCTTGTTCTTTTAGTAAGGCGTCATGGTCTACGATATCGTAGTTCTTTAGCTTGAACCTCAATCTCGTCATACAGTGCCAGACGTTTTGGATATTTTCTTTTCCCCCTACATTTTCAATGATGCGTTTCGCAACATCATGATGTTTCATATACCTCTTCCTTTCCCTATTGGATGTGTCCGTTTACAGTTAGAATCATAACAAATAAAAAACCATCCGTAAACCAGTCCTAAACTGAATGCATTTGTTAGTAAACGTTGATATATAGAGATTTTTAAAGAGTGGTAGCGTTAATTGGAATGGTATTAATGGTGTAATGGACTGTTTATCAGTCCAAATTGACAGCGTTCTATCCTTCATGTTCTAATACTATTAGATCAAAGATTAGCAGGAGAGGAAGTAGTGATTTGAAACCCACTATTATTACCGATATCAAAAGTTACGGTATTAGACCGGACAGACACAATCTCGTCATTGTAAAAGTTGAAACTGACAAAGGTGTTTCTGGTTTTGGATGCGCAACTTTCCAATTTAGACCAAAAGCCGTTCAATCAATCGTGGACGAATATTTGAAACCTTTACTAGTAGGAAAAGATGCCAATGAAATTGAAGATATTTGGCAGTTGATGTACGTGAATGCGTACTGGCGCAATGGGCCTGTTTTAAATAATGCCATTTCTGGAGTGGATATGGCGCTTTGGGACATTAAAGGAAAACTGGCTGATATGCCTCTTTACCAATTACTTGGAGGACGCTCTAGAACAGCGATTCCAGCATATACACATGCAGTGGCAGATACAATGGAAAATTTAACAGAACAAATCGACCAGTACATGGCAGAAGGCTACCGTTATATTCGTTGTCAATTAGGATTTTATGGTGGAACAGCAGAAAGTATTCAAGCACCAGATCAAGCCATTGATGGCAGTTACTTTGATCAGCAAGACTATATGGATACAACCCTTAAGATGTTCGAAGAAGTTTATGAAAAATACGGGCATTCGTTCCAAATGCTACATGATGTCCATGAAAGACTACATCCAAACCAAGCTGTTCAATTCGCCAAGAAATCTGAACCGTATAATCTTTATTTTTTGGAAGATATTTTGCCTCCCGACCAGACAGATTGGTTAAGTCAGGTAAGAAGTCAGACTGCTACACCAATCGCAATTGGTGAGTTATTCAATAATCCAATGGAATGGAAATCCATTATTCAAAATCATCAGTTGGATTACTTGAGAGTTCATATCTCGCAAATTGGGGGGATTACACCAGCACTTAAATTGGCACATTTATGTGATGCATATGGAATCAGAGTGGCTTGGCATACACCATCTGACATTTCTCCTATTGGACTGGCCGTTAATACACATTTGAATATTCACTTACACAATGCAGCGATTCAAGAAAATATTGAATTAAAAGATAACACAAAAGCATTATTCAAAGATGCTCCAGAACCGGTTAAAGGGTATTTCTATCCGATTGATCGTCCAGGAATTGGTGTTGGATTTGACGAGGAACTAGCAGCGTCATTCCCCGTCGTTTACCGTCCACATGAATGGACTCAAAGCCGTTTGCCGGATGGTACGTTGTTTACGCCGTAAGTCAGATATTTGTTCTACGAGCTTGATGACCCTTTTTATCAAACGGCGTAATATAAGTACAAGTATAATCGATTGCGGTGAGCTCGCTGTACTCATAAACTTTTCCATCGTTCAGCAGGCACCTGTTCTCGATTTTCATAGCTGGAGTATTGCGTTTGCACATCAGTAACTCTGCTTGTTTTTTGGAAAGGGTCACTGGACTATAACTGGTAATATAATGGGAGATAGCGAACTTTTTGCTTAATACGTATTCCTGAATCGACTGTTCAATAATCTCTTCCGTCAAATCAGGGAACATTGAAACTGGCATTTTAGAACGCTCGATCTGTTCGATTTTGTAATCAACAATCCGAACCCGTTCAAATGTCCAAATTTCTTCAGAATCCGTTAGTTGAAAAATCTGCTCCTCTTCAGGGGTGGATTTTTTCTTTTGGAGTGAAATGACACGTGAAGTAATTCGTTCGTAAGGCGTTCTAGTCAATGTATTAAAAATCAAGGGGTTCATCTGAAATTGCTTTTTCACATACATACCAGATCCTTGAATCGTCTGAACGATTCCAATTTCTTCTAACGTTTTGATGGCCTCTTGTATCGTGTATCTTGAAACTTGATAAGTCTCAGCCATGGTGCGCTGGTTCGGTAATTTTCCGTCTTTGAATTGTTCCTGATAGATTTTACTTAATAAATCTTGAATCACGAATTCTCTTTTTTTCATTTCAGCACCTCTTTAAATGGTTTTAGGTTAAATTCGTTTAGAAAAAAAGACCGGTGCTCTTTTTCAGCTCTCTAACAGATTATATAAGCTGGTTTGGGAAAAAGAAAGGAGTTTGAAAGTCAAGGACCTGAATGCTTGGCATATATCTTGACACTACAACTTGTGAATGCTATAACTAAGTTGCAAGTGATAATCATTCTCACTATGGAACAACTCAGAAAAAGGAGTGTTAGATCATGACAGTCAAGGACATAACGATTATTGGTGGAGGTCCAGCTGGATTATACGCAGCTTTTTATGCAGGGATGCGTGATTTAACGGTACGGATTATCGATACTCAAAAATCTCTTGGCGGGAAGGTACATTTCTATCCTGAAAAGTTAATCTGGGATGTTGGTGCGTTACCAGCACTTACTGGTGCTAAACTCATTGATCAAATGGTTGAACAAGGTCTGACGTTTGATCCAGAAATTGTGTTAAACACCAGAATCATTACATTTGAAAAAACAGAAGATCAGTTATTTGAAACGGTTAGTGATTCAGGAGAAATTTTTTTAAGCAAGCAAATCATTGTTGCTACAGGTGGAGGGTTATTTAATCCCAAAAGGTTGCCTCTACAATATGATAGTCATTTTGAAGAAGCAAATTTACATCATAACGTATACAGATTAAACCATTTCAAAGATAAAAAAGTGGTAATTGTTGGTGGAGGAAATTCAGCAGTGGACTGGGCAAATGATTTGCTTGAGGTAGCTGGAGAAGTACATTTGATTCATAGAAGTGAAACGTTCAGAGCTCATGAATTCAATGCTAGAAAGCTTCAAAATTCTGATGCAATGATACATACACATACTTTAGTTAAAGAATTGATTCCGGATCCTTCTGGGAAATATATTCACTCAGTTCGCATCAGAAATCATCACACCAATCATGATGAACAGATTGAGTTAGATGAACTAATTGTGAATATTGGATTCGATAATGAACTGAATTTTCATCATGATCCTGCTCTGAAATTCAATCTGAAAGATGATTACTATATCGAGGGTTCTTCTAAAGCTGAGACGGCTGTTGAAGGCGTTTATGCAATTGGCGATATATTAGATTATGAGGGGAAAGTTCGCTTAATAGCTGGTGCCTATAATGATGCTGCGAATGCCGTTAATCAAATCAAGCTTGCTCTAGATCCAACGGCAGAAGAAAAAGCGCAAGTCTCTTCTCATAACGACAAATTCAAGGACAAAAATCAGGGAAAGAAAAACCGATATTACTCATAATTGTCTACACCACAGAAAAGGAATGGCTATGGAACAAATCAGAAAAAGACAATTGAACAAGAAAGCAACAAAACAAAGGATTCTTAAAAGATTTCAATCTAAATCTGCGGCTACGTATTTTGCGATCAGTCTTACGATACTTTTAGTTACGATGATTCTTTCTGTTTCTTATGGAGCAGTGCAGATCAACTGGACAGTGATCACAGAATCACTGCTGCGTTTTGACGTACAAAATACACAGCATTTGATTCTATATGATTTAAGATTTCCTAGAGTACTGGCGGCTGCTTTGATTGGGGCATTTCTTGCAATATCTGGAGTTATTATGCAAGGGTTAACCCGTAATCCTTTAGCTTCTCCTTCAATAATGGGGGTTAGTTCAGGGGCGGGCTTTATGATTGCGCTCGCTTTAGCACTGTTTCCTCATACTAGTCAAATTGGTTTGATTTTATGGGCGTTTACCGGTGCCGGTCTAGGTGCAAGTATGGTTTTCTCTGTAGGGTTATTTTCTAAAAGAGGACTGACACCTGTTAAATTGGCATTAGCAGGTGCTGCTGTCAGTGCACTGTTACAGTCTGCTTCTACAATGCTTGCGATGTATTTTAATGTAACCCGTGATATCAGCTTTTGGTATGCAGGAAATATAGCGGGAATATCAACTAGTAGTGTGCGTCTCGCGTTAATCATAGCTGTAATTGGGTTTATATCAGCTGGTTTACTATCTCGTTCTTTAACGCTGATGAGTCTAGGGGATGAAGTGGCGAAAGGTCTTGGACAAAGAACCGGTCTCGTCAGAGTTTGGGGAATTTTGATTGTTTTATTACTAACAGGGACGGCTGTATCCATCTCCGGTACAATTGGATTTATAGGATTAATCATTCCACACATAACTAAAAAAATGATAGGAATGGATTACCGGTGGTTGATACCGTTCTCAGCGGTTATTGGAGCCTGGTTACTGGTTACAGCAGATATTGTTGCACGTATGGTCAACCCACCATATGAAACACCCGTTGGCGCTTTAACTGCGTTGATTGGTGTACCATTCTTCCTTTTCTTGGCCAGAAAAGAAGGAGGTGGACTCATCTGAATACACACAAGATCATCTTTAAAAATATCCACTACTTAATACTAGCTCTGATCGGTATAATTTTTCTAATGGGGCTGCTCAGTTTAGCTACAGGGCATTTGTCCATATCACCGAGCGAATTAGTGGAAACGGCTCTTGGAAGAGGTAGTAGACGTAACGAGCTGTTACTTTTTGAATTCAGGCTGCCCCGCCTTTTTATCGCTATCTTAGCAGGGGCTGCATTAGGCGTAGCGGGAAGCTTGCTTCAAGGGATCACTCAAAACGAGTTAGCGGATCCAGGAATTCTTGGTATCAATGCCGGTGCCGGATTGTCTGTTGTTCTTTATTTGACTTATGTTTCTAACCGAGCAACCACTTCACCGTTAGCACAAATGATGACGCTACCCTTTGCTGCGTTTTTAGGCGGACTATTAGCGGCCTGTTGTATCTATATTGTCGCTTGGAAAAATGGGGTTACTCCAATTCGGTTGATTCTAGTAGGAATCGGGGTAAATGCCGGATTTGGTGCTGTACTAACGCTGTTTCAGTTGAGAATGAACCAGAGTGCCTTTAATCAGGTCACTGTCTGGCTATCTGGATCGATCTGGAACGCCCATTGGTCAGCTGTAATGAGTTTACTACCTTGGGTATTGATTTTGATTCCATTAAGTTTGTATAAATCCAGAACCTTGAATTTACTTCAGCTGGGAGATGAGATGGCAACAGGGCTTGGTGTAAATACAGAACAGGAAAGAATCAAGCTGGTTGCGATAGCAGTTGCCCTTACTGGTGCAAGTGTATCGGTTGCTGGTGGGATTTCATTTCTCGGATTAGGTGCACCGCACATTGCAAGAAAACTAGTTGGAAACAAATATCAGAGACTTGTGCCAACTGCAGCATGCATAGGAGCCATGATATTACTCATTTCCGATATGATTGCAAGGAATCTCTTTGCACCATCTGAATTGCCGGTCGGCTTGATCGTAGCTTTTCTAGGAGCGCCGTATTTTATCTATCTTTTAATCACAACAGAAGCATAAAAAATGGAGGAATTTGAAATGAAAACATTATGGACAACTAGTATCGTTCTCAGTGCAGGCTTTATGTTAGCGGCATGCGGAAACAGTGAGGTTGAAGCACCCGAAGAAGAGACAACTGAAACACCAACAGTAGATGAAGCAGCGCAAGGGCCGAAAACACTTGTAGATGGATTAGGAAATGAAGTCGAGATTCCCAGTAATCCTGAAAATATCCTCGGTTCGTACCTTGAAGATTATCTTGTTTCTTTAGACATAACACCTGTAGCTCAATGGTCTGTTTATGACGGTGAAAGCATTCAAGATTACCTTCAAGATGATTTATCTGGAGTACCACTGATTCCTCATGATTTACCTTACGAGTCTGTACTGGAGTATGAACCCGACTTGATGATTGTACGTGATGCTATTGAGCAAGATATGTATGAACAGTATACACAGATTACACCAACTTATGTATTGAAGTCCAGCCCAACTGAATGGCGCGAGACATTGACTGAAGTTGGAGAAGTACTGGGAATGGAAGACAAAGCAGAGTCCGTTCTAGAAACTTACGATGCAAAAGCTCAAGAGAAAGCAGAAGAACTGTCAACTGTCGCGGCAGGTGAATCAGCCGCTGCGGTGTGGATGGTCAATAATAGTTTGTTTGTTGTGCACCCTGAGCGTTCTAGTGGCGCTGTTATGTATGGAGATCTTGGTCTGGAAATTCCAGAAGTTGTATCTAGTTTATCCAGTGATGCTGACTGGGCTTCGATTTCTCTTGAAGAACTGGCGCAAATGGATGTGGATCATTTATTTTTTGTAAACAGTGATGGGCCTGAAGCAGAACTGTTCGAAGATAGACTATGGCAAAATATTCCTGCAGTCGAACAAAATCAAGTCTATCAGTTTGGTCCAGAAACCTCTTGGCTTTACTATGGTCCAATTGCAAGTGACCAAGTTCTAGATAATGTAGTCGATAGCATCACAAAGTAAAAAGCCGCATGAAGAGTAAAGGAGGATAGAGGATGTCAGAAATCCGAACAAAGGCAATGACAGTAGCGTACGGAAAACAAGAGATTATTTCAGAACTTTCGGTTACGATACCTAAATCTAAAATCACCTGTATAATCGGGCCAAATGGTTGTGGTAAGTCTACTTTATTGAAGACCGTTGCGCGCCTCCTTAAGCCATCAAGTGGAACAGCTATGATAGACGGGAAAAGCATCCACAAAGAATCCACTAAAGCAATCGCCCAGGAGATTGCGATATTGACACAAGCACCTCAAACCCCAGAAGATATCACAGTCAAAGAACTCGTATCTTACGGTCGTGCCCCTTATCAAAAAGGATTTGGGCAATTAAAAGCACACGACTGGGAAAAGATCCATTGGGCGCTAGATCAGACACACCTTTTAAATCAAGCTGATCGTTCAGTCAGTTCACTTTCAGGTGGACAAAAACAACGCGTTTGGATTGCAATGGCGCTCGCGCAAGATACGGATTGCCTCCTGTTGGATGAACCAACGACTTATTTGGATATGGCTCACCAGCTGGAAGTTCTTCAAGTGCTGGAGTCACTGAACCAAACGTTAAATCGGACGATCGTAATGGTCTTACATGACTTGAACCACGCAGCAAGATTCGCAGATCATTTGATTGCGATCAGAAAAGGAAAGATTATCCAAACAGGCTCGCCTGAAGAAGTTATGAAAACGGAAGTGCTCCGTAAAGTTTTTGATATTGAAGCTAGTATCATCACAGATCCACATACAGGGAAACCAACACTGTTAAGTTATCAATTGAGTCATTAAAAGTAGTCGCTTTGAGACACCTTGAGGGAACTGCTGTTGTTAGAATAGTAAGCCTCAAATGGGCTTTTTTTAAACACTATTAAACCAAGTGTAAAAGAATGCTTATCATTAGTCGTTATCAATGATAAGGTGTAATCGTTGGTTTTTGTTTTTAACTTTGTTAAAGTAAGTATAGACAAAAATTGAAGGAGCGATCATTGATGCAAGTATTAGTCGTTGGAGCAAACGGTCAGATCGGAACGCACCTCGTTGAACAGCTAAAAGAAGAGGGGAATCATACTCCGATTGCATTCGTTAGAAAACAAGAACAAGTAGATAAATTCAAAGAAAAAGGGATCGAAGCACGTCTCGGTAACTTGGAAAGCTCAGTACAAGATATCAAAGATCAAATGGATAATATCGATGCCATTGTATTCGCAGCCGGATCTGGCGGAAGTACGGGCGTAGATAAAACGGTTATGATCGATTTAGATGGAGCAGTAAAAGTGATGGAAGCTGCAGAAGATATGAATATCAAACGATTCATCATGATCAGTGCTTTCCAGGCAGATGTTAGAGATAACTGGAATGAAGATATGAAACCTTATTACGCTGCTAAACATTATGCAGATAAGTTCTTATTGAACAGTGACTTGAACTACACGATTGTTCGTCCGGGTATGCTTGAAAATGAACCGGCAATTGGTAAAGTCGCGTTAACTAGAGCTATGAACGAATTTACAGATCCAGTAACGATCCCAAGAAAAGATGTGGCGGATCTGATTGCTCAATCATTAGATCACGAACGCACTTATCGTCAATCATTTGACGTAACAACAGGAGATCAAAGTATTAAAGAAGCGTTGAACCAACTGTAAGATTCGCTTTTATTTAAACGTTATTAAAAAGTTGAAGAGTCCTTCCAATTATTATTTGGAAAGGACTCTTTTTCTATATGGATTAAGATAAAAGGTCAATTTAAATGAGTGGAAACTTTAAGAAACGCTATAGATTTGCCTAAATCAGTGCAAATCTATAGCAGAGTCGATATAATAATAAAGTAACTCAATTAAAACAATTTTGAAAGGAAGCTTAATAGATGAAACAGTTAAAAAGAACTCTTCTAAAAGCAATGGCACTATTAACGACAATGACTTCTGTTGCAGCATTCAACATGGTTCCACCTGTTGAAGCAGCTGGAATCGATACAAGTGTAGTAAACGAAGCATGGGGATTACCAACGTTTGTTTACGGTGGTGGATTAAATCAGGATCAAGTACAGGAAACAGCTGATATATTAGGAATAGATAATATGGATAATGTGGCTAGCGTAGATGTTACGGGAGAAGATTTGCAGCAATACTTAGGAACTGGATCGGGAAATACAGCGAGTATGATTTCTTCCGTGCTCGTTCAAAGAGAAAATGAAGGTTCTGGTGTAGAGGTACTGATTGAAACGCCAGATGATATCACTCAAATTACGCAGGAACAGTATGCAAATGCGGCTATCACGGCAGGTGTAGAAGATGTGACGATCATGGTAGCGAGTATTCGTCCTGTAACCGGTGAAAGTGCCTTGACTGGAATTTATAAAGCGTTCGACGTGAACGGTGAAGAATTAGATCAGGATCGTATGGAAGTAGCGCAAGAAGAGCTTGAGACAACCAATCAGATTGCACAGGAAAACAATGCTGAATCTGACTTTGATACCTCTCGTTTTGATCAGGCAATCGTTGAAATCAAACAGCAATTAGCAGATTTGAAAGAACGCCAAGGAGAACTGGCTACCAGAGAAGATATTGAGCAAATTATCAACGATGCCCTAGCAAATAACAATCTGCAAAATGTCATTTCACAAGACCAGTTGGATCGTTTGCTGGCTTTCTTTGAAAGATATCAACAGACAGGTGCAATCGATTCAGCGCAAGTAAAAGAACAACTAGAGCAATTATCTAGTAATATCCGTGACCGATTCGGAGATGCGATTCAGCAAGCTGAAGAAAGTGGACTATTTGATCAAATTGGAAATTTCTTCCGTTCAATCTGGGAAGCTATAACAGGATTCTTTAACTAAAAGAAAAACGACTGACTCGATAAACAATAGACGAGTCAGTCGTTTTTTTAATCTTCCAGATTCACTAAGAAGTATTTTTTCTTGCCACGTCGAACGATCACGAATTGGTTCTCGAAGCTATCTTTTTCAGACAACTCGTAATCAACGTCTTGGATTTTTTCTCCTTTGATCGTGATTGCACCATTCTTGATATCTTCACGAGCTTGTCGACGAGAAGGTTCGATTCCTGTAATATCAACCAGGAACTCCACTAAATTGTGGACGCCTTTTTTGGCTTGAGAAGAAGGTACGTCCTTAAAGGTTGTTGCGATTTGATCAGCTGTAAGATCTTGAATTTCTCCAGAAAATAAGGCTTTTGAAATTTGAAGGGCTTCGTCTAGAGCACCTTGTCCATGAACAAATGTTGTCATTTCTTCAGCCAACGCTTTTTGAGCAGCCCGTTTATGTGGTTCTGTTTCTACCTGTTCCGCTAGCGTATTGATTTCTTTCTTAGATAAGAAAGTAAAGTATTTCAAGTATTTCACAATATCACGGTCATCCTGATTGAACCAGAATTGGTAAAATTCGTAAGGCGTTGTTTTTTCAGGATCAAGCCAGATTGCACCTTCTGCTGATTTACCAAATTTAGTACCGTCTGCTTTGAGTAGAAGTGGAATTGTTAGGCCAAAGGCTTTCGCTTCAGCGCCTTCTTTTTTACGAATCAAGTCTAGGCCTGCCGTAATATTTCCCCATTGGTCAGATCCACCAATCTGCAGTCTAACCTCTTCATTCTGGAATAAGTGTAGAAAGTCGACTGACTGGATGATTTGGTAGCTAAACTCAGTAAATGAAATACCTGTATCCATACGGTTCGCTACAACATCTTTTGCCAACATTGTATTGATATTGAATTCTTTACCAAAGTCTCTCAAGAAATCAAGGAAGCTCAAACCACTCAACCAGTCGTAATTGTTCACGAGTTTAATACCTGACTGCTCAGATCCAGCTTCAAATAACTGGCGCATTTGTCCGCTAAGTTTTTCTGCATTGGCAACGATTTGATCCATTGTTTGAAGGATACGTTCAGAGTTACGTCCACTCGGGTCACCGATTGATCCAGTACCGCCACCAATTAGAATCACAGGTTTATGACCGGCAAGCTGAAATCTTTTCAAGATCATAAAGGGAATCAAATGTCCAACGTGCATACTATCTCCAGAAGGATCGATTCCGCAGTATAAAGCGATACTTTCTTCATCCGTTAATTTCTTTAGGCCTTCTTCATCTGTTTGCTGGTTAATAGCTCCGCGCCATTCCAGTTCTTCTAAAATATTCATTCTTCATCTCCTATAGTCGTTTGGTTTCAAATGCTGTTCGAACATTCCAATTAATGAAATGCATTTTATTCAATAAAAAAGGTTCTTTTCTTTGTTCCTCAAGGACTTTTAAAATCAGTGGGGAAGCGTTCTCTGTTGTCAGTTCTTCTAAAGGAATCCAACGGGCACCTTCTGAATCATTCAAACCATCTACCACAATTTTTGGTAATGCTTCAACTGTCTCGCCAACCAGTATCGTATATAATGCGAAAACGTGATGTGTAGAAAAATCCAATTCTTCGGACTGAACAAACGCATCATATATCCTAGGGTGATCATACTGTAAGACTTTCTGTCCTGTTTCTTCAAGAACTTCTCTGACAAGGGTCTCCGTTAGCCCTTCACCAGATTCTTGGCTACCACCAGGCAAATCATAACGGTACTGGTAAGGACCGGAGTTTTTTAGAATACAGAGCAATTCGTGCTGCTTTATACAGACGCCATAAACGCCAAAGTGTGTCTTATATTCATTCAGTATAACCATCCCCTTAATAAAAAAGTCAAAATTTGAACACAAAAAAATCCCCATAAAAAGTTTATACTTTTTACCGGGACGAACATAGCCGTGGTACCACCCTGATTGAAACAGATCATTACATCTATTTCCACTCATACCCATAACGCTGGGTAGCGCCTCTAAAGGTTCGCTCCAAGGTGTAATTCATTCAATCTGTATGTGCGAATTTTCAGCATCTATTCGCTTCCTGAGACAGTGACAGTCAAACTACTTAGCCTATTCATAGCTGTTTGCATTCTATATAGGATTTAGTATAATTTATCTAAATTAGATAGTCAATACGTTTCAATTAAATCCATTGAAGTGATGTAATCGAAAGAACAGGCTACGTGTCACCAAATCAATAAAAAAAGACAAAGCAGTTCTATCATACTATTAGATATGATAAACTGAACTACAATAGTTATTCGCAGAAAGGAAGACGATCATTTGGTAACCAAAAGAAAAGAAACATTTAAAATCGAAGTAGAACCAGTGGCCCCTGAGGAATCTCAAATTATTTGGGGGAATTATCGCTTTTCTGTATTAACATCAGCGATGATTCGAGTAGAATATGACCCGAGCTCAGAATTTGAGGATTCTGCTACTCAAACAGTATTGAACCGAAATTTTGAAACACCTGAATTTAAGTTAAAAGAAACAGATGATTATATTGAAATTATCACGTCTCATGTTCATTTGAATTTCCATAAGGAGAGAGGCGGTTTCACTAAAAATAATTTACACATTGAAGCTTTAGGTAATTACAGTCTATACCATAGTAGTTGGTATTTCGGAGATAAGCCGGATACGTTAAAAGGAACAGCTAGAACCTTAGATTTTTCAGATGGTGAAATTGAACTTGAAGAAGGTCTAATGAGTAAAAATGGTTATTCTATTATTGATGATAGTAGCTCAATGCGTCTTACGGATGATGGTTGGGTTGAGAAAAGACCAGGAGATATCGTGGATATTTATTTCTTAGGATATGGGCGAGATTATTTAGGAACACTAAGAGATTATCACCAATTGACAGGACATACTCCTATGCTACCTAGGTATGCTTTAGGAAACTGGTGGAGTCGTTATTATGCCTACTCAGAGTCTGGTTATAAAAAACTCATTCGAAAATTTGAAGAAAAGAACATTCCGTTTTCTGTAGCGGTGCTTGATATGGACTGGCATGTAACAGATATTCCACCAGAATATGGATCAGGATGGACTGGTTACACTTGGAACAAAGAATTATTCCCGGAACCGAAAGAGTTTTTGAACTGGCTCCATAAACATGGAATGAGAACAACTTTGAATTTACATCCGGCAAACGGTGTTCAGCCATTTGAAGAAATGTATGAACCAATGGCTAAAGAACTCAACGTAGATGTCGAAAACAATGAGCCAATAAGCTTTGATATTGCAGATACGGAGTTTCTAAATGCTTATTTTGAATATCTTCATCATCCCCACGAAGAAATTGGTGTTGATTTCTGGTGGATAGATTGGCAGCAAGGAAGCGTCACAAAAGTGGAAGGCTTGGATCCGCTTTGGATGTTAAATCATTATCACTTTCTTGATCATGGAAGAGGAAACGATCGTCCACTGATCTTTTCACGCTATGCAGGGCTAGGTTCTCACCGTTATCCAATCGGTTTTTCTGGAGACACAGCTTCAACATGGAATGCACTAGGTTTTCAACCATACTTTACATCCACTGCATCAAATGTAGGCTACAATTGGTGGAGTCACGATATCGGCGGGCATCTTGGAGGTGTCAAAGACAGTGAGTTATTTATCCGATGGGTTCAGTTTGGCGTATTTTCACCTATCAACAGACTTCACAGTCAAGATGGTGAATTCAGTGGAAAAGAACCTTGGAGATACGGTGCGAAAGCCGAAAAAATCGTTACGGATTTCATGCAGTTAAGACATAAACTGATTCCTTATCTGTACACGATGAATGTCTTAACACATAAAGATAACTTCCCATTGATACGTCCGATGTACTATCATCACCCATGGGAAAATGAGGCATATGAAGTGCCAAACCAATACTACTTTGGTACGCAATTGCTGGTTGCACCAATCACATCACCAATCAAGGGAGACTTGAGATTAGCACGTGTCAAAACCTGGTTGCCAGAAGGTATGTGGATTGATTTCTTTAACGGTAGAGTCTACGAAGGTGGTAGAGTCCTTGATGTATATAGACCATCTTCAACTATGCCGGTATTTGCTAAAGCCGGCGGGATTGTTCCGATGGATCAAAGATGTGAAAATGGAACAGATAATCCTGAGAATATGGATATCAAAATCTTTGCAGGAGCAGATGGCAGCTTCTCTATGTACGAAGATGATGGGTTTGCAAAAAATACAGAATACGGGACAACGAAAATGTCCTTGAAGTGGCATGAAAAAGATACCGATTGGTCTATATTCCAGATTCAGCAGCCTGAAGGTCATCTAGACTGCCTACCAGAAAAGAGACAATTCAATTTAACGTTCGTAGGCTTCTCATATGACGGCGAACCGGAAGTGTACGTGAAAGATCAGAAAGTGGATGTTAACATTGCGAAAAAAGGTCGATTCACGACAATCGAGATTCCGGAACAAGATATCGATGCTTGGTACTTTGTGAGATTCAAAGGCGTTTCAGCCAAGAAAAATGATATGCTTGGAGAAGTCTTCAGTTTTCTAGACCGAGCACAGTTATCGACGAATTTAAAAGAAAAAATTTATACAACAGTACGTAAAAGTAGAAATAGTGCCAGAGTCATCAGTGGTTTACTGGCACTGGATATTGACCCTGATTTACTTGAAGCATTGAGTGAACTCATCTGGGCAAATCCAGGAGATACTGATTAATAGAAAGAATGAACATATAATAAGTGGGAAGAAGGGGCTAGAGAATATTCTAGGCCCCTTTTCATTTAGTATGATTAGAGTGAAGAGAATGGTACAATAGAGAATAGAAAAATTCTACAAATAAACTATTACGAGATATTTGAAAGATCATAAAAATTTAGCATTACAAAAATTTTTAGGAAGCGAGTTTGTCTATGAAGAAAGTCGTATTTTTTGATATCGACGGTACACTGGTATCAAGTCAGAATCACGTTCCTGAATCCACTAAAAGAGCTATAAAAGCTCTAAAACATCAAGGGATTTTACCGGTCATTGCAACAGGTAGAGCAACAGTCTTGTTAGAAGAAGTTAGAAAAGAACTGGAAATCGACAGCTATATCGCAATGAATGGCCAGTTGGTTGTCTTAGAAGGGGTACCAATATTTACAAATCCTTTACCACAAGATGTGTTGAGTCGTCTAATGGAAAAGGCTGCACAAGATCGTAAAGGAATTGTGCTGTGTGGAACAGAAGATATTTATAGTAATTCCTTCGTTTCTCTAGTTAAAAGGAGTTCTGTTTTGAGTGTTTTGAAACACATTGGTAAATTGATTCCAAACCGTATCCAGATGTCATTGTTTAGTCGTTTGATTCGAAAACCACCGAAACCAGAAGACTTCGAAGGTGAAGATATTTGTCAGGTTCTTTTAGAATTAGACAAAAAAGAGGAAGTAGCCTATAAAAATCAGTTTCAAGAACTGCACTTTACAAGATCAAATGATTATACTGCTGATGTAATAAGTGCGGGGATTTCAAAAGCTACGGGAATTGATCGGATCATTCAAGAATTAGGAATTGATATCCAAGATACGTATGCTTTTGGCGATAGTTTGAATGATCTCGAAATGATTCAGCATGTCGGAACAGGTGTCTCAATGGGAAATGGTTGGCAAGAATTAAAGCAAGTTGCTGATATGATCACAGAAGATGTCTCTGAAGACGGTATTGAAATTGCTCTAAAAAAACTGAACTTGATTCCTTAAATCTTTTGTAACTGCTTCGTTTTTTTGAGGCAGTTATTTTGTTATCAACGGATGGGGGTAAAAAACAGTTTGATTAGTTAATCTCAATAGTTTATAGTCGATTTTTGATACAATACAACTTGAAAATTGGATGTAAAGCAAGTTAAGCTCATCTGTTTACCAACCTAAGGCAGGCTTATGGTTCTCGTCTTCAAACTACTGTTGTTGTATGCTATACTATTCAAGTATTCAATTAAAGAATGATAGACGATCGAATAAGGTGTGCGCATCTTTATAAATAAGTATCAATTATCTAGGAGGACACGAATTTGTCTGGAGAAAATTCATTTTATATTACTACACCTATCTATTATCCGAGTGGAAAGTTGCATATCGGTAATGCTTATACAACGATTGCTTGTGACGTTGTAGCGCGTTATAAAAGACTACAAGGATTCGACACGTTCTATTTAACTGGAACAGACGAACATGGACAGAAAATTGAAACAAAAGCAAAAGATTTAGGTCAGACACCGCAAGAATATGTGGACGGTATGGCAGAAGGCATCCAGGATTTATGGAAAACCCTTCAGATCTCAAACGATCAGTTTATTCGTACAACGGATAAACAGCACAAAGAAGTGGTTGCGAAAATATTTGAAAAACTACTTGAACAAGGAGATATTTATCTAGGAGATTACGCTGGATGGTACTCTGTTTCTGATGAAGAATTCTTTACAGAAACACAACTTGAAGAAGTATACCGCGATGAAGAAGGAAATGTAACAGGCGGGATCGCTCCAAGCGGACACGAAGTAGAATGGGTAAAAGAAGAATCGTATTTCTTCAAGATGAGTAAATACGCGGATCGATTACTGGATTACTACGAAAATCACCCTGAATTTATTCTTCCAGAATCTAGAAAAAATGAAATGATCAATAATTTTATCAAGCCAGGTCTAGAGGACTTAGCTGTATCTCGTACAACATTTGATTGGGGCGTTCCAATCCAATCGAATCCTGAACATGTGATTTATGTATGGATCGATGCACTATCTAATTATATTACAGCGCTAGGGTATGATCCTGATTTAGGTGGGTTTGAAAATCAACCTGAACAATTCAGAAAATACTGGCCAGCAGATGTGCATATGGTCGGTAAGGAAATCGTTCGTTTCCATACCATTTATTGGCCAATCATGTTGATGGCTCTTGACTTGCCATTACCTAAACAAATTTTTGCACATGGCTGGTTATTGATGAAAGATGGAAAAATGTCCAAATCTAAAGGAAATGTCGTTTATCCTGAGTTCCTTGTTGAACGTTATGGTTTGGATGCCTTAAGATACTATCTAATGCGTGAAGTCACGTTCGGAAGTGATGGTATTTTCACTCCAGAAGAATTCGTAAACCGTATGAACTTTGACTTAGCGAATGACCTTGGAAATTTATTAAACCGTACGGTAGCGATGATCAACAAATATTTTGACGGTCAAGTACCTGAATATAAAGGCGACGTAACAGCATTTGATGAAACTCTACGTCAGACTGCTACCGAATCGATAAAAGCATACAACGAACATATGGACACGATGCAATTCAGTTCAGCATTGTCTTCAGTGTGGACGTTGATTTCTCGTACAAATAAATACATTGATGAAACACAGCCGTGGGTACTTGCAAAAGAAGAATCCAGCAAAGAAGATCTAGCTAGTGTGATGGTTCATTTGGCTGAAAGCCTAAGAATCGTAGGCATTTTACTTCAGCCGGTACTCGTTGAAACACCTGCTAGAATCTTTGAACAATTGGGTATTACTGAGCAAAGCACTGCCTGGGAAACAGTTGTATTCGGACAATTCCCTGAAAATACTTCTGTTGTTAAGAAAGGGGAACCGATTTTCCCAAGATTGGATAAAGAGGAAGAAATTGAAGCCATACAAGAGGCAATGGCTTCAACTAGCCCAATTCAAGAGGAAGAAGACGAAGAAGATTGGAATCCAGAAGAGGTTCAACTATCTTCGGTTAAAGAAAAAGAAATCAAATACGATGTGTTTGATAAGGTGGAACTAAAAGTAGCTGAAATCATTTCTTGTAAAAGAGTTGAGAATGCAGACAAATTACTGAAGTTCCGACTAGATGCAAACGATGAAGGTGGACACCGTCAAATCCTTTCTGGCATTGCAGAATATTATCCAGAATTTGATCAATTGATCGGCAAAAAAGTTGTGATCGTTTCGAATCTGAAACCACGTAAGATGCGTGGGGAAATCAGTCAGGGTATGATTCTTTCTGCAGAAGATGAAAAAGGGAATTTGACAGTTGTCGAGGCGCCTATGCATATGCCTAACGGATCGATCGTAGCATAGTGTGGACAATCGATTAAATGTAATCAGTAAAGAGCTAGGGATCGTCCTGGCTCTTTCGTTTTGACTGGTTCTAGAATAAGAAAAGAAAGGAAGACTAGGTTATATGTTTTTTGATACACATACACATCTGAATGTCGATAAGTTCAAAGGCGAAGAAGCTGAACTGATTGAAGAAGCTAGAAAACAGAATGTTAAAAAGATGGCCATCGTAGGATTTGATACGCCAACAATTGAAAAAGCATTACAGCTTAGCCAAGATCACGAAGGGGTTTACTCCATTATCGGCTGGCATCCTACAGACTCAGAAACCTATACAGATCAAGTTGAAGAAAAGTTGATTCAGCAGTTACAGCTTCCAAAAGTCGTTGCAATGGGTGAGATGGGACTGGATTATTACTGGGACACCGCTTCAAAAAAATCTCAACACGAAGCCTTTAAGAGACAAATCAAAGTCGCTAAAGAATTAAATTTACCCATTAGTATTCACAATCGTGATGCGACCGAAGATACTTATAACATTTTAAAAGAAGCACAGATTCAGGATATTGGTGGAATCATGCATAGTTTTAACGTCGATACGTATTGGATGGAAAAATTCCTTGATTTAGGAATGCATATCTCCTTAAGTGGGGTTGTAACATTCAAGAATGCTCCGGAAGTAAAAGAGGTGGCTCAAGCAGTGCCGTTTGATCGATTACTGATTGAGACCGATGCTCCTTATTTAACACCGATGCCTTATCGCGGAAAAAGAAATGAACCGAGTTACGTAAGGTTCGTTGCAGAAGAAATTGCGCGCTTAAGAGCGTGTTCGGTTGAAGAAGTTGCTACTCAAACCACGAAGAATGCTGATAAGCTGTTCAGACTGACTTAAGACAGGAGTCGTGAGTTGAAAAAAATAAAAGAAATGATCGTCGTTGAAGGAAGAGATGATACTAAAAGAATTCAACTAGCCGTTAACGCGGATACGATCGAAACGAATGGTTCTGCTATAAATGAAGAAATCCTGGAGAGAATCGTGCTTGCACAAGAAACGCGAGGCGTCATTGTCTTTACAGATCCTGACGTGCCAGGAGAAAAAATCCGCAAGATCATTTCCAGAAACATACCTGGCGTAAAGCATGCTTTTTTAAATCGGGATGAAGCTCGACCAAACAAAAAAGGTAGCTTGGGCATTGAGCATGCTTCAGTTGAAACCATCCAAAAAGCATTAGATGGATTATATAGTGAACGTATAGATAGACTCCCAGCTATTGAAAAGAAGTTTCTTTTAAGCGAAGGTTTGATTGGGAAACCACACTCAAAAGAGCTCAGAATTAAACTAGGTAATGAATTAAGAATTGGGTATACTAACGGTAAACAGCTAGAAAAAAGGTTGAACATGTTTGGTATTACTCAGGAAGAAGTCGAAAAAACACTGATGAAAATACGAAAGGAGGAAGCAAATGGAGGAATATAAAGAAATTGCCACACCCGCTAGAACAAAGGCGATACTGGATAAATACCGTTTAGCTGCCAAGAAAAGTCTCGGACAAAATTTTATTGTTGATACAAATATTTTGGAAAAAATTGTCCACGCTGGTGAAGTTGATGAACGTACAACTGTAATAGAGATAGGACCTGGGATTGGCGCTCTGACTGAACAAATTGCTAAACAGGCAAAAGAAGTCATCGCTTTTGAGATTGATCATCGTCTGCTTCCAGTTCTGAAAGATACATTGTCTCCATATTCAAATATCAAAGTGATTAATCAAGATATTTTGAAAGTAGATTTGAAAACCTTTCAAGAAGAATATTTAAAAGATGTAGAAAAAGTGGTCGTAATTGCTAATCTACCTTATTACATCACTACACCGATTATCATGAATTTTTTAGAATCATCATTGCCAATCGATGGTCTAGTCCTGATGATGCAAAAAGAAGTAGCGAATCGTTTATCCGCAAGTCCGGGAACAAAAGCTTACGGCTCCCTTTCGATTGCTGTTCAATATTATATGGATGCCGAAGTAGCGCTTATCGTACCCAAAACAGTGTTTACGCCTCAGCCAAATGTAGAGTCAGCAGTCATTAAATTGACGCGTAAAAAAGATGCAGAAGTTATTGTAAAAGACGAAACCGTCTTTTTCCAAGTAGCTCGTTCTGCTTTTGTTCAAAGAAGAAAAACCTTGTGGAACAATCTTCAAGTAGCTTATGGAAAAGAACCGGAAATTAAAGAAAAACTTCAAGTCGCATTGGACCAAGCTGAAATTGATCCTAAAAGACGAGGAGAAACGTTGTCATTGAAAGAATTTGGGAAACTTGCGGATGCGCTCGTTGAACAGAATCTAGTGATGCAAAACAATCAAAAGAATTAATCATACCTACTCATCTCACAATATGGACATCATTGTCTAAAAGTGAGGTGGGTATTTTTGTCTATCATACCCGAACGAACGGAACCAAAGGCTTTTTCATGCGATTAAAGTAAGTAATGTTCGGATTTTTTAGTTTAGCGTGAAATTCTTAAGAAGAAGAATAGAAGTATGATAAGGAATTTAGAGGTTAGAATCATAAAATAGTCAAAAAATATGAACTACAGACTTCTAAATTCAAACCGACCATATTAACTAGAAAAAATTAAAAGATGACTGTAAATTTTAAGTGAAAAGTATAAGATTATCGTAAAGAGCTTATAAAATAGGATAATAAATTATGAATAAGGTGATAGTAAGAAATTTACCGTAATAGTCTATGCTAAAATAATACGGAATAGCGAGATGGGAAACAGAGAATAAGAGTAGTTAATATAACAAAAAGATTAGATTATTAAAGAATCATCATATTTTAACATATGATTTGAATTTGATCTTTATTTTCAAATGTTCTTTTAATTTTCGTGTTTGTATGGTATACTATTGTTATAACTTTGTGAGGTGAGTCGATTATGCCAATTACTATAGCAAGTATAAAGCAAAATCTTGACGGTCAATTAGGGAAAGAAATTAAATTGACAGCTCAAGCCGGACGGAAAAAGACGACGGAACGCAAAGGAATACTGACAGATACATTTCCTGCCGTGTTCATTGTTGAATTAAACAAAGAAGAAAATGCTTATGAACGTGTTTCATATAGTTATGCCGATGTTTTGACACAAACAGTTGAACTAGAATTTTTAGGTAGCGAACTTTAAAGTAAATTAGTTTGATGAAAGTAAGTCTCATTTTGACTTGCTTTTTTTTATAAGCTAAGCAGCAACTCGTACATATCTCAATCAATATAAAGCCATCAGCTTTCAGGGAATATCCTGAAAGCGGATGGTTTTTTTTATGGCGCTATAATTTCAACTTTTATTCTATCGGGATCTTCAAAATAAACGGCGTAATGTGATTCCCCTCCTGCGAATGGGTGCTTTTTTGAATAAAGAACAGGAATCTGTTTTTCTTTTAATTTTTGTGTAAGTTGATCAACGTGTTCTCTTGATTGGGCATGAAAGGCTAAGTGGTTCAGTCCTACTCGGCACCTATGGTAAGGAATATCTAAAAACCGTTCTTCTACTTGTACAAAAACGAGATAAGAATCTGCTAGCTTCCAGCTTTGTCCTTGTGCCCATTTCTGATATGGTGCATATCCTAATTCCTCTAGTAGCCATCCCCAAAACTGAACGGATTGTTCCAAGTTTGATACATACAGTTCCAAGTGGTGTAGTAAACCACGATTCATATCATCCAGCTCCTTAAATATTTTAGTTAATAGTTTATCAGAAACGAAGGGATACAGAAAGCCTATAATAGGCGGTCAATAAATAAATTAGAAAAAGAGCTAATATGTGAAAGTGAAACTTTTTAAATTTTAGAATAAATCCTTTAAGATAGAGGTAACTAGATTATCCGCCATATTAAAAAGGAGGGAGAACTTGGAAATCACAGAAAAAGCACCTGCAAAAATAAACTTAACTTTGAATGTGATTGATAAAAGAAAAGATGGATTCCACGAAATGCGACTAATCATGACATCAATTGATTTATCAGATCGACTGACATTCACTAAGCTGAGTGAAGACATCATTTCTTTATCTTCCAATTCGGCCTTTATTCCTTTAAATAAAAAAAATATTGTTTACAAAGCTGTAAAATTACTGAAAGAACGCTATGGAATTAAAAGAGGCGTTCATATCGGAATTGAAAAAAATATACCCATTGCAGCGGGTTTAGGTGGCGGAAGTAGCGATGCGGCAGCAACCTTGAGAGGGCTAAACAAACTTTGGGATTTGAGGCTATCCTTAGAAGAACTGTCAGATATCGGCAAAGAACTTGGGTCAGATGTACCATTTTGTATCTATGGTAAAACAGCTTACGCAACAGGTAAAGGAGAAGTAATTCAGCTTATTGGTGATTTTCCTCAGTGTTGGGTCATCGTGGTCAAGCCGCCTAAAGGGATTTCAAGTTGGACCGTCTTTGAAGAACTGGATCTTTCTGCTATCCCTACTTATGATCATCATAAAATGATTGAAGCAATCAATGCTGACTGTTACGGAGAAGTTGTACAACTTGCTGGTAACGCTTTAGAAGAAGTCTCTGCTAAGAGACACCCGATGATTAAAAGAATCAAAGAGAAGATGGAATCTTTTGGAGCGGATGTTGCAGTGATGAGTGGGACGGGCCCAACTGTATATGGATTGACACAGCAAAGGTCTAAAGCAAAGAGGATTGTAAATGGACTTAAAGGGTTCTGCAAGGAAGTCTATTTAGTCAGAACTTTAAAATAATAGAGCTTAGAAATTGAACTTCAATAGAGGTTCAATTTTTTTGTTTAAAAAAGACTATTGACAGGTTAAGTAAAATACTATAACGTTGTATATCGTAATGATTACGATTTAAAAAAGAAAAGGATGAGTACATAAATGAATAAGATTTTGAAAATATCTGGCATCGTCTCTCTAGGAATGCTACTGGCAGCATGCCAAGATAATACGAGCGTAGACTCTGCAGAAGAGCACACTGAAGCGAAAGCAGAAGAAAATGAAACTAAGCCAAGCTCAGTCGTAATAGAAGGACTAGCGCACCATTACCATACTGGAGACGAAATAGAATTAACAGCTGTACCGGACGAAGAAACCACTGTGGACAATTGGCAATGGTATATGAAAGATGCTGAAACGAGTGATTGGGCACCTGTTGCTGGACTCACATCTGATACGTTTTCAAGAGAAGCAACAGAATCAGGCGTACAGATTAAAGTGGAACTTTTAGATTCTAGTGATGAGTTACTGGTTGAATCGGAAGCAGTGGAAGTTGAGATTGATGATCATGGTGCTAATGACGAAGTAGGTAGAAGGATTTATAGTGGTTTCTTCTATAATGCTGAAGTCGGAGACCGTCCGTTATCAGATTGGGCAGGAGACTGGCAATCTGTTTATCCTTATTTAGAATCAGGCGCTTTGGATGAAGTATTTGAGGCTAAAGCAGATAAGAGTGATTCAATGAATGCTGAAGAATATAAAGAGTATTACACAGAAGGGTATATTACTGATATAGATCGTATGGTCATTGACGAAGATAGCTTTACGTTCTATCAAGAAGATGGAACAGAAATGACTGCAGATTATGATTATGATGGTTATGAAATCTTAACATACGAAAAAGGTAACCGAGGCGTACGATTCGTTTTCAATAAAGTGAATGGTTCTGACGAAATGCCTGAATACATTCAATTCAGTGATCACGATATTTCTTCTAAAAAAGCACACCACTATCACCTATATTGGGGAGATGACCGTGCAGAGTTACTGGAAGAGATGGAACACTGGCCAACGTACTACCCTTCAGAGCTAGATGAAGCAGGTATTGTACAAGATATGTTGGCACACTAAAAAGAGTTCAATATAAAATTGACTTATGGTATCTATATATGATATCTTTTAAATCGTAATGTATACGATTATTAAAACTAGTAGATAAAAGTCAGCTGCTTTCAAGAAGGTTTTGAAAGTGGCTTTCTATTTGAACAAAAAGGAATTCAAACGATAACGATTAAAGGAGATTTTCATATGAAACACAAACGCCTAGCTTCTGCAATGATTGGGCTGACAGCAGCGACTACGCTTTTTGCCTGCACGCCGCAAGGGTCTGGTCAGAATTCGAATGAAGATACAAATGAAGAAGCAGAAGTATCTATCGTTACATCTTTTTATCCAATGTATGAGTTCACTAAACAAGTAGCAGGAGATCGTGCAGACATTCGTCTGATGGTTGGTGGTGGAGATGATGCACATCACTACGAGCCGAGTGCTCAAGATGTCGCAGCGGTAAATGAAGCTGATTTATTTGTTTATAGTAGTGATAGTATGGAAAGCTGGACAGAGAGTCTATTTGATACGATCGACAATGATGACTTAATGATTCTAAGTGCGTCTGATGGGGCTGTTTTAGATACTGAAGACCAGAACAGTGAAGATACTGAGCAATCCGGAAAAGTAACGATTGAAGGTGCTTCTGGACATTATCATACTGGAGATAGTATTGAGTTAACAGCAACTCTAGAAGAAGAGACTACTCTAGATCATTGGCACTGGTATACACGTGAAGATGAAAACGCAGAGTGGGAAACGATTTCTGATGAATTCGGTTCAGAATTGATTTATGAAGTACCAGGAGAGAGTTTTGAAGTCCAAGCAATTTTGTTTGGAGATGACCATGATGTGTTTGCTGAATCTGAACCAGTTATGATAGAAGTAGATAATCATGGTGAAGATCACAGTGAAGGTGAAGCGCACGACCATGAACATGGAGAAGACGACGCAGATGATCACGAACACAGTGAAGGTGAAGCACACGACCATGAACATGGAGAAGACGACGCGGACGACCACGAACACAGTGAAGGCGAAGCACACGACCATGGACATGGAGAAGTAAGTGGGGGTTCAGAAGGTCTTGAAGTTGCTGGGTTAGCTGGACATTATCACACTGGAGATGCGGTTACCTTAAAAGTAGAAACACAAGAAGATATTGCAGAATGGCAATGGTCAACACGTCAAGACGAATCAACTGAATGGGCAGTTGACGCAGCCCAAACAACAGAAGCATTTGATGCTACTGCTGAAAGTGAAAACTTTGAAGTTCAAGGCGTTGGACTTGATGCAGACGGTAACGAAGTTGTAAGCACAGGAACGATTAGTGTTATTGTAGATAACCACGAAAATGAAGATCCACATAGCTGGTTAGATCCAGTGTTTGTACAAGAACAAGTGAACGGAATTAGAGACGCGTTGATTGAAATCGATCCTGATGGCGAATCAGTGTACACTGAAAATGCAGCGAATTTTAATGCAGAACTTCAAGAGTTAGACCAAGAATTCCATGAGGCATTTGAAGGTGCTGAAAATCGCGTGTTTGTTGTTCAACATCAAGCGTTCGGATATATCGCTGAAAGATACGACTTAGAGCAAGTGGCTATTGGTGGGCTGTCTACAGAAGTAGAACCAAGTCCTGCTAGAATTGCTGAAATTGGTGACTTAGTTAAGGAAGAAAATGTACCCGTGATTTATTACCAGCAAGGTGCAAATTCTTCTATTGCTCAAACGGTAGCAACAGAAACAGGAACTGAAACAGCTGTACTACATGATTTGGAAAGTTTATCCGAAGAACTTCAATCAGAAGATTTAGGATATATCGATGCCATGAGAGAAAATATTGAATCATTAAAATTAAGTATCAACTAATAGAAACAGGACAAGACAGGACAACGCTTTTAGTCAGCTGACTTTGAGGCGTTTGTCCTTTTGTTCCGTTTAGATTAGTATTGCATTGATGCAAGGATTAAAGTAGAATACCGAAGAGAACTTAGGCGTTTGTAGAGAGGGTGTAAAGATGCATTATATAGAAGTAGATAATCTCGCTTTCCATTATGAAAATGAACCAGTACTAGATAATATTTCATTTCAAGTAAACTCTGGAGAATTTGTTATGCTGACAGGAGAAAACGGTGCAGCAAAGACAACATTGCTCAGAAATATTTTGGGTTTGCTGAAACCAACGAAAGGCAATGTTCAATTATCCAAGAAAAACAGATGGGGAACCAACCTTGTAGTTGGTTACGTGCCACAACAAGTAGCGTCCTTTAATGCTGGTTTCCCTAGCACTGTGCTTGAACTGGTTCAATCTGGCCGATACCCTAGAGGGAAATGGTTCAAAAAATTGGATAAAGAAGATAAAGAGCATGTCCAACGTTCCCTTGAATCTGTTGGGATGTGGGATATGAGACATAAAAAAATTGGGGAATTATCTGGTGGTCAAAAGCAGAGAATTTCTATAGCGCGCATATTTGCAACCGATCCTGATTTGTTCGTACTAGATGAACCAACTACTGGAATGGATGTAAAGTCCAGAGAAGAATTTTATAAACTTTTAAAACATAATAGTGAAGTGCACGGAAAAGGCGTACTAATGGTCACCCATGATCACGAAGAACTTAAACAGTACGTGGATAAACACATCGAGTTAATCAGAAAGGAGGATTCACCTTGGAGATGTTTTTCTATGGATTCATGCAAAGAGCCTTCCAAGCATCATTCCTTATCTCACTGATTGCTCCGATTCTAGGGCTTTTTCTAATCTTACGTAGACAATCACTAATGGCAGATACACTATCACATGTTTCGCTTGCAGGTGTTGCGCTAGGGATGCTTATGGGCGTAAATCCAACGATTACGAATTTGTTAGTCGTCATAGGAGTTGCGATTCTTTTAGAGTACTTGAGAATTATTTATCGATCTTATTCAGAAATTTCAATTGCGATTTTAATGTCTGGCGGTATGGCCGTGGCGCTTGTCCTAATGGGATTAAGTAATGGTGGGACGACTGTGAGCATCGATCAATTTTTATTTGGTTCCATCGTAACGATCAGCCAGCAGCAGATTTGGATGCTTTTATTATTAACCATCGTCATTTTAATTCTATACATCGTGTTTCGTAAACCAATGTACATTTTGACTTTTGATGAAGAGACGGCCTTTACTGCCGGGCTACCGATTAAAGTCATGTCTATTTTGTTCAATGTTTTAACAGGTATCACGATAGCCATTATTATGCCAATTGTTGGTGCATTGCTCGTATCTGCTATAATCGTCTTACCAGCAGCAATTTCTATGAGATTAAGTAAAAGTTTCACAGGAGTCATCCTAATTGGGATTTTGATTTCAGTATTTGGTATGATTACCGGATTAATGTCTTCCTATCAATTTGGAACACCACCTGGAGCAACTGTTACGCTAATCTTTATTGCTGTATTCATTGCAACATTGAGTTTCAACAAAATAAAGTCTAGAATTCAGGCCAACAATATTTAATGATAAAGAAACAGTGCAGATTAAATTCGGTGCTGTTTTTTTTTATTTACTTATAAAGTAATTTCGTTTACTATTATGTCACACGATATATCGTGTGACATAATAGTTGATATAAAAGGAGGATTACAAGGTGGCTTATAGTGGTGGACCGATGACAGAGGCCATGTATTACATATTATTAGCGTTACTGAGACCGAATCATGGTTATCAACTAATGCAGTCAGTAAATGAAGTATCCAATGGAAGGCTAGAAGTGGGCCCAGGAACCCTGTACGGTGTTTTATCTCGTATGGAGAAAAGTGCATTAATTGTACTGATTGAAAAAGAGAGTGCGAAAAAAACGTATAAATTAACTGAAGAAGGTAGAAAGGCATTAAAAGAAGAATTCGATCGGTTAAATGCGATGGTCGAAGATACTGTACGTGAGCTGAAAGGGGAAAAATGAAATGGCGAAATCTGTTTATAAACTTAGACCAACAGATTATTACAAAATGGGTCAGTTCGAAAGTTGGTTGTACGATATGTCCGTTAAAGGATTACACTTGAAAAAATTCGGCTTATTTTTAGCAAAGTTTGAGAAAAGTGAACCGAAGTTTATTCGTTATCGGTTAGACATCAATAGTGGAAAAAAGTACTTAGCAGAACAAGACCTATTTTATGCGCAAAACGGATGGAATTTAGTTACGCATTATGGAGATTTTAGTGTTTACGCTGCACCAGAGTCCGCCGATATTCCAGAATTGCATACTGATCCAGTTGAACAAGCAAATTCATTGAAAAAGTTTGAGTTTCAGCAAGGCATTTTGACAGTTATCTCAATGATCGTTAATTTGTTACTTGCCTATAGTTTTTATCGGTCTTGGAATACCCAACAGTTAGCGGACATAGGGTACGATGGTTGGTCAGAACTTTTGCTTTCAATTATGTTGGTTAGTATGTGTATTGGATTTGTTATTGACTGGTACAAAATATGGTCTACAAGGAAAAAGTTGCTAGCAGGTAAAGCCATCAACCACCATTCTCCATGGAAAACGGCAATTTATCTTAGGAATAGCTACAATGTAATCGTGTTAGTCATTGCAATAACGATGATTGCAATTTCTATATTGAGTATATTTAGATATTGAGGGTATTTTATGATCTAAAGAAGAGAACGCCATACTGCTGGTGTTCTCTTTTTGTCTATTAAAATAGAAAAAGTGAATGAATGGACTTGACGAAGGGATAGAATTGGCGTAATATATAAATCGTAAACGTTACGATTTAGAACAGGAGGGAAATATACGTTGGCTAAAAAAAGTAAAATCGAGAAATTGAAAAAACAACAAAGAACAGTAGAAAAATATGCAGAACTTAGAAAAGAATTGAAAGAAAAAGGTGACTATGAAGCGTTGGCGCAACTTCCAAGAGATGCTTCGCCTACAAGACTCCAAAATCGCGATAGGTTAGATGGTCGTCCACATGGATATATGCGTCAGTTTGGGTTGTCTCGTATCAACTTTAGGAAATATGCTCATGAAGGTAAGATTCCAGGTGTGAAAAAAGCGAGCTGGTAGTTTTAGAATTTTTCTGATGGAATTTTACTGTAAAAGAAATAAAGCAATTTTTTCAAGAGTTTATGATAAAAGCAGTATTTGTATAGGAAGGAGTTATTAAAATGCCTGAAAAAAAAGATTTAGCAACGGCAAGAAGAATGATGAAAAGTCCGAATAAAAAGACAGCAAGACGAGGGCTGAAAGTCGTTAAGGAAGCAAAAAGAATTCGCAGAGGTTTAAAAAAATAGGAGGTTAGTCATGAGAGTAAATGTCACATTAGAATGTACAGAAACGGGAGAAAGACAATACATTACAACAAAAAATAAACGGAACAACCCTGAAAGACTTGAATTGAAAAAATATTCACCAAAACTAAGACGTATAGCTTTGTTTAGAGAAGTAAAATAATCAGTAACTATAAAAAGAATGAGTTTATAATGAACCTCTGCTTAGGATTTTGGATAAGCAGGGGTTTATTTTTTGTACAATTGCATCTTTAATGATACGATTCTCTTTTAGATGAAGAATACAAAAATGTCATAATTAAATCGATTTTTACCAGATTTTTACAATCTAAAAAGTTATGATAGAGAGTATAGATGATAACTGTAAACTAAGGAGAAAAGATATGTTTGAAGATTTTTTCATTAATATCAACATCATGATCGCACTGATTTTTACGTATATGAAAATAAGATGGAGTATTCGTGAGGAAACACATTCTGCATGGAAGTCTTATGTAATCGATGGATTATGTGGAGGCTTGTTAGGATGGGCACTGATGCACTTTTCCATTCGAGTAGGAACGGAAACGCTGGTAGATTTGAGATTTATCCCTATCTTACTGATGTTTCTTTTTATAGGGAAGGTCCCTACTTTTATTTCGGTTATTTTCATAGCCTGTATAAGATTTATATATGGTGTTAATATATCCTCTTACTCAGCAGTTATTATGTTGATTAGCTTGTTTATAGGTTATATTGTTATAGAAAAAATTACACCCAAAGAAGATAGTGTCATTGTACGTGGTATGTACATGGTTATTTATTCCAACGTCGTTATTTCAGTGTTATTATACTATGTTGTCAGAGATTTTGATATTTTAATAGCACTAACGCCCACTTACTGGGTAATGGGGTCAATTGCTGGTTTGTCTTCAATACTGTTGGTGAACTATATGAGGACCTCGGAATATTTGTACCGTAAATATGAAAATGAATCTACAATCGATTTTCTAACGGGTTTAAAGAATGTAAGGAATTTTGATAGTATCTGGAAGTACTCTGAAGAATTGGCCAACAAAAAAGGTAAGCCACTATCTTTGGTTATGCTTGATATTGATCACTTCAAACGAATCAATGATACTTATGGTCATGCGGCTGGAGATTTCGTCCTGATGGAAATCTCACGTATCATGGAAGAGGTTGTTGGAAATAAAGGGTCTGTATTCAGAAAGGGCGGAGAAGAGTTTGCCATCATTCTTCCTCTATTTAGAAAAGAACAAGCAGAAGAAATGGCAGAGACGGTAAGAAGTAGGGTTGAAAGACATCGATTTGCCGTTGATGACGAAACAAAACTATTGGTGACGATCTCATGTGGCTATGTAAGTTACCCTGAGATTGTTAAGCAAACAGATAATATGGTTGAACTTGCCGACGTAGCACTTTACCAAGCAAAAGAAACAGGTAGAAATAAAGTACTCTCATTATAATATAAAAAATAGTGAAAGGATGAGGGAACATGAACACGTATCAAATGATTTATCTGATTTCGGTATTACTTATTTTATCAGGATGTTATATCTTTGGTAAAAATAATCAGACGGTATTAAGAATCAGTATTCTATTATTTTTAGGATTTCAATTGACCTACCTTATCTGGCGCACAACAAGTACATTGCCGACTGCATCTATTTTGAGCATTATCGCAGGTTTGGCATTACTCTTTACGGAATGGATGGGGTATATACAGAGTTTGATAACATCAAGCTTGTTCTGGAAAAAGAATAAACGAAAAAAAGTTTTCCTTTCGTCTTTTAAAACATTACCGACGGTGGATATTATGATTGCAACTTATAATGAACCAGTAGATTTACTTAGGAGAACGATTGTAGCTTCTCAGTTAATGGACTATCCGGATGACTTGTATGAAATACTCGTCTGTGATGATGGGAAACGAGAAGATGTCAGAGTGTTATGTGAAGAGTTAGGTGTTCGTCATGTGACTAGAGAAGACAATAAGCATGCTAAAGCTGGAAACTTAAATCATGCCATGGAAGTCTCAACTGGAGAAATCATTGTGACAATGGATGCAGATATGATTCCAAGAGCTAATTTCATGCAAGAAACTCTAGGGTATTTTTCGGATGAGAAAGTCGGGTTTGTACAGGCACCGCAGGCATTTTATAATGATGATCCTTTCCAGTTCAACTTGTTTGCTGGTGACCGCATTAATAATGAGCAAGATTTTTTTATGCAGAAGCTAGAAGAAAAGAAAGATATTTATAATGCTACGATGTATATTGGAAGCAACGCATTATTCAGAAGAAAAACGATGGAGGAAATCGGAGGATTTGCTACTGGGGTTATTACAGAAGATATGGCGACTGGAATGTTGATTCAAGCAGGTGGATGGGAAACGGTATTCGTCAACAAAGTGCTGGCAGTAGGGTTGGCACCTGAAACGTTCAAAGATTTATTGAAGCAAAGAGACCGTTGGTGTAGAGGGAATATACAGGTAGTAAGAAAATGGAACCCTCTGAAAACTAAAGGCCTGAGCTTTATGCAAAAACTCCTTTATATGGATGGCATTCATTATTGGTTCTTTGGTCTTTATAAACTGGTTTATCTGATTGCACCCATTCTTTATCTGGTTTTTGGAATCATTGTACTGAATGCTACCTTTATTGATCTAATGGTATATTGGGTTCCAGCCTTCATTTCTTCTCAAGTTTTCTCAAATCTGATCTCTGAGAAAAAAAGGACAACAATGTGGACGAATGTATACGATTCTGCACTAGCACCATCTATGTCGTGGGCCATTCTTTCAGAAATTTTCCTAAAAGGGAATGGGAAGTTCAATGTCACTAGAAAAGGTATTCAAACGAACGAGCGTCAATTCTTATGGAGAGCCAGCTGGTTCCATATTGTACTTGCTGTACTATCTTTTATTGGTATTTTTAGGGTCATACTCGCTTTAGTTGCACCACAGCTTGTAGATCTTCAAATAGACAGTGTTTATATTAACTTATTCTGGGTACTGTACAACCTAGCTGGAGTACTGCTAGTGATTATGATTTTCTTTGAAAGACCGCGTTACCGGACGGCAGAACGACTTATTATCTCCAAAGGAGCCAACATTACAGACAAAGACCAGAAAATACAAGCTAATATAGAGGATTTAAGCGAGTACGGGGCTAGGTTATCTGTTGATACTTACGCAATTAAAGAAAAACTGTCCACAGTAGATTTTGTTGTGGAAGGTGGACCGGCATTGAATGCAGAAGTACGCTGGGTGGATAAGAACAAAGAAGGTAAGACAGAACTGGGCATTCAATTCAATTCCTTGGATAAAGAACAATACCGTTTTGTCATTCAAACGATCTATAGTAATCCCAAAAGTAACATTGGAGAAAAAAGTTATAGAAAAGCGGGACTCTTACCGACAGCTCTTGGCTTTTTCACACAATCGAAAAAAGCTCCAGCTTCCAAAACTCGGATGATTCTTCGAGAAAGAATCAAGACGAATGGTTTGTTAACCTATCAGCACTTGAAATATTCTGCCTCTGTCGTTGACCTTAGTGAAGAAGGCGCACAAATCAAAACAAAAGCAAAACTCAAAAAAGAAGACCGTATTCTGTTAGATGCACCTGAAAATAACATCATAGGGAAAACGGGAGAAGTCAGATGGGTTAAAAAATCGCTAGGAAGTACCTACGCGGGGATTCAATTTGTAGATAAGTGATAATAAAAAAAGACTAGTTCAGTTAAAGTGCTTGAGCACAAATAACGAACTAGTCTTTTTGAAATTCAAGCTGATTATACTTATTACATTGAGCGCTCATCGGGTACAACATGACTCTTAAGCAACCAAGAGTGGAAGAACCATTCAAAGATTGCGATACCCGCAGAGGCAACTAAACTTTCAAGGAAATAACTTTCCCCTAAAGCAAGGTATAAATAACCCCAAAGAATAGCTAGGGCACCACCCATGTCCACAACAGTAGCAACAATATTGTCAATTTTTCTTAAAACTAAAAGGTCTCCAATAACATAAATCATTACGGAAACAATCGCGCCACCAATTACAGCATGCATAAGCGGGATATTCCAGATCAATGATAGAACAATCCATGAAATCAAAATAATCGCAATTGATTTAATGACGATAGCTTTCAAATGTTTCATTGTATTTCCTCCTTTTTTTAAGATAAAATTATCATATAACTATTGTTCAAATTAACTAAATAATAAAACTTGTTTTTTTATTCTGTGTTAACGAATAACTTTCAAAGTAGGTAAAGCAAAAAGTTTTTGATTCCAAATATAGAAATGTCTGGTAAAATGGTAAGATAATCATGAGTTATAGTTTTGAAATAATGAGTAAGAGGTGAAGGAATTGGAAAAGGTACTCGTAGCAAATAGAGGCGAAATTGCGATTCGAATTTTTCGGGCTTTGACTGAATTGGGAATCGATACAGTAGGTGTATATGCTCAAGAAGATGAAAAAAGTGTTCATCGTTTTAAAGCAGATGAAGCTTATTTGGTTGGGAAGGGTAAAAAGCCAATAGATGCTTATCTAGATATAGAAGACCTTATCCGTATTGCTAAAGATTCTGGTGCGGACGCTGTTCATCCCGGTTATGGATTCTTATCAGAAAATTTGGACTTTGCAAAGCGATGCCAAGAAGAAGGTATCACCTTCGTTGGCCCAACTACGAATCAGTTAGATGTATTTGGAGATAAATTAAAAGCGAAAAAAGTAGCATTAGAAGCAGGAATTCCCACAATACCAGGTACAGAAGATGCTATTCATACAGTCGATGAAGTTGTAGATTTTGCAAACACTCACGGTTATCCAATTATTATGAAAGCTGCTCTTGGGGGCGGCGGACGTGGTATGCGTGTGGCATTTGACGAAGAAGAGGCAATTGATGGATTCAAGCGGGCTCAAAGTGAGGCAATTGCTGCCTTTGGTCGTGGAGATATTTATGTTGAACGGTATATCCAAAATCCTAAACATATTGAAGTACAGATTCTTGGAGATACTCATGGGAATCTTGTTCATTTATTTGAAAGAGATTGCTCTGTTCAACGTCGTCATCAAAAAGTTGTGGAAGTCGCGCCATGTGTTACATTGTCAGATGAAGTCAGAGAAGAACTATGCCAGACCGCTGTTAAATTGATGAAACATGTGGATTATGTTAATGCAGGGACCGTTGAGTTTTTGCTTGAAGGAGAGAATTTCTTCTTTATTGAAGTGAACCCGAGAGTTCAGGTAGAACATACAATATCAGAAATGATTACAGGGATAGACATTGTACAATCACAAATTTTAATTGCTCAAGGTAAAGATCTTCATAAAGAAGTGGGGATACCGCATCAAGAGGATATCAAACTCATCGGTGCGGCAATTCAATGCCGTATCACTACAGAAGATCCTTTGAACCAGTTTTATCCTGATACAGGAAAAATCAATACTTACCGCTCTCCAGGTGGCTTTGGAGTACGTTTAGATTCAGGAAATGGTTTCCAAGGATCAGTGATCACGCCGTTCTTTGATTCTTTACTTGTTAAAGCTTCTGTCCATGCAACGGATTTTGCTGGAGCTGTCCAGAAAATGGGAAGAGTCTTGAAAGAGTTCCGTATCAGAGGGGTCAAGACGAATATTCCTTTCTTAGCTAACGTAGTCAAACATCCAGATTTTATATCTGGTAATGCTTCGACAACCTTTATTGATCAAACACCAGAACTGTATATTTTCCCTAAAACACAAGATAGAGGAAATAAAACTTTACAGTATATCGGGAACGTTACCGTTAATGGATTTCCAGGTATTGGTAAGGTAGATAAAGAACCATTGAAACCGTCAAGAATGCCAGGGGAATTGATTCTTCCAGAAAAAGATATCATTAGACCTAAAACTTTGCTTGATCAGCAAGGACCTGAAGCCGTTACTAAATGGATTCATGATAAGGATGCTGTTTTACTGACAGACACAACTTTTAGAGATGCACACCAGAGTCTTTTGGCAACTCGAATGAGAACAAAAGATATGCTTCAGATCGCTGATAAAATGGAGCAAGGGATTCCTGAATTATTCTCTCTTGAAATGTGGGGCGGGGCGACATTTGATGTTGCTTATCGATTCTTGAATGAAGATCCATGGGAGAGACTAAGTAAACTTAGAAAGAAAATGCCGAATACCTTATTCCAAATGTTATTTAGAGGATCAAATGGTGTAGGTTACGAAAACTATCCAGATAATGTCTTGGAGAAGTTTATTCAAGTGTCTGCACAGAATGGGATCGATGTATTCCGAATTTTTGACAGTTTAAACTGGATTCCACAGATGGAAAAAAGTATTCAGTATGTCCGTGATAATAACAAGATTGCTGAAGCAACGATTTGCTACACAGGAGATCTAAATGATCCGTCACAGACAAAATATACAATGGACTACTATAAGAAAATGGCTAAAGAACTTGAACAAGTTGGTGCCCACATTATTGCAATCAAAGATATGGCGGGACTGCTTTAACCTCATGCCGCATATCGCCTGATTTCTGAACTTAAAGAAACGGTTGATGTACCGATTCACTTGCACATGCATGATACGAGTGGAAACGGCGTCTATACCTATGGTGCAGCTATCCGAGCTGGAGTCGATATCGTGGACGTTGCTCAAAGTGCTTTAAGTGGAAAAACAAGCCAACCGAGTATGGGGAGTCTGTATTATGCATTAGAAAACACAGAACGTGCACCTGAAATCAATATTCAAAATGTTGAATATATTAACAGATACTTTGAAGATGTCCGGAAATCTTATGCTGTATTTGAAGAAAAAATGCCAGCAGCTTCAACGGAAGTTTACAAGCACCAAATGCCTGGTGGTCAGTATACAAACCTGAAGCAACAAGCAAAAGGTGTTGGTCTAGAAGATAGATGGGATGATCTAAAGGCTATGTATGCTGTAGTCAATGATATGTTTGGTGATATTGTGAAAGTGACACCTTCTTCCAAGGTTGTTGGAGATATGGCGCTGTTCATGGTTCAAAATGATTTAACTGAAGAAGATATTTTCAACAAAGGAAACAGTCTGAACTTCCCGCAATCGGTCGTTAGCTTCTTTAAAGGAGAATTAGGTAGACCAGAAGGCGGTTTCCCTGAAGAACTACAGAAGATCATTCTGAATGGTCAAGAACCCATTGAAGGGCGTCCTGGGGATCATAGAGAACCGCTAGATTTTAACGCACTTAAAGAAGAAATGGTTGCTTTCCTTGAAAGGGAACCAAGTATCGAAGAAATATTGAGCTATGCAATGTATCCACAAGTATTCAAAGATTTTGTCTTTTTCCAGAACACTTATGGGGATATCACGAAATTTGATACAGCTTCCTTCTTCTACGGTATGAGAACTGGGGAACAAATTGAAATCAGTATTCAAAAAGGTAAAACACTAATTATCAAGCTGAATCAGATTGGTGATCCGGATTCTGAAGGAAATAGAGTTTTGTATTTCGAATTGAATGGTCAAGGTAGACAAGTAGAAATTAAAGATAAGAGTATTACCAATACAAAAGCAGTACGCAAAAAAGCAGAACTGTCAGATAAAGGGCATATTGGCGCAACGATGCCTGGATCTGTATTACAGATATTGGTCAGTCGTGGGGATAAAGTCGAAAAAGGTGAGCCTGTAATCATTACAGAATCTATGAAAATGGAAACAACCATTCGATCAGGTATCTCAGGTACGATAGAACATTTGTATGTGGCTGAGGGAGATCAAATCGAGACAAATGATCTACTAATCGAAATCGAAACAAAATAAATTTAATAGAACAGCGCGCTTTATCTATTGAGTCTATCAATAGTAAAGCGCACTGTTTTTTTAAATTTCCGAACAATTACTAAAATTGTCAAAGAATTAACTAGGTTTTTAACACAATAAGATGTAGAATAGATAATGTAGAAATTGAATGTACGTTAAATAAAAGAGGTGTACGTGTTTGAAGATAAAAAGAAGTGAAAGACTGATCGATATCACCAATTACTTGCTGGAGCATCCGCATACGTTAGTATCGCTTACGTTTTTCTCAAAAAGATATGAGTCTGCAAAATCTAGTATAAGTGAAGATTTGACGATTGTTAAAAAGACCTTTTTAGAAAGAGGGATCGGCATTCTAGAAACGGTTCCAGGAGCTGCTGGTGGTGCAAGATACATACCAAAAATGAAAAGAGAAGATATTGAAGCTTTCATTGAGGAACTGTCTGCAGAGCTAAATCATTCAGAACGATTATTGCCGGGCGGATATGTTTACTTATCGGATATGCTTGGTCAGCCAGACTGGTTAAGAAAGATTGGGCGAGTAATTGCGTCTTTTTATATGGATAAGAAAATTGATGCAGTGATGACTGTTGCAACTAAGGGTGTGCCGATTGCACAAGCTGTTGCGACTTATCTAAATGTACCTTTTGTGATTGTCCGTAGAGATTCAAAAGTAACAGAAGGATCCACTGTGAGTATCAATTATGTATCAGGATCTTCTTCACAGAGAGTAGAGAAGATGGAACTTTCTCGTCGTAGCCTTAAGAGGGGATCTAGAGTCTTGATTGTAGACGATTTCCTTAAAGGTGGAGGAACAGTCAACGGTATGAAGAGTTTGATAGAAGAATTTGATGCAGAGCTAGTAGGGGCTACTGTAATCGCAGAAAATATTTATCAAGGGGTGCGCTCTATTGATAATTATACAGCGCTGCTTAAAGTAAAGAGTGTAGACGTTGAGGATAGAACGATACAAGTTGTACCGGGGAACTTTTTGACATCATTATAAACGACAAAAAGAGGCTGGGACAAAAGTCTCTGATTAATATTGTTTCGTAAAATCAGACAAGTAGAAAAGCCGTCAAATCAAGGGATAGATATCCTAGGTTTGACGGCTTTCTTCTATTTGGCTAGTTTTGTCCCAGCCTCTTTTCTATATGCTTTAAAGTTCGTCGTTTATGCGTTTTTCTCTTTTGTTTTGAGTATGGTCTACGTCAGCCTGAGCAGTTGTATCTTCAAGTTCTGGAGGTGTGCCCTCTGACTGTTCTGGCTCTAAAGGTGGTTGTCCACCGTCAGTCATTCCCTGAACTGCGCCTTCTTCAGGGAAACCAGCAATAGATCCCATAGCACCTGTTGCTTGTGAAAGGTCTTGAACTTCGTCTGAAGAATCAGTTTGTTTAGAAGAATGATCTGAACCTTTCTCTTTAAAATTATTGACAACAACAATAATCTCGCCTGAAGATAAGTTATCTCTATAATGATGGAGCAAATCATCTTCAGTTGTATAATTAGGATCATCGAAATGATGATCTTCTCTTACTTTAAAAGCATCTTTAATAGAATCCCAGAAAGTTTTTTCATTTCCATGGTCTGCATCATTGCCATTAATATCTGGCTCAGCCACATCTAAATGCTCAGGATTTTTAAGAGAGTCTCTTCTTTTTTGGTCAGTGAATAGCGTGATTTCGTCTTTCAAATAACCTTCGCTCATTAAACGATCGACAACTTTCATGACTTCTTTTTCAGTTTTGTAGCTACCAATAACGGTTTGATCTTTTTTCATACGAATCTTCCTCCTATTGTAAGTTATAAATTTGAATAGAAAATGAGAAATATTCTCTAAAACACTTAATTGTGACTAAAATATGTCAAGTCCTATAACTACAGTATAAAAAACTTCCCCTTTTCAAACAAACGAAACAACTCAGCAACTTGAAAAGAATCGTTGGGTAAAGTATGATAGATTCAGTATTCAAAACAAATTTTTTGAAGTTTTTAGTGAAACAACTTATGAAGCAATAGAACATAAATGTAAAATATGAGGACAAAAATAGTTCAAGTAATAACAGAATAGTAGAATGGGAGAATGATCGTGAGTAATCGTTATGCAGTTATATTAGCCGCTGGACAAGGCACGCGTATGAAATCAAAATTATATAAAGTGATGCACCCGGTAATGGGTAAACCAATGGTAGGACACGTTGTAGATCAAGCGCAAATCGTTGGAATGGACCAAATCGTTACTGTTTCTGGTGTAGGAGCTGAAACCGTTCAAGATTATCTGGGAGACAAAAGTGCCTATGTGCTTCAGGAAGAACAATTGGGAACGGCTCATGCAGTGAAACAAGCTTCTTCTGTTTTAAAAGATAAAGAAGGTACGACACTCGTTATCTGTGGAGATACGCCACTTCTAACAGCTGAAACGCTGGAAGGACTGATTGAATTTCACGAAAAAGAACAGGCAAAAGCAACTGTGTTGACTGCATATGCAGAAAATCCTTTTGGATACGGACGTGTCATTCGTACTGAAGAAGAAGGCGTTACGAAAATCGTAGAACAAAAAGATGCCACAGATGAAGAAGCAAAAGTAAAAGAAATCAATACAGGAACATATTGTTTCGATAACAAAGCGCTCTTTGAAGCGTTAGAATTGGTCAAAAATGAAAATGTACAGGGAGAATATTACCTTCCAGATGTTATTGAAATTTTGAAAAAGCAAAATGAACTAGTTGAAGCCTATCAGTTAGCCAACATGGACGAAGCTTTAGGGGTTAACGACCGTGTTGCACTTGCTCAAGCGAATAAAGTCATGAAAGAACGAATCAACGAAAAACACATGCGTAACGGTGTTTCTATCATAGATCCGTCTAATACGTATATTGAAAGTGACGTTCAAATCGGTCAAGATACGACAGTTGAACCTGGTGTCTACTTGAAAGGTGAGACAACGATTGGAGAGGAAGCTTTCATCGGTGCTCACTCTGTTATTGTAGACAGTACAGTTGGTGATCGAGTCAAAGTAACCAGCTCAATGCTTGAAGAATCTATTATGGGCAATGATAGTGATATTGGACCGAATAGTCATTTAAGACCGCAGACTGTGTTAGAAGAATCCGTTCATATCGGAAACTTTGTAGAAATTAAAAAAGCGACAGTTGGCAAAAATACGAAGATTGGTCATCTGACATATGTTGGAGATGCTGAACTTGGTGAAAACATCAACGTTGGATGTGGAACGATTTTCGTTAACTATGATGGAAAAAATAAACATAAAGTTATTGTGGGAGATAATTCTTTTATCGGATGTAATGCAAATCTGATTGCGCCAGTAACTGTAGAAAAAAATGCTTATATTGCTGCTGGATCAACGATTACAGATACGGTTCCTGAAAATTCTTTAGCGATTGCACGTGCTAGACAAACAATAAAAGAGTCCTATTTTACAAAAATGAAACAAAAAGATTAGAACTCTCTCTAAAAAAGCGTTATTATTGAAGAAGAATATTGATTTATCTCAAACTTCATCATAAACTAATAGATGGAAAAAATAGATGCATAGAAAAAATTGGAGGCCCACATGTCCGAATTATATTCTGATCCAAAACTTAAAATTTTTGCTTTGAGTTCTAACGTTCCCCTTGCAGAGAAAATTGCAAAAGATGTAGGTGTTGAACTAGGTGACGTTTCTGTCAAGAAATTTAGTGATGGAGAGATTCGTATTAATATTGAAGAAAGTATTCGTGGTGATCATGTTTATTTGATTCAATCTACATCCGCTCCTGCCAATGATCATTTAATGGAAGTATTGATCATGATCGATGCATTGAGAAGAGCAAGTGCTAAAACGATTAATGTCGTGATTCCTTATTATGGTTATGCCAGACAAGATAGAAAAGCTAGATCTCGTGAACCGATCACAGCTAAATTAGTTGCGAATATGATTACTCAAGCAGGTGCAGACCGCATCCTGACGCTTGATTTACATGCTTCTCAGATTCAAGGGTTCTTCGATATTCCAGTAGATCATCTTCTAGGTGCGTCGCTACTTGCGAACTGGTTCTTAGATAAAGGTCTTTGTGGAGAGGACACAGTTGTTGTATCTCCCGACCACGGTGGGGTAACTCGTGCGCGTAAACTGGCAGAATTCCTCAAATCTCCGATAGCCATCATAGACAAGCGTAGACCTAAAGCGAACGTAGCTGAAGTCATGAATATTGTTGGAAATGTAAATGGTAAAACAGCGGTATTGATTGATGATTTAGTGGACACAGCAGGCACAATCACACTTGCTGCAGATGCCTTAATCAATCAAGGTGCAAAAGAAGTGTATGCGTGTGGGACACATGCAGTATTTTCAGGTCCAGCTATTGAGAGACTGGAAGCTTCTCCGATCAAGAAAATGGTTGTTACGGACTCAATCAACTTGCCGGAAGAACAAAAAATTGAAAAAATTGCTCAAGTAAGTGTTGGCGAGCTGATGGGGCACGCAATCAAACGTATCCATGAAAATAAATCAGTTAGCCCGTTATTCGAGAAAAAATTTAAAAAATAAACTAATCGTGCATGATGAAACACTAGACTTTTAATCCGTAAATCTCTTGAAGATTTACGGCGTCTAGTGTTTTTGATGTTTACATAGATCCACAGGATAGAAAGGATGAATGAAGTGATGGAGAAGATCAGGTTTCATTTAAGCAAAATGAAACCACTAGATGCCGTTATTATTGTCTGCTTGTTTATCGCATCGTTCATTCCGCATATTGTCTATGGGGTTCATCTAAGTACAATCGATGAAGGTGCCAAAACAATTGCTACAGTTAAGATTGCTGGAGAAGAAGTGTATAGCGTAGAATTGTCCGAGGAAACACCTCACGAACTGATGACGTTCTATCCATCTGATGATCAGTACAATATTGTCGAGGTAGAAGGAACCAGAATTCGGAATAAAGAAGACAATAGTCCAGATCAGTTGGGTGTAAGAAAAGGCTGGATCAGTCGCCCAGGAGAAACCGTTGTGGTGCTCCCGCACAAATTGATTATTGAAATTCAATCAAAATCACCTGGTGAGGAACCGGATGATCAAGAAGAAATTATTATTCCACTTTAGATATAAACAGGAGTGTTAAAAAAGAAGCTGACAGTATTACTGTTAGCTTCTTTTTGTGCTATGTCATTATAAAAATAAACTGATAGCGAGTAAAATAGTTTCCGTTCCACAGAATAGGACAAGATTCTTGATCGCGATAACAAATGTCTTTTCTTTGATCTGAGCTTGATTAAACTGCTGCAGATTTTTTCTGATAGGAAACAAGGTTAATAGTATCACTAATAGAATAGGGTGCAATAAAGTAGACAAAACGGCAACTACAACGACAATATAACTAGTATACATCAGTATATTAAATAACTGAATGCCTCTTTTTTTGCCAATATAATACGGAAGAGTGTAGCGGTGATTTGAAATGTCTTGTTCAAGGTCACATAAATTGTTCGCCAACATAATATTCGCAATCAAGAAAACGAGAGGCAGTGAAACGAATAATAGTATAATCAACAACAAGCTATTTCCTGTAACATTAAAATCAGGAAACTGGTAAATCAAGTCCAGTAATACTCCACTTTCTGTATTGACAAATACAGAAAGGAAAAAAATACCAAATCCCATTGTCATACCAGAAACAGCTTCACCTAAAGGCATTCTAGAAATAGGGACAGGACCAAAAGTATAGAAAATACCAATCAAAAAACATAAGCCGCCCATAAATAACAATAAGATGCTGGTTCTAAAAACAAGTAGAATACCTAGTAAAGATGCAGATGCAAGCATGGTAAAGATTAAGGTAATAACGAGTTTTTCTGAGATTCGAGCTTGGCCGATGATGTTGACTTCTTGTTTATATCCATCAGCCTCAGCTTTCTGATAATCCATTAGATTATTTATAGCCGTTGTCGTCATATCGAAGATCAGCATGGAACAGAAAAAAATCAGTGTATTAACAAAATCAAACATATGAAAATAATAAACTGTAAATAACGTGCCAATCAAGAATGGGAATAAACTAGCCAATTTAGTCTTAATTTCTACTAAATCAAAAAAATTTCTAGCTGTCATTGGTCATCTCCATTCATTAGAGTAAACGCATCATTGGTAAGATCAAAGTCTTTTAATCCATCAGATACATAAACATCTTTATCTTTAGTGATAAAAATAGCATCTACACCATCTAACTGATTAACAAAATCCAGTCCCTTATCTAATCCTTTTGAAAAAAGAGAAGTAGATAATCCATCTCCATCAATGGATTCTTTTGTAACAACACTGACTCCAGCTAGTTCATTGTCAAAAGGATAACCTGTTTCAGGATTCATTAAATGGGCATATTGTTTGCCATCAACTTCTAGGAAACGTTCATAGACGCCAGATGTCACAATGGACTCGTCACTGGCCGGCAAAGAACCAAGAATCGTTCCACGGTCTTCAAAAGGATCTTGAATACCTACTTGCCACTCGGCTTGCTCATCTCTTGGGCTGTTGCCCATTACGAACAGGTTTCCTCCTAAATCGATTATAGCCGTGTTTACATCGTTTTCTTTTAGCACTTGGACAATTTCATCAGTAATAAATCCTTTTGCGATAGCGCCGAGATCCAGTCGCATATCAGGGTCTTTTAAAAAAACAGTCTGATCCTGATCATTAAGGACAACCTTATTATAATCAACGAGCGCCAAGGCTTGATCAATTTCAGTTTGATCAGGTAATCGGGCTTCAGGGTAACCAATTCTCCACAAGTTTGTAAGAGGACCAATCGTTAGATCAAAGCTCCCATTTGTTTCTTCGCTATAAGTTACAGATGACTTAATGAGCTCGTAAAGATCGTCTGATATGGCAACTGGTTCTTTACCGGCTTGCTCATTAATTTTAGAAATCAAAGAATGTTCTCCATCTTCTTCAGTTGTAATAAATCCTGCAAGTTCTTTAATACGATCAAAAGCGGTATCTAAAACAGCCTCTGAATCTTTATTATAAATAGCTATCCTTACAACGGTTCCCATTAAAAATTCCGTTTCTTCATAAGGTGTAGCTGCCAGATCTCGGTTATCGGAAGAAGTAAATGGACCGCAACCTGATACAAATAATAATAGGAAACACAAAAGTAAAAAAATATGGTACCCCTTAGTTTTTTTCATTTTATATGAACTCCTTTAAAAGTAAAACTGAATACAAAAGCAGACCTTAGACGATTATCCAAGGTCTGCTTATCGTAAGGTTCTTTACCTATTATAATTCAAAATAATAGGGGATGAAAGACCTAGATTAGTTGCTCACTTCAATAGTATCTGTATTGCCTTCTTTAGCAGCATCAACTAATTGGTTGGCATACTTGATAAAGCTTTCGGAAGAATGTGTTGCACCAGATACAGCATCGACCTCTGATGGATCTTGTTTCTCTTCCAATTCTCCGTTTAATTGAGGAATATAATCAGCTGGACCAACACCAACCTTTTCAGACATATTTTTCTGATACTCTTCATTTTCAGATTTCAAATTTCCATCTGCATCTTCATAATCATAATCTGATTTTGTGATTTTGCCATCACTGACAGTTAGATCAAACAAAACGCGCCAGCCATTTTCATCAAAGTTTTCTTCCTCTAAAGAATAAGTGCCATCTTGTAGTTCAGCAGAAGTGGATTCTTCTGATGTGCCTTCGTTAGCGCTAGATGCTGAATCATCTGAATTTCCACAAGCTGTTAATACGATGGTTGAAGCAAATAATGTTGTTGCGAATATGATGCCTTTTTTGATAAACATGGTATTCCCTCCATAATAAGTATGATAATCAAAAGAAGAATTCTCTTGATAAGTATTTAACAAGCGTAGTATACAACATTAATATTTATTTGTCTATACATTCACAAAGATTTTTTTATAATTACTTTCTTGTCTTGTGAAAAGACGCTAAATTTCCTGTAAATGTAGGTTTTATACTGTTTTTGAAAAGAGAATAAAGATTCTATAGACAAAACATCTCGCATTCGTTATAATGAACACGTGAATTAAATTGTGAAAAATTTCTCAATTTTTATTGAAAATTATTCACAATAAATAAGTCTTTAAAAGGAGTATACCATTATGCCACAGATTAATATTGTTGTTGTTGGAGGCGGTTTTGCGGGTGTATCTGCTGCAAAACTACTTTCAAAGAAATTGAAGAAAAATAATCAAGTAGGAATCACTTTGATTGATCGTCATCCATACCATACTTATATGACAGAACTACACGAGGTCGCTGGGGGAAGAGTTGAACCAGATGCTATCCAGTATGATTTGCAACGCTTATTCTCTAGAAGGAAAAACGTTCAATTGATTACGGATACTGTTATTGAACTTAATCATGATGACAAAACAGTGGTCACAGAAAATGGTCAATACAAATATGATTATCTTATACTCGGTATGGGGGGAGAAGCGAATGATTTTGGCACCCCTGGAGTTAAAGAAAATGGCTTTACACTATGGTCATGGGAAGACGCGGTTCGTATCAGACATCATATAGAGGATACTGTTGCTCTAGCTGCTAGAGAGCGCGATTTAGAAAAAAGAGCAGCAATGCTTAGATTCGTTGTTTGCGGTTCTGGTTTAACAGGGATTGAAATGATTGGGGAATTGGTTGATTGGAAACCTGTCCTTGCAGAAAAATATCATATTGATGCGAGTGAAATTGAATTGATAGTTGTTGAAGCACTTCCAGAAATACTGAGTACGATTCCTAAAGTTTCTTCTAGTAAAGTAGAAAAATACTTACGCAAAAAGAAAGTACGCATATTAACGGAAGCACCAGTTGTAAATGTTACGGCACATTCAGTTGAACTGAAAACAGATGAAGTACTAGCGACACATACACTCATCTGGGCAGCCGGTGTAAAAGCAAATTCAGATATAGAAGATTTCGGAACTGAAAAAGCTCGTGCCGGAAGATTAATTGCGAATGAGTATATGGAAGCGAAAGATCTAGAAGACGTTTATGTCATTGGAGACTTGGTTTACTATGAAGAAAACGGAAAACCTACGCCACAGATTGTTCAAGCAGCGGAACAAACAGGACACACAGCAGCAAAAAATATTGTAGCTAAAATAGATGGTGGAGAAAAACATCCACATGAATCAAATTATCAAGGTACGTTGGTATCAGTAGGGTCAACCTATGGTGTAGCCTATCTATTTGATAAAATACATTTAAGCGGATTTCTTGCGATCTTGATGAAACATATTGTAAATTTGAAATATTTCTTTGATATTCGGTCGGGCTATTATATGACGCAATATATTTTTCATGAATTTTTCCATATCAAAAACAGTCGAAATATTTTCCGTGGACATCTTTCTAGATACGGTAATGTTTTATGGAGTGTACCTCTAAGGGTATTTTATGGTAGCATGTGGTTAGTAGAAGGTTTGAAGAAAGCGTTCGGTATATTAGGGGCCGAAAGTTGGTTTAAAGATCAGGTGCTGCTACCGTTCTCATGGCTTCAAGATCCGACTTCTGGAGCTTCAGAAGCTGTTGAAGAGGTTGCGAAACCGATATTTGGTCTAAGCTATGCGTATGGAGAACAACCAATGATGATTTTAGATCAAGCACCTGGCTGGTTCGAGAGTATAATGAAAATTATGATACCTAATACAGAAATGGCTCTATTCTTCCAGAAATTTATGACATGTGTTGAAATCGCAATTGCTTTGGCTCTGATTTTTGGCTTATTCACTTGGTTAACGAGCGCAGCAACCATTGGCTTGGTTTTATCATTTACACTCTCAGGAATGTTCTACTGGGTAAACATTTGGTTTATCTTTGTAGCCATTGCATTAATGAATGGGGCAGGTCGAGCTTTCGGTCTAGACTATTATGTGATTCCTTGGATTCAAAAGAAAGCCGGGACCTTCTGGTACGGAAAAAGTACTTCTATACACAACTAGGAATTAAATAGAAAAAAGAAAGAGTGGAGGCGGGGAAGTAGCTCGCTTTCGCTTTTTTTCTTTAAATTTATGTGATTAAAAGGAGATACCAATGAAACTACATTCGATATGGGAACCGTATCCTGAATTAGCGATGGAGCTCAAAGAAGTAACCAAACTCATCGAACAATCGATTCAGATGCGTAACAAAGAGGTAGAAATAGTTTTAAAGGATGTTTTTAATAGAGGCGGGAAAATGCTCAGACCAGCGTATACTCTTCTTTTTTCGACATTCGGATCAGAACATGATGCAAAAAGAGCGCAAGCAGTAGCTGCTTCAATCGAACTGCTTCATACAGCCACGCTGATCCATGATGACATCATAGATGACTCACCGAAAAGAAGGGGTCAGGAAACAATCCAATCTCGTTACGGGAAAGATGCTGCTGTTTACGCAGGAGATTACTTGTTTACGGTCTCTTTTCGATTACTTGCACAATACGTACAAAGTAATCAGCAGTTTGAAATCAACACAAAAGGAATGGAACGGATTTTAACGGGTGAACTGGATCAGATGAGGCTGTATTATCATACGCACATAACGATCCGACAATATCTCACTCAAATATCTGGGAAAACAGCACAGTTATTTGCTTTATCGTGCTATGCGGGAGCACTTGAAGGTGGACTACCAGAAAAGAGAGCTAGGATTGCTTATCATATAGGAAGTCATGCGGGGATGGCATTTCAGATATTGGATGATATTTTGGATTATACAATATCATCAGAGGATTTTGGTAAGCCGGTTCTGGAAGATGTTAGACAAGGCATTTATACTGCACCACTAATTTTTGCAATGCGAAAAAATCGTAGTGCTTTTCTTCCATTATTAGATAAGAAACAACAGATGACAGAAGAAGATACAGAAAAAATACGTCAGCTAGTTATTGAATCGGATGGAATATCTGAAGCGAAACGACTAGCAGAAAAATATACTGAAAAATCATTGAAAAAAATCATGTCTTTACCAGATACAAAAGAGAAAGAGATTATTTATCAACTGACTAAACAATTACTCAGCAGAAAAATCTAAAAAGATCATTCGGGTATTTCTTATCCGAATGATCTTTTTTAACCGTCGATAATCATCATCTATAAAAACGATTAAACGATAGATTACAGTTTTTTTAAGCGTAATAAAAAGCATGAATCTGTATAGACTCATGCTAAAAGTTGATTATTCGAAAGCTAAATCAGGACTTTTTTTGATGACTTCATCCAAATGCTCTCTAATTGTTTGGGCTGAATGTTTCATTTTCTCTTTTTCAGAATCATTTAACGGAATTTCAATAATATTTTTGATTCCACTACGGTTGATTATGGCAGGTGTACCAAGGTAAATATCATTTTCTCCATACTGACCTTCCAGATAAACTGATAACGGAAGAACAGCATGTTCATTATTTAAGATCGCTCGAGTGATTCTTGCTAGAGAAACACCGATACCATAAAAAGTAGCGCCTTTTTTCTCTATGATTGTATAAGCTGCATCTCTTACAGAAAAGAAAATATCTACTAGTGCTTGTTCATCCGTATCAGGGTTGTGTTCTAACCATTCATTGATCTGTAGACCCGCCACATTAGCGTGAGACCAAACAGGGAATTCAGTGTCGCCGTGTTCTCCAATAATATAACCATGCACGTTTCGTACATCGACGTCTAAAAGATTGGCAATTGCTTGACGGAAGCGAGCACTATCTAAAGAAGTACCGGAGCCGATAACTTGGTTAGCAGGTAGCCCAGACCATTTATATACGGCGTAAGTCAAAATGTCTACAGGGTTTGTGGCAACTAAGAAAATGCCGTTAAAACCACTTGCCATAACACTATCAACCACGCTCTTAGTTATGCGTAGATTTTTTTCAGTAAGATCAAGTCTTGTTTCTCCAGGTTTTTGATTTGCGCCAGCAGTATAGACGATTAAGTCAGCGTCTGAGCAGTCCTCGTAATCTGCTACATATAATTTTTTAGGTGCGGTAAAAGCTAGAGCACTACTTAAATCCATCACATCACCTTCGGCTTTATCTCGATAAACATCAATAATACCTAGTTCTTGCCCGATATTCTGGTTGATCAGAGAGTAAGCATAACTAGATCCTACTGCGCCATCCCCAATTAAGATGATTTTTTGTTTGTCATTTAGTGAACTCATATCAACACGCTCCTCTTAAAATTAAACCATTTTCTACAAGTTCATTATATCACAAACTGAAAATAAATACAGTATTATACCTAAAAAATCAGAATAATTTACATAAAAAAAATCAAAATAAACGTGAGATATTAAATGAGATAATTATCATTAAATACTATTGACTATCTAACGTAAGAATGGCAAGATTGTATTAAGTTATTTATTTGTATATTAGAATAAATAAGTATTTATATTATATTTACAACTTTACTGACCTTTTTAAATGTGTAAATTTTTCAAAAGTTCGGTAATAAGCACAAGTTATAATAAATAGTTATATTTTAATGTAAGCTTAGAAGGAGGATGATTCGATTTTGAAAACTTTAACACCAGAAAGTCTATTTGATTTAAAAACTGTTTCACAACCAAAAGTGTGGAAAGATCATGTTTTTTTTGTTGAAACGGATCTGAAAGAAGAATCAAATGAATACCGTACCTCTATTTATAGTGTACATCAAAAGACTGAAGAGAAAACGCACTGGGGAGATAGTGGATCTGCTAATGTGGAAATCAGTATTTCTCCTAATGGTAAATGGTTGGCCTATCTTTCAAATAATACAGAAGACAAGAAAACTCAAATTTTCTTGATTTCACTATCTGGAGGTTCAGCTTCTCAATTAACTTCAGAAAAAAATGGCGTATTTTCATATGAATGGACCAGCAATAGTGCAAGTGTTTATTATCAGACCTCAAAGAAAACAAAAGAAGATTCAAACTCTGATAAAACTGAAGAGATGAAAGACAAGCAAAAGCACCCAGAGCCTAAAGTGATTACAACCCTTCAATACAAAATGGATGGAAGAGGTGTCAATCCCGTAGATCTCACTTATCAGATCAAAAAGGTAGATATCGCGACTAAAAATGATCAGCTTATTTTGGAAAAAGACCGTCCAGTTGGATTGAGCTATGTCTCAAAAGATGAAAGTTATCTGTTGATTTCTGACAAGTTGGATCCAGAAGATGAATGGGTTTATGGTGGTAGTGTCTATAAATACTTTATTGAGTCAAAGAAGACAACTACCGTTACAAAAGAAATTCCCCAAGGCAGTTTCCAGTTTGTTGCAGCAAACGAGGCTGAAGATTTTTATCTTTTAGTAGGAAATGATTTTAAATTTGCATTTGTATCACAAGCAAAGCTTTATGGCTACGATGTAATCGAACAAACACTTGTCTGTTTAACTGAAAACTTGGATGCGGAAGTGGGCGATACGATCATTGGAGATTTCCAGCAGAATGTATCCGACTTTCCGGTGCAATGGCTAGATAATGAACACTATCTTTTCCCAGTAACAGAACACGGAAAGTTGCAAATTTATAAAGGGAATCGTAAAGGGCAGTTAGAGAAACTTGTCGATGAAAAAGTTCAGTTCACTGGTGGAGAGCTAACAGATGAACAAGATAGAGTGGCTGTAACATACTCGACAGCAACGATCCCAAGTGAGGTTGGCTTACTGGATTTAAAAAATGGTACAATTGAAAAGTTATATGACCCGAATGCGGCTGTGGTTTCTGAATATACTATCGTTGAACCAGAGATGTTCTGGTATAAAGGAGCAGACGACTGGGATATTCAAGGATGGTATATGCCACCCGTCGATAAAAAAGAAAAACATCCGGCAATTCTTTATGTTCATGGTGGACCGCAAGTTTGTTATGGAGAAACCTTTTTTCATGAAATGCAGAAATTATCTGCGCAAGGATATGGTGTCATTTTACTAAACCCACGCGGAGGGAATGGCTATGGTCAGGATTTTGTTGCTTCAATCTTAGGAGATTACGGTAACAAAGACTATGAAGATTTGATGCTTGGAACGGACTACGTTTTAGATAAACATCCAGAAATTGATACAGAAAAATTATATGTCGCAGGTGGTAGTTATGGTGGATTCATGACGAATTGGATTGTTGGACATACGGATAGATTTAAGGCCGCCGTTACACAACGCTGTATTTCTAACTGGATCAGTTTCTATGGAACAAGTGACATTGGTCCTCATTTCGTAGAATTTCAGTTACAACACGATCTCAGCGAGATGCAAGAACTCTGGAAAATGTCTCCTCTAGCGTATTCTGAAAATGTGAAAACACCGCTACTTGTTATCCATGGAGAAGAGGACTTAAGATGTCCACAAGAACAAGCAGAGCAAATGTATATCGCGATGAAGAAACATAAGGTCGATACAAAACTGATCACATTCCCCAAATCCAGTCATGGACTTTCGAGAATGGGTCTACCCAATCTACGCCTTGAAAGAATGAATGCAATCACTGATTGGTTCGAACAATATTAGAAAATAAGAGACTAGCCTTCTTGATTTATAGGAAGGCTAGTTTTTTTGCTGAAATTTCGTCTATTCATTAAATTGTTCACATAATAATGGGCTTATATGAGAATTTATATAAATTCTTTGTCTAATGTTCTATAGACTTGGGGTCTTTCAATATCTTTGTTACAATTATAAGTGGAGAAAAAATAAAATCATCACAAAAAACTAGGAGTGGAATTTTGAAACAGGATCTTGAAAGTCTGAGCCCTTTTGAATTAAATCTTTATTTAGAAGAACAGATGCAGAAAACCCCTAATACGAAAGAATTTTTGAATGCAGGTAGAGGGAACCCGAACTGGACGGCACCTATACCAAGAGAAGCTTTTTTCCTATTAGGGGAATTTGCAGTTAAAGAAACCATGCTCGGAGAAAACAGACAAATTGCTGGAATGATCAAAGAAGATGATAGTAGATCAGAAAGGTTCGAAACCTTTCTAGATTCCAAGGAAACGCAAGGAGCAGATTTACTTCTAAGAATTTGGGAAAAAGGCAATCACTTAATGGGTATGCCAAAAGAAGTATGGTTGAAGCATATGCTAGATGATGTGATCGGAGATAATTATCCCCATCCGGAACGTATTTTGAATGCCAGTGAAGAACCAATCAAACATTATTTGCATCATGAACTATTCGATTCAAAAAGTGTCCCATTCGATGTATTCGCAGTAGAGGGTGGAACCGCTGGTATTGTTTATACATTCAATTCTTTAGTTAACAATGCCTTATTAAATCAAGGGGATACCATTGCTTTGCTGATTCCTACTTTTGCACCTTATATGGAAATACCAGAGCTGCCCGAGTACGGATTTAATGTACACTACATTCGCTCGGAGCTCGTGACAATTAATGGAGAAACAAGTTATCAGTTTCCCAAAGAAGAGTTGGATCGTTTAAGAGATGAGACCATCAAAGCGGTTTTTGTCGTCAACCCAAGTAATCCTACGGCTAATGCGATTTATGGAGATTCCATCGATCAGCTGATTGATATCGTTGAAAAGGATAATCCAGACTTGATGATTCTGTCGGATGATGTATACGGCACTTTCTTGAATCAATTTACTTCATTGTTTACTGTTTTGCCGTATAATACAGCTTGCATCTATTCTTACTCAAAATATTTTGGTGCAACTGGATGGAGAATAGGGACGATTGCAGTCGCAAAAGAAAATATTTTTGATGACCGTCTGGCTCGACTTCCAGAAGGAAAGAAAGCCGAGTTAAATACTCGTTATGCAACGCTCACCTCAGATCCTGAATCTATTCGATTTATTGACCGGATGGTGGCAGATAGTCGATCAGTTGCTTTAAATCATGCAGCAGGTCTATCGGCTCCACAGCAAGTGATGATGACATTGTTCAGTCTTTACGCATTGTTAGATACAGAGGATGTGTACAAGAAAGAAGTTATTGGGATTTGTCAGGAGAGAGGTAAGGCCCTATATGATTCTCTAGGTATGCGTATGCCAATCAAAGAATTGAATACCGCTTATTATTGTGAAATCGACTTCGAGTGGTGGTTGAAAGAAAAATACGAAGAACCTTTCGTAGATTATATTCAAACCAACTGGTCTATGACAGATATTGTCACTAAACTCGCAAAAGAGGAGCAATTGATGCTATTGAAATCAGAGGCATTTGGTTCAAGTAAGTGGACCGTTAGAGTCTCATTAGCAAATCTTCCGACTAAAACGTATAGAGAAATCGGTCAAAGGATCACAAATATGGTCGACCGGATGTATCTTTCATTTAAATAAAGAGGAAAGGAGCCTGCACATTCGCAGACTCCTTTTTAATCTTGAGTATTAAATATAATGATCGTTTTATAATACAATAATGCATAAAATCTATATCGAGTTATACTGGAAAAAACTTTCGAAATAGATAAGTGTTAGTGATGCGTGTGTAATGGATTACACACGATAAATACTGATATAACAGTAAAGAAAACGCTTGCTTAAAATGTTCTCCCCACATATAATTGACTTATAGAAAAAGTTATAACTTTTCATTTTCATCTTTTATACTCTCAAAATGCATAATGATAGAAAAGAAATTTTCTTGAGCTCACATTATGAATTAGAGAAAACCATAACGGTTTTACCACAAAATGCAACCGCTTTAAAATGCTAAAACTATTTTGAGAAAGAAGGTTTTGTATATGGAAAATGCACTGGATAAATTATCGGAGGTACTTTCTCCTATTGCATTCAAATTAGATTCGAATCGTTATTTGACAGCTGTCAAGGCTGGGTTCTTCGGAGCAATGTCTTTACTTATAATTGGCTCTATTTTTCTGCTTTTTGCCAATTTACCTATCGAGAGTTATCCTGGATTTATGGAAGGGTTACTTGGAGCGGATTGGAAATCTTATTTTGAAGTTCCTTATGACATGACAATGGAAATCATGACGCCGTTTGTTATGATTGGTATGGCTAAATCGTTGGCTAACTATTATAAAGTGGATGACATTGGTGCCATTCTGATTTCGCTAGTAGCGTTCTTTGTTTTAACACCGACCATAACTGCTGCAAACGAGGCTAGAGGGATTCCGATGTTGAATCTAAGTGCGAGTGGATTATTTGTTGGAATGATATCAGCTATTATAGCAACAGAAATTTACAGACTTGTCATTCAAAAAGGATGGGTTATCAAACTTCCGGATTCTGTTCCTTCAAATGTTGCTAGATCTTTCTCGGCACTCGTTCCAGGATTTATTGTCATTGTTCTTTTCAATTTTATCCGTATCGGATTTAGCTTGGTTTCATACGAAACAGCTCATGCATTCATTTTTGAAATTTTACAAACACCCTTACTGGCTTTATCGAGAACTTTACCAACAACGTTTATCATCTTTATCTTTGAAGGGCTGTTATGGTCATTTGGTATACATGGCTCCAATATTGTTGGAGCAGTCATGAACCCAATTTGGTTAAATCTGACTGCAGAGAATGCTACTGCTTTTGCAGCCGGTAATGCTTTACCAAATATCATCAATGCACAATTTTACAATAACTTTATTAAAGTTGGAGGAGCAGGTGCAACACTAGGTTTGGCACTTTGTATCCTATTGTTTGCTAGATCTGAGCAGTACAAGACACTAGGAAAATTAGCTTTTGTGCCTGGATTATTCAATATCAACGAGCCGTTGATATTTGGACTCCCTATTGTTTTGAATCCCATCATGATGATTCCGTTCTTATTGATGCCGCTGGTGATGTCAGGTCTGACTTACTTTGTGATGTCAGCCGGTATCGTACCTTATGCAAATGGAGCCAATATCCCTTGGACAACCCCACCAATTATTTCTGGGTTCTTGCTCAGTGGATGGCGAGGCGGAGCCTGGCAGATGGTACAAATACTGCTTTCGGCAGGGATTTATTATCCATTCTTTAGAATTGTAGATCAAAAAGCGTATCAACTTGAAACAGAAGGAACAGAAGGTATTGAACGAGTAGAAGATGGTGCAGTTCAAGCTACGCAACCTACTGAAGCATAAATTTAATGATAACAAAGAAGTATCGATTCAGTATTTGTCCACTGGATTGATGCTTCTTTTAGTGATTTCTTCAATCGGAAATTCATTGTTCGTCTGTTTTACGATAATGTCGAAAGACTTACTGAATGGATGCATGAATGCAGTATATTGAATGCGTCGTTCAGCGCGAGAATTTGTCAAATAAGATAATGTAGTCCCTCTTTCAGATGAATTGACAAATCGAGTAATTCTGGGTCGACAAAGGTTACACTAATGCCATCGACAAGTGTGTAAATAATCTAAAAAAATCCCCTTTACGGACCGTTTGATTTGGTCAGAGTAAAGGGGATTACTTTGTATTCTATTGACTATTCTACAGTTACGGATTTTGCAAGGTTACGAGGTTTGTCAACATCGTTTCCACGGTGTAATGCAGTATAGTATGCAATCAATTGAGTTGGAATGACACTCACTAGAGGTGTTAATAGGTCGTGAACTTTAGGAAGAACATAAGCATCTTCTTGACGGTCCAAACCTTCCATAGAAATGATCATACTGTGTGCGCCACGAGAAATAACTTCATGAGCATTTCCTCTTGTGTGAGGACCAGACACTTCGTCTGTAATGATAGAGATAACAGGAGTGTTTTCTTCTATCAAAGCGATCGTACCATGTTTCAATTCTCCAGAAGCCCAACCTTCAGCTTGAACGTAAGAGACTTCTTTTAGTTTCAAAGCAGCTTCCATGACGATATAGTAATCAATACCACGTCCAATATAGAAAGCATTTTTACTTGTACTTAAGTGGGTAACCGATAAGTGTTCAAAGATTTCGTGGTCATCGATCACTGTTTCGATAGCGTTAGCGATAATTCCTAATTCATGCGCTACGTCAATAGAAACGTCTACACCGTTGAATTTAGCAACACATTCAGACAAGATAGCAAGAACAGCGATTTGTGCTGTATAAGCTTTTGTAGAAGCAACAGCAATTTCTGGTCCAGCATATAACAGTAAAGTGTGTTTAGCTTCACGTGATAACGTTGAACCAGGTACGTTTGTAAGTGTTAGTGAAGGATAGCCAGCCTTGTTAACTTGAACCAGTACTTGACGGCTATCTGCAGTTTCGCCAGATTGAGATAAGAAGATGAAAAATGGTTTCTCAGTCAATAATGGTGTATTGTAAGCAAACTCACTTGCTAAATGAACTTCAGTTGGAGTTCCAGTCATACGTTCAAGTAGTTGTTTACCGACCCACCCTGCATTGTAACTAGTACCACAAGCTACAACGTAAATACGGTCGCTCTCTTTGATTTCTTTCAAGATTGTTTCGTCAACTTCTAATTGACCATCTTCATTTTGATACTGTTGAACAAGTTTACGCATAACAGCAGGTTGCTCGTCGATCTCTTTGATCATGTAGTATGGGTAAGTTCCTTTACCAAGATCATTAGCATCGATATGAGCCGTATAGCTATCACGTTCAATCAATTCACCAGCTAAGTCTTCAATTATAATAGAATCCTTAGTTAATGTAGCTACCTCTCCATCCATCAATTCAATGAACTGAGTCGTTTCTTGAACCATTGCCATAGCGTCAGAAGAAATAACATTGAAACCTTCCCCAGTACCTAACAATAGAGGAGATTTGTTTTTAGCAGCATACAAAGTATCAGGTGCTTGGTTGTCCACTAATGCCAAAGCATAAGAACCTTTTAATGTAACAGTTGCTTTTTTGAATGCATCAATGGTTTCTAATCCTTCAGTTTCTACAAACCAAGCAATTAATTGAACGATCACTTCAGTATCTGTAGTACTGTGGAAGTGAACATCCGAAAGATAAGCGTCTTTTACTTCTTCAAAGTTTTCGATTACACCATTATGTACAATAGTGAAACGACCGCTTGTAGATTGGTGTGGATGAGCATTTTCAACACTTGGCACACCGTGTGTAGCCCAGCGAGTATGACCGATACCAGAATGAGCAGCAACAGAGTTGTCTACTTTATCGCGAAGTGCAGCGATGCGGCCCTTTTCTTTAAATAAATGACCCTTATCTGATTCATCAGTAACATAGATACCAGCTGAGTCATACCCTCTATATTCTAAAGTGTCTAATCCTCTTAATAAAATTTCTTTTGCATCTTTATGTCCAATATATCCTACGATTCCGCACATAATTGTTTTCCTTCTTTCTTTTTTAAGGTATAGACCAAATTTTAATTGGTATATACTGTTTTTTGTAATTCGTTTCCTTGACGCATCACAATATTATAATCATTAAAGACGTTTGTCAAATAGAAATATAGAATAATAAATTAAATTGGTATACATGACATTGGTAATAGAGTATCGCTGACGTTTCACTTAACAATCTAAAGTTTGACACACGAGACTTAAGATTGTTAAGCAAAAGGTCATTCTTGATTAAGAATACAAATGTGAGGAGAGGCATTTGCACAAAGAGTGTCATAACTAGGAGTTTGTCAAAAGTGTTGTGACAAAGCTCTTACTACTTGGACTAGTATTCCTAAAACGGAGCGCTTACAATAAAAGAGTAAAGAGAGCAATTATAAAAAATATAGGTACAAAAGGAGAATGCATAATGCAACAGACACAGAGTAAGGGTGGGAAATCAGCTATTCAACGTCTAGGTTCATACCTAAGTGGAATGGTTATGCCGAATATCGGAGCGTTAATTGCATGGGGGATTTTGACAGCGCTATTTATTCCAGACGGTTTTTTACCTAACGAAAATTTAGCTACAATGGTTGGACCCATCATCAATTATTTGATTCCAATCTTGATTGCTTATCAGGGTGGTAGCATGGTTCACGGACAACGTGGAGCAGTTGTAGGGGTTATTGCAACAATGGGTGTGATTATGGGAGCACCCGATGCACCAATGTTACTTGGCGCAATGGGAGTTGGACCACTAGGTGGTTATGTAATTAAGAAATTTGATGACTTTTTCGGAGATAAAATTCCAACAGGACTTGAAATGCTTGTTAATAACTTTTCAAGTGGTATTATCGGTTTCGTCCTTTCCTTAATAGCTTTTGCTGCTATTGGTCCAATCTTCTTAGGGTTGAACCAAGCGATGGCTGCCGGTGTAGAGTGGATTATCAACGCAAACCTATTACCATTAGTTAACGTATTTATTGAACCAGCAAAAGTATTGTTCCTAAACAATGCAATCAACCACGGTATTTTCACACCACTTGGTGCGCAACAAACAGCTGAAACTGGTAGATCAATCGTTTACTTGTTGGAAGCAAATCCTGGACCGGGTCTTGGAATTTTACTTTCCTATATGGTATTTGGTAAAGGTTCAGCAAGATCTTCATCATTTGGTGCGGTATTTATTCACTTTATCGGTGGGATTCATGAAATTTACTTCCCATATGTACTAATGAAACCAGCAATGTTCTTAGCAGCTATCGCTGGTGGAGTTTCTGGAACATTTACGAATGTACTTTTAGGTGGTGCGTTACGTTCACCAGCTTCTCCAGGTTCGATTCTTGCGGTACTAGGGGCAACTGCTAGTGGAGCTTATGTCGCAGTTATCTCAAGTGTAGTTGTTGCAGCAGCTGCATCATTTGCAGTAGGATCACTGATTTTGAAATTAGACCGTTCGGATGATAGTGATGAAGCGCTAGATCAAGCCATTGCTAAATCAAGTGCAAACAAAGCAACAGCTAAAGGTCAAGTAACAATGAACGATGCCGGTACAGTAGGTGCTGGAGATGTTGCGACTGGTGTTGACGCAGTAGAAGACACATTCGTAAATAAAATCATCTTTGCTTGTGATGCTGGAATGGGATCATCTGCAATGGGTGCTTCACTAATGAAGAAAAAAGTCAAAGAAGCAGGTTTAAGCATCAGCGTAACGAATTCTTCTATCAATAACTTACAAGATGAAGAAGGTTTATTGGTCATTACCCAAGAAGAATTAACAGAAAGAGCTTCACAACGTACGCCAAGTGCAGTTCATGTATCTGTAGATAATTTCTTAGGTAGTCCCAAATATGATGAAATTGTTGAAAAAATAAAAGATCAATCTTAATAACCGGCTTGAACAAATAGGGTTAAATATTTGAGAGCACGGAAAACAGTGGAGAAATTCACTGTTTTCTTTGTTTTCTGTATACTAAACCTAGAAGGTAAATTACGAAAAGAGGTGAACGACCTGTACATCTCAAATAGAGAAAAAGTGATATTAGAAATACTGCTGAATCAAAAAAACGGAATCACAATCAATTATCTAGCTAGCCAATTGGATGTGAGTACGCGAACCGTTTACCGTGAGTTATCTAGTATTGAAAGTACACTAGCCCAATACCAGTTGAAGTTATATAAAAAAAATGAAGGGTACTTCATTAAAGGAAATAAAGGATTTATAGAAGAACTGAAATCGGAACTCTACAGTGCATCTGACGAACTGACCACCCAAAAAAGACAGAGTTTGCTTATGATCACGCTGCTTCTGGAAGAAGAAGAGCTGAAAACAGAATCGTTGGCGTATGATTTAAAAGTGAGTACAGGTACAGTGCAGCAAGATTTGCAGATAATAGAAGATATTTTCAAAGAATATGACATTCAAATTGTAAAAAGAAAAGCTCGCGGAATCAAAGTGATCGCTTCTGAAGCATCGTTGCGACTTATTGTGAGTGGATTAATTGCAAGTGAACTGAATGAATACAACTTCTTTAAATTATTTGACGAACAGGCAATTATTTCAAAAGATGCGTTTCATGAAAGTAGAAATCCCTTTTTAGAAGTGTTGGATCCCGAAATTATGGAGACAGTTTACCGACTGGTCAGACAGTTCGGGGAATTTCAGTTTGAAGATGTCAATGATACCCAACTTCAAAGTTTAATTTTGTTTCTGACGTTTTCAGTCATGCGTATTAAACAAAACCATACCGTTAAACAAGCAATCCACGAGCATCAGATTAACGGCGAAGTTCGTGAACGTAGCGTAGGGATTTCAAAAGAGATCTTCAATGACCTAAGTGAACTGTATGGATTAAAAACGTTATCACAGGAAGAAATTGTATTTCTGGCGCTCCAGATTGATGGACTGAATGTGCCGCTGAGAGATGAATTCTCTGATGATTATGACTTGCAGTTGAGTTTCAAAGTACGTGAATTGATTCGACTAGTTTCTGAAGATATGTATATGCCGTTTTATCAAGATGAGACATTGTTTCGGGATTTGTTCGCTCATATCTCAGCGGCGATCCAGCGGAACAAAGCACCTATGCCTGAAGTGAATAACCCACTTCTTGAAAAAATCCATGAAGAATACACTGAACTGAGCACGGTTATCCGGAACCGAATGGCCAGTTTGTTTCCTGAATTTGAATTTCAGTTCAACGAATTATTATATGTGGTTGTTCATTTCGCTTCAGCATATGAAAGGAATTCCAGTGCTCAATTACTAAATGTACTGATTATCTGTTCTAACGGGATGGGGACTGCCAAAATATTGGAAAGTCGTTTAAGGAAAAACATCCCAGAAGTGACGACTGTGGATGTTTCTAGAATCTCGCAGTTACATCAGTTGAATTTTGAACAGTATGATCTGATTTTATCTACGATTTTTCTACAGGGGTTTGAAAAGGATTATAAAGTTGTTACACCATTGCTAATGGAAGATGAGCTTAAGAGTATTCGCAAGTACATTGAACAAGTGCTGCGTGAGAAGATCAAGAAACTGAGACAAGCTGATACTAGTCTGAAAGTAGGCCTCGAACACCAGACATTCCAGGATTTCTTTTCAAAAATCACAAAAGTAAACCAATTATTAGAGTCCTTTTCTATTCAAAAGATAGGCAATTATGATACGCTGAGATTGACATTACAGCAGATCTGTTTAGATTTATCTGGCAGCGTTTTGAGTGACCCGCTAGCTGTATCAGAAAAACTTGAAAAAAGAATGGTTACAGCACCAATAGGCATTCCAAATACTGGTCTAGGTTTATTTCACTGTGTGCATCCGTCTATTAAGGAGGCACATTTCAGCATAGTTGATCTTCCAGAACCGTTTGAAATGATGAATATGGAAAGAAAGACAATGAAACTAGATCGTATCTTATTATTACTTGCTCCAGATCCAATGGATGAACTGACACAAGATATGATGGGAACGATCAGTGCATCTATAGTGGAAAGTGATGCCAATCTGAACTTATTCAACAAAGGTTCAGAAAAGCAAATTCAACAGCATTTAAATCAATTATTTTTAGAGAAAATAAAGTAGGAGAGATGATGAATATGACGATTTTAAGAGAAGAAAATGTAGTGTTAAACCAAACATTCAGCAATAAAGAAGAAGCAATCAGAAAAGCAGGTCAATTACTAGTTGACGGTGGCTACGTTCAGCCAGAGTACATCGAATCTATGCTTGAAAGAGAAAATACAGTGTCTACTTTTATGGGGAATTTTATTGCAATCCCTCACGGTAAGGAAGATGCCAAACAATTAATTGATAAAACCGGTATTTCAGTTGTTCAAGTGCCGAATGGTATCAACTTTGGAGAAGAAGGAGAAGACAAGCTTGCGATGATTCTAATTGGAATTGCAGGAGCAGGAGATGATCATCTGGAAGTTCTTTCTCAAATAGCGATTTATTGTTCAGAAATTGAAAATGTCACAAAACTGGCAGATGCAAAATCTAAAAAAGAAATCGTGCAATTATTGGGAGGTATCGAAGGATAATGCTGACAGTACATTTTGGAGCAGGAAATATTGGTCGAGGATTTATTGGTGAGATTCTAAATCAAAATAATTCTCGTATTGCTTTCGTAGATGTGAATAAACAAGTGATTGACGCTTTGAACGAACAAAAAGAGTACACTATCGAAGAAGCGTCAGAAGAAAATCGATTGATCCTAGTTAATAATGTTTATGGAATTAATAACGCAGAAAACCCAGATGAAGTAGTCGATGAAATCGTGAATGCGGATTTGATTACAACAGCTATTGGGCCGAATATCTTGCCTAGAATCGCGCCACTAATCGCAAAAGGAATCCAAAAGAGACATCAGGCAAATCGTAAAGATTCTATAGATGTTGTAGCTTGTGAGAATATGATTGGTGGCAGTAGCTTTTTGAAAGCGGAAGTATTGAAGCATATTGAAGATGCTGAAGTAATCGACTATATCGAAAAGTACATTGGATTTCCGGATGCAGCAGTTGATAGAATCGTGCCACAACAGACACATGAAGATCCATTGAAAGTAACCGTCGAACCTTACAAAGAATGGGTCATCAGTTCAACTCAATCTAAAAACACTAAGTTGAAATTAGACCATGTACATTACGTCAAAGACCTCGAACCATACATTGAAAGAAAATTATTCACGGTAAATACTGGGCATGCAACAGTAGCTTATAACGGGGCGTTCGCTGGCTATAGTACAATCGATGAATCTTTAAAAGATCAAGCAGTACTTGACGAAGTGAAGAGCGTCCTTAAAGAAACAGGTGCGCTATTGGTTGAAAAATGGTCATTTGATCCCGAAGAGCATGAAGCTTATATCGAAAAAATCATTTCACGTTTTGAAAATCCAAGATTATCTGATGCAGTTACTCGAGTGGGCAGAACCCCTATCCGAAAATTAGGATACGACGAACGATTTATCAGACCAATCAGAGAAGCATCTGAAAGAGGGCTAGCTGTTGATTTTCTTGTCAGTACAGTAGGCAAAGCTTTACACTATAACGATGCTGCTGATGAGGAAAGCGTCAAACTAAGAACTAAACTTGGGGAACAACCGATATCCGAAGCCGTAAAAGAAGTGACTGGACTTCAAGATGAAATGTTGATTGAAAAAATTGTCAAAGTCTATGAAGCGTTAAAAAAGTAAAAGAAGGAACCTAAATAAATAATGATTAATATAACTAACTAATCATATTGTTATATTAATCATTATTTTTTAATAGTGCAAATTTTGGTTTTTTATCTTGGGTAAATTTAATAATTACCTTACATGACAGGTTTTTCTCCATGTAGAATAAAACCGTTTGAATTTCTCGAGGGAAATTTGATTGTTATAAAAAGATTTATATGGTACCATACTCTTGAAAGAAAAATTTGTCTTACTGTCTTGAAAAGTTCGGGACAGAGAATACGTATATTAGGGGGAGCAAGAAAATGGATTATAAAAAATTAGTAGGGCTTTTAGCTGTATCTGGATTACTACTGGGTGCATGTAATTCTGGTGAAGATGACACAACAACTGAACCTGAAACAGAGACAGAAACTGACACGACAGATGAGTCAGCAGCTGAAACAGAAGGTTCAGATGATAGCGCTATGGACATCATTGATGACATCGACTCGGATAGTTTAAGCTATACGTCATCAATTGAATTAGAAATTGTGGGAGCACAATGGACTGCAGATGGTTACGTATACTCTCCAGTAAGCGGAGAAGCTGTAGTTACTGGATCTGTTGCTGCAACAGAAGAGGGCGTTGAACCAGTTGCTTATGTGATCTCTGACGGAGAAGTTATTGAAAAACCAGCTGTCGAAGAAGGTGGATTTACTTACGCTGTACCGACACCGGAAGAAGACATGACTTTTGAAGTAGGCGTTTCAGATGACGATAGCTGGGAAGTTGGAGACGAAGCGAATGTAGAAGATTTAGTTCGTCACGAAACAATTATCGTATCTTCAGAGGAAGCTGCACCTGCAGAAGAAGAGTAAGAATTAATCAGAAACAAGTATTGACCGGAGTTTCCTTTTGAGGAAGCTCCGTTTTTTTGTGTTCTCTAAAAAGCGTTTAAAAGAAAGAAATTCACGAATTCTTAACATTTTTTTGATACACTAAGTAGACAAAACAAAAAGGAATGATTCTTGTGCAATGGATCCAGAAAGTGCTTTTTTACATGAATGGACGCTACGGAATAGATGAGCTTTCAAAAGTATTACTGATGTTAGGGTTGATTATTAACGTACTTTCTAACTTTGTAGGCGGAATGATCCTTTCAGCTATAGGAATCGCATTGATTGCCTATGCTGTTTTACGTATCTTATCCAAAGAAAAAACAAATCGCTACAAAGAATACAGATACTATATTGCTATGAAACAAAACGTAATGACAAAAATTCAAAAATTGAAAAACAAACAAGCTCAAAGAAAAGTCTATAAATTCTACACTTGTTCAGAGTGCAAGAAAGCGATTCGTGTACCTAAAGGTAAAGGTAAAATTAAAATTACTTGTCCAAGCTGTAAAAATCAATTTATCAAGAAAACCTAAAGTTTCGAGTATGGCTTTTGTAGTGACCTAATGTAAGTTAGAAAGATGTTATTCATTATACGACTATGGTATAATTAGACATAAGAGAACAATAAATAAAGATAAAAGTCTGAACGGTTTATCTGTTCAGCTTTTTTGCATGTATATATCAAAAATCAAGAGGAGTTTGAACATGAAATTAGTGATTGGCCTAGGAAATCCTGGTGCAAAATATAGTGATACGAAACATAACATCGGCTTTATCGCTTTAGATGAATTGGCTTACCAGTTGGGTTTAGCATTTAACAAAAGTAAATTTGAGTCTGTCTATGCTGAAGGGCGGATTGGTTCGGAGAAAGTTTTACTGATCAAACCACAGACTTATATGAACGATTCTGGAAGATCCATTAGACCGTGGATGGATTACTATGATTTGACAGAAGAAGACATTGTTGTCGTATATGATGATATGGATCTTCCTGCTGGAAAAGTTCGTCTGAGAACAAAAGGAAGTGCCGGAGGACATAATGGGATCAAAAGCCTTATCCAGCACATTGGCACAAAAGAATTTAATCGTATTCGAATCGGCGTAGGCAGACCATATCCAAGTCAATCAGTCGTCTCTCATGTACTGAGTGGATTTGAAAAAGAGGTACATCAAGATATGCTTGAAGCTGTGAAAGTGACCGCCGATGCTGTGAAGTACTGGTCAGAAGGCAAGAGCTTTCAAGACACGATGACAAAATTCAATTAAGTAAAAGAGCTTGAATCAAAAAGGTTAGGTATTTCAGAAAAAGGAGAAGGAAACTATTGTCTACTATAACGAATTTTTTAATAGAAAAACCATCGATTCAAACAGTCTTCTCTCATATAGGGAAACGACAGACGCAGCTTGTTACAGGTATTGCCGGATCAGCAAGGTCATTATTTCTTTCTTCTTTATTAAAGGAAAAGCAGAAACAAATTGTGATCATCACACAGAATCTATATCACGCTAACCAATTATTGGCAGATTTCACTGGTCTCGTTCCTGATGACCAGTTATTTGTATTTTCAGTAGATGATATGATTCATGCAGAAATGGCCATTGCGTCTCCGGAAGCTAGAGCAGAAAGAGTGCAGGCACTTGATTATCTCGTATCAGGAAAACCTGGTATTGTCATTGTACCTTTAGCAGGCATACGTAAATTATTGCCGCCTAAAGAGGTATTCGAGCAAGCGCATATTACGATCGAACTGGGATCAGAGGTTGAATTTGATCAATTGGCAGATACATTAGTGAGGATGGGTTACCGTAGAGAACAAAAAGTTGCGGCCCCAGGAGAATTCAGTGTGCGTGGGGGAATCGTCGATATTTACCCATTAACTGAAGAACACCCTGTTCGAATAGAATTCTTTGATATCGAAGTCGATTCAATGAGATATTTTAATGCGGATACGCAAAGATCAATCGGTAATGCAAAAAAACTTTCGATCCTTCCAGCGACAGACTTTCTACTAACAAAAAATCAGATGGCACCAGCAGCTGAGAAATTGAAAAAAGCTTTATCCAAGAACTTGGCAAAATTAGAAGATCATGAAGAAAAACAGAAACTAAGTAAAAACATTCAGGGGGTCATTACGGCTCTTGAAGATGGTGAACAGCCAGATGAGCTAGTGAAATTTAGAGACTTTTTATATGAAAACCCAGCTTCTGTAATGGATTATACAACTGAGGATGCCATTATCGTAATGGATGAGTACCCAAGAGTTCTTGAAAGAGATGCTTTCTCAGATGAAGAAGAAGCAGAATGGGTGACCGCTCAACTAGAGCAAAGACAAATACTTCAAGGACAATCTTTTTCAAATGATTTCAAGACGGAAATCAAGAAACATCATCAAGACACTATCCATTTTGCACTTTTTCAAAAAGGAATGGGTGGTTTGAAATTTGATGCGATTCATCCTTTTCAGTATAGAAGCATGCAGCAATTCTTTGGACAGATGCATCTGTTAAAAACCGAAATGGATCGTTGGGAGAAACAAGGTTACACAGTAGTTGTGATGACTGTTGACGAAGACCGTGCAGATAAAGTGAATCGTACTCTTCTAGACTTTGAAATCCCGAGTGTACTGTCAGATGATCAGTCTATTGTTGAAAAAAGAATTCAAGTAATTCCTTCCACTGTTCAACACGGATTTGAACTTCCTACAGAGAAGCTGGCTGTACTGACTGAAAAAGAACTCTTTAACCGTGTGAATAAGAAAAGAGCAAGACGTCAGAATATTTCGAATGCAGAAAGACTGAAAAGTTATTCGGAACTAAGTCCTGGAGATTTTGTGGTCCACGTCAATCATGGTATCGGTCAGTATACAGGGATGGAGACAATGGAAATTGGTGGCGTACATCAGGACTATATGTCTGTCGTTTACGACAATGAATCCAAACTGTTTATCCCGGTCACACAAATCAACCTGCTTCAAAAGTACGTGTCTTCTGAAGGCAAGACACCTAAAATCAATAAACTTGGTGGAACGGCCTGGTCTAAAACAAAACGAAAAGTTGCGAGTCAGGTAGAAGATATTGCTGACGATCTGATCGAATTGTATGCAGAGAGAGAAAGAAAAACAGGCTATCCATTCTCCAAAGACAATGCTTATCAATACGAATTTGATGATGCCTTTCCATACACGGAGACAGATGATCAGATACGTTCAATCAAAGAAGTTAAGCGAGATATGGAAAAAGACAAGCCAATGGATCGTCTGCTTGTAGGCGACGTTGGGTACGGGAAGACAGAAGTAGCTATGCGTGCGATTTTTAAAGCCGTGCAAGACGGTAAGCAAGCGGCAATTTTGGTTCCGACGACTGTACTAGCGCAACAGCATTACGAAACGATGGTGGAACGGTTCAGTGATTTCCCTGTTGAAATTGGCTTAATGAGTCGATTCAGAACAGGACAGCAAATCAAGAAAGTGAAAGATGGATTACGTAAAGGACAAGTAGATATCGTTGTTGGCACACACAGAGTACTTTCTAAAGATGTTGAATTCCAAGATTTAGGACTACTTGTGGTAGATGAGGAGCAACGTTTTGGTGTTAAGCATAAAGAGCGACTGAAACAACTGAAAAACGAAGTCGATGTATTAACGTTGACTGCAACGCCGATTCCAAGAACCTTGCATATGTCGATGCTGGGTGTTCGAGATTTATCTGTTATCGAAACACCACCCGCTAACCGTTATCCTGTTCAAACCTACGTTATGGAAATGAACGGAGCAGTCGTTGCTGAAGCCATGAAGAGAGAAATTGCTCGTGGAGGACAAGTGTTTTACTTGCATAACCGAGTGAGTACGATTGAACAAAGAGCCAAAGAGTTACAACAGTTAGTACCAGATGCCAAAGTAGGTATCGCACATGGTCAAATGACAGAAGGACAGCTTGAGAATGTTCTGTTTGAATTTATTCAAGGAGAATATGACGTACTCGTCACGACGACCATCATTGAAACAGGTATTGATATGCCGAATGTGAACACACTGTTAGTAGAAGATGCTGACCGAATGGGGCTTTCTCAGTTGTACCAGTTAAGAGGACGTGTTGGCAGAAGTAGTAGGGTAGCTTATGCTTATTTTATGCATCAACCGAACAAGATCCTGACTGAAGTTAGTGAAAAAAGACTGCAAGCTATCAAGGATTTCACAGAACTAGGATCAGGATTCAAGATCGCTATGCGTGACTTGTCTATTAGGGGAGCCGGTAATCTACTTGGACAGCAACAACATGGATTTATCGATTCAGTTGGATTTGATTTGTATTCTCAAATGTTATCTGAAGCCGTTGCTAGAAAACGTGGAGATAAAACGCAGCATCATACAAATGTTGAACTTGACCTTGCAGTGGACGCTTATCTTCCAGGAACCTATGTAGAAGATGAAAGACAGAAAATTGAACTTTATAAACGAATCAGAGAATTCTCAAGTGATGAGAATTATGTTGAACTTCAAGATGAGCTGATCGATCGTTTTGGGGACTATCCTCAAGAAGTCGCAGATTTACTGACAATTGGACAGTTGAAAATGTATAGTGATCTCGCGTTAGTTGATACAATCAAGCGTGGGAAAGGGAAAGTAACGGTCACGTTCTCAAAAGAAGGCACACAAAGTTTACCTTTACCCGAGGTCTTTAAAGCATTGAAGTCTATTCAATTAAAAACAGACATGCATACAAACGAGTTATTGAGTATTGACTTTAAAGTATCGCTTAAAATGGTGGCCAACGAATGGCTGGATGTGCTCGTATTGTTTACTAAAAAGGTTGCTGAGTATAGAGCCAGTAAAACAGAAGCCGTAGTAGGTCAGGAAAATGAGTAATACAGTCGGTAAGCATCAGAATCATATGATGCGCGGAGCGGTTATTCTATCTGTTGCAGCATTTATAACCAAAGTTTTAAGTGCTGTATACAAAGTGCCGTTTCAGAACTTAACTGGAGATGAAGGGTTTTATGTTTATCAGCAAATTTATCCTTTTTACGGTATCGCAGTCGCGCTGGCACTAAATGGGTTACCGCTTTTCGTATCAAAGCTCATTGCAGAAGAGAAGGATCCAGCTATGCAGCAATCAATCGCGAAGCAAGTTGGAGTCTGGCTAGCACTTGGATCGATCAGCCTTTTTGCTGTGTTTTTTCTAGGGGCATCATGGTTAGCGGAGCAAATGGGCGATCCAGAATTGCTACCGGTCATTCGGTCGGTTTCTTTTATTTATTTGTTTATTCCTTTTCTATCTAGTATAAGAGGATACTTTCAAGGGAACTTAGATATGGTGCCAACAGGTATCTCTCAAGTTGGCGAGCAAATTGCAAGAATTGCAGTTTTACTGGGAGTCGCTTATCTGTTTACGAAAGCCGATTGGACTGTATATGAAATGGGAACTTTTGCAATCTCATCTTCGTGGGTTGCGGGTGTTATTGGCTCAGTTATACTATTGGGCTACGCATTGAGACGAATTGAAAAAGTACCAACCTTACAGCCGATAGATAAGAAAAAGTTTTTGACTATTGGAAAGAGACTGGCTGTTGAGGGTCTCCCTTTGACAGCGATGAGTAGTATGATGGTCTTATTTCAATTAATGGATTCTTTTACGATTTATAACGGTCTGATTGATTCAGGCGTTTCCGAAGAACTTTCCATGAGCCTTAAAGGGATATATGATAGAGGTCAGCCATTTGTCCAGCTGGGATTGGTTGTTGGTCTAGGGATTTCAACAAGTGCGCTCCCGTTATTGAGGAAGTATAGACAAGAGAAAAAAGAAGCCGAGTGGCAAAATAGCACCTTTTCGGTTCTGAACCTTACGTTACTTTTCTCGGGAGCCGCTTCTATTGGGTTAGTCGCAGTTATGCCTTGGATAAATGAGGCACTGTTCTCTGATAAGATGGGGACAGATGTCCTTCAAGTGTATGTGCTGAGCATCATCTTTGCTTCTCTGATCAGCAGCACACATTCTGTTATCCAGAGCGGTACAGAAAAATTAATGCCTGTGCTGGCACTCATTATTGGATTAGTATTTAAAGCATCACTTAATCGTTTCGCTGTAATGCATATGGGGATTATAGGGTCTAGCTATCTAACGATTCTAGCGCTTTTACTTGTGCTTGTGCTCATGAATTTACAGATGCCAAGAACTGTATGGCATAGGTTCTTGAGCGAATGGAGAATTGTTAAAATGCTCTCTGTTCTAGCCGTTATGGGAATCGTTACCTACATGAGTATGCTAGGGTTGAGTCAGTTGCTACCTCACTCAAGTAGACTACTTTCCTTATTGTTGACACTGGTTGGAACAGGAATCGGTGGATTTGTCTTTCTGATTGGGCTGATTCGACTTGGTTTATTATCAGAACAAGAGTGGCGGTATATTCCATTCAATAAACTGATGGATCCACTTAGAAAGAAATTTTAATTTAAAGGTGGTATGAAAATGGGGAAAATCGAAATCATCGGATTAGGTTCTTCGAACTTAGAACAAATTCCTTTGGGTGTATACAGGAAAATCAAACAAGCGGATCAACTGTTTGTCCGTACAGAAGATCATCCGGCAATTGCAGAATTGCAAGCTGAAGGTGTTGAAATGACCTTTTTTGATGATTATTATGAAAAATTCGATACGTTTGATCAAGTGTATCCAGCCATTGTAGATCAGTTGATAGAACTCTCAAAAGAAGAAGATATCGTATACGCTGTTCCAGGACATCCGATGGTAGCGGAGCGTACAGTACAGTTATTGATTGAATCCAATAGAGAAGTGGATGTTATTGGAGGGAAAAGTTTTATCGACGATATGTTTCAGACTCTGGAAATAGATCCTGTTGATGGTTTTCAACTACTAGATGCGTTTGACTTGTCGACGGACGTCATTCAAACCGGTCAGTCTGTGATCATTATGCAAGTGTTCAATCAACTGATGGCCAGTGAAGTGAAGCTGACTTTGATGGAGAAGTATCCTGATGAGCACCAAATCTGTGTCGTGGATGCTGCGGGTGGTTTATCTGAACAGAAAAAGTGGATGCCATTATATGAGCTGGATCGCTTTGAGGGTGTGCATAATTTAAGATCAGTCTATGTACCATCTTTAAACAGAGATGAAAGAACCACCTCTTTCGAGTTGCTTCAATACTATATTGACGCAATCACAGGAGAATCTGGTGATGTCTGGGTGAGGGAACAAACAGCTTTGACACTTCTACCCTATTTGAAAGAGGAAACGCAGGAACTGATTGAAGCTTACGAAAATGATGATATCGATAATGTGATTGAAGAGCTTGGGGATGTTTTGATGCAGATTCTCTATCATACAAATCTTGCAGAAAACACGGGTATGTTCTCCTTAGAAGAAGTGCTAGATGGAATCAACCGTAAGCTTAGAAGAAGACATCCTCATGTGTTTGACGGTGTCGAAGCAAACACACCAGAAGAAGTCGATGCCTTGTGGCAAGAAATTAAGAAAAAAGAAAAAGAAGAGAGAGGGTTTTAAAATGAGATTAGATAAATTTTTAAAAGTATCCAGAATCATTAAAAGAAGATCAGTTGCAAAAGAAATAGCGGATAAAGACCGTATTCAAATCAACGGTAAAACAGCTAAATCATCTAGTGTCGTAAAAGTGGGCGATGAGCTGGAAATCAAATTTGGAAACAAAACATTGATTGCCAAAGTAGAAGATTTAAGGGACACAACTAAAAAAGACGAAGCGAAAGAACTCTATAGTGTGATTGAAGAACGCTATAAAGACCAGGATTAATCGAACAAAATAGCTGAAGATCTTTTTAAGCTGATTAAAAGTGATAATCTTTCTAGAACAAAACATGTCATTTAATCCATAAGTATTAAATTAACGTGACAATCCTTTGCTTAAGGAAAGATTATTGCTATAATCAGGTTTATTACTAGAAAAGAGATTCTGTGAAAGGATAGAGGGTAAAATGGAAAAGAAAAAACGACCAGTCGTCACTAAATTGGAAAACCAGTACATAGAAGAAAAAACACTTGAGAATATTCGAAATAAAAAAAGAAAAAAAATGATCAAAAGACGGACGACGCTGATCATGGCTGTGGGGTTGTTTTTCGTTTCTCTTTTAGTTGCGCCTCTATTCAAGAACCAGTCCCAACTCCAAGATTCAAGGATTGAACAAGCAGAAGCTAGGGAAAAGTTTGAATCTTTGGAGATGGACCAAGAAAAACTAAATTATTATATCGGTCTGCTGGAAAATGAAGAATATGTTTTGAAACTAGCTAGAAGCGAATATTATCTGACAAAAGATAATGAGATTGTCTTCAGCTTTCCAGAAGATAAAAAGCCAGATCATCTGAATGTCAAAGACAAAAAAGGGTCTGATCAAGAAACAGAAGTCGATGAACAAGAATAGTCTACAAGATAAAATAAAAGAATAGTAGACTAAATAACTGTTATTTTTAATTAAAAAAAGTACGTCTTGTTGTGGGAAATAAAGTAGGCAAAAGCGAACGATTTTGAACATTGTGGTCAAAACCTTTCTAAAAGACTTTATTCTAAAAAATCAGCATGGTATAATACGTACAAATTAACTAGGAGGCAACAAAGAAAACATGTCAATCGAAGTGGGAAGCAAAGTAGAAGGTAAGGTTACAGGGATTGCGAATTTTGGTGCATTTATCGATCTTGGAGATAAAAAAACTGGATTAGTACACATTAGTGAAGTATCCGATAGTTACGTAGAAAATATCAACGAAGTATTAGAAGTGGGACAAACTGTATTGGTTAAAGTCCTGACTATAGCAGACGATGGGAAAATCGGATTATCTATCCGTAAAGCTCAGGAAAAACCTGCCGAAGAAGCTCCTAAGAGAAAAGTGCCTCAACGTCCAAAACCAAGTAATCATTCGAATAAACGCAGTAGTGCTGCAGCTCCTAAAAAAGAAGACTTTGATTCTTTAATGAATTCTTTCTTGAAAGACAGCGAAGATCGTTTGACGACTTTAAAACGTAGTACAGAAAATAAACGCGGTGGACGTGGCGGACGCCGAGGATAAGTAAAGTGTAACTTTCCTGATGTGTTTAACCGATTCTATTTTGAATCAGGCGCACACCTATCTGCTACTCAATTAAACAAATGTATGTTAAAAAAGGGTTTAGGGAAGTTCCCTAGCCCTTTTTTGTTTCCAGTGGACTGTAAAAAAGTATGTTGGAATCAAAAAAAGGAGAGAGCTGAATGCAATTAGCTGAAAGGTTTACCGAGCGTGTGATACGTCAAAGTTACTTTTCAAAAGATGACCAAGTACTTCTAGCGGTATCTGGTGGCGTGGATTCTATGGTCCTTTTAAACTTGATGCTTCAATTACCAACTGAGTGCAGACCGCATATTTCAGTCGCGCATCTAAATCATCAGTTGCGTGCAGCCTCTGAGAAAGAACAAAAAGCCGTTGAACAACTTTGCAAACAGTACAAACTACCCTTATACACCCAAAAGTGGTCGAAACAAAATCATCCTAAATCTGGTCTAGAAGCCGCTGCAAGAAATCAGCGGTATGCATTTTTTTTAGATACAATGGTCCAAAACAATTTAAACAAACTCGTAACGGCTCATCATAGAGGCGATCAAGCAGAAACCGTTTTGATGAAGCTGGTGAGAGGTAGTTCTCTAGAACATCTTTCAGGAATAAAGCCTATAAGAGACTTTCATGGTAGAAAGATTATCAGACCACTTTTAGAATTTTCGAAGAAAGACTTATACGACTATGCTGAGTGTGTTCAACTCGTTTATTTTGAAGATGAGACCAATCAATCCCTAATGTATAGTAGAAATCGATATAGGAATCAGATATTGCCTCTGATGGAAAAAGAAAATGAAGCGGTTGAAGCACATCTCTCTAATTTTGCGCAGGAAATCAATGAATTATGGTCAATTGCACGGCCAAAAATAGAAGAACGAACCAATCAGTGCGCTGAATATACAGGAAATGAAATTAAACTTAATCGTTCTAAATTTTTGAATGAAGATAGAAGTATGCAAAAGCAAATACTTAAACAGCTACTAGAAAAATTGTATGAACAGTCAGAAAGTCAGTACAAGCAAAGTCATATCAGCTTATTGAATGACTGGCTGAAGCAAAAAGACCCCAATAGCTCGTTTGATCTACCGGGTGGATATATTGCGGTAAGAGAATATGAAAAGATTTTGATTCGGATGCCGCAAAAGTCTTTAGCCATTTTACCTGAACCATTGTTTATAAATGTTGGAGAATGGATTAAACTTCCTGAGCAGAAAAGATTAGGCCTATTTCGTTCATATTCTTGTCCGCCAGCTGAAAGTGTAGTAGAACAGATTATGCTTGAAGTGGATTCTATTTCATTACCACTCAAAGTCAGACACCGGAAACCGGGCGATAGAATTCGGGTAAAAGGCATGAATGGTTCAAAAAAAATCAAAGATCTTTTGATCGATAGAAAGATTCCAATGTCTCAAAGAAATCAGCTAATTATCTTAGAAGATGCAAGCGGTGAAGTTGTCTGGATTGTTGGGCTGCAAGAATCAAGATTGTCTATCTCGCCTAAACCTGATAGAATGCATTACGTGTTGTTACTTGAAGATCATAGTTAAAAAGAAATCATCAAATAAAATAGAAGGAGTCGATTAAACAATGAAATCAGATATGGAGAAAATTTTAATCTCAGAAGAAGAAATTCAAGCAAAAGTACAAGAGCTTGGAGCAATCTTGAAAGAAGAGTATCATGATAAGAACCCCTTACTTGTAGGCGTACTGAAAGGTGCGTTACCTTTTATGGCTGATTTAATAAAAGCCATGGAAATTTATCTAGAAATCGATTTTATGGATGTTTCTAGTTACGGAAACGAAACCACTTCTTCAGGAGAGGTTAAAATCCTTAAAGACTTGGATACTAATGTAGAAGGCAGACATGTGCTGTTTGTAGAAGATATTATCGATACAGGTCGTACACTAGCGTACCTTAAAGATATGTTCAAATATAGAAAAGCAGCTTCTGTGAAGATCGTTACGTTACTAGATAAACCATCTGGTCGTGCAGTAGATATGGAAGTAGACTGGATTGGATTCGAAGTTCCTCATGAGTTCGTAGTAGGATATGGTCTTGACTTTGCAGAACGCTACCGTAACCTTCCTTATATCGGCATTTTGAAACCAGAAATCTATCAGTAATCGATTCAATTAAGGTGAGTCAAGGCGATTAATCTTAAGCCTATCTAATCAGCACAATGTAAAATAAGAAGCCTACTAGTCCAAATTAACTAGTAGGCTTCTTACTTTTTAGTTTCCTTAATTTCATTGAATAGAGCAGTTTAAGAGTATACTGGAATGATTATAAAATCATTGCACCAACGATTCCAAAAATCATGATTGGAATGTTGTAATGAAGAAAGGTAGGTACACAGGTATCCCAAATATGATCGTGCTGGTGGTCGATGTTCAGTCCTGCTGTCGGTCCAAGTGTACTGTCAGAAGCAGGGGACCCAGCATCCCCAAGTGCAGCTGCTGATCCAATTAACAATACGATTGCTATCGCACTGAAACCGAGCTCTGTTGCAAGTGGGACATAGATTGCAGCGATAATAGGGATTGTTCCAAAAGAAGTTCCTATACCTAAAGTAATAAGTAAACCTAAAACGATCATACAAGTAGCGGCGACCAGTTTGTTTGTTCCAATCAAGCCAACGACTGATGCAACTAAGGTATCAACGCCTCCTGTCGCTCGAATCACGTCACCATATCCTGAGGCAACTAACATAACGAATGCAATAAAACCCATCATGCCAATACCACTTCTGATCATATCATCAATATCAGACCATTTTATTGCGCCACTAATAATCATTATCGCCAATCCGAGTATGGCACCTAATACTAAAGAGCCAACTGTCAATTGAACAATTAACGCAGCCACTGCCCCGATGATTGCAAAGGCATGGTTTTTATTAAATACGACATGCGGATCGTTTGCTTCATTCATTTCAGAACCCGTAAGATTTGGGCTTTCGTTTTGGTATTCTCTGGGTTTTCGGTAAGTAATCAATACAGCTACCAAAAGCCCAACGACCATAGCAAGGCCAGGTATCCACATCACTTGCCATATCTTTAGACCGTTAAGTGCTAAACCACTTGTAGCCATTTCTTTACGAATAATGTTATGAAAAATCAGTCCGTAACCAGCCGGAATGACAATATAAGGAGCTTTTAATCCGAAAGTTAGAGCTGAAGCAACGGCTCTTCTATCGATTTTCAGCTTATTCATTACGGGAATAAGGGGGGGAATAAGGATTGGAATAAAAGCGATGTGTACTGGAATTAAATTTTGTGAGAATATACTAATTAGGGCAATAATAAATATCAGTAGTTTTCCAGTACCTTTCATACGTCTAGATAGTGTTTGCGTAATGATTTTGGCTGCACCAGTTTTTTGAATCGCTGCAGCCAAAGCACCGAGCAGGATATAGTTTAGAGCTGTTTCGCTATTCTTTCCCATACCTCCAATCAAAGTATCCATAGTGTCTACTATAGACATTCCAGATATAAGACCACCAGCTAAAGCGGCGATAATTAACGCTAACAAAATATTCAGTTTTAACAACGATAATATAATCATTACCGCAACAGAAATTAAAACGGGGTTGCTTAACACAATAACACTCCTTTTAAATCAAATTTTTTCAATAGATTCTATAATAACATATGAATGACAATGAAATTGAAAAATGTAACAAAATTCAAAACAAGGTAAAAATCGCTAGTTAATATAAATTAGGTAATAAATTTCTAAGGAACAATGATAAGAAATGAGCGAAAAGATTCATTAATAAAAGTATGTAAGGTCATATCTAAAAGGACAGTCAAATCAATTTTGAGTTAGGGAGCTATACAATCAATGTGAAATGGGGGACATCTACTATAAAAAGATGGTCAAATTATGGTATAATAACTGAGTATGGATCCCCAAATTTCTAAAGAAAGTGTACAGGAGGGTGAACCGAAAATTGTATGCCTGTTCTTTTTATATTTATATTAGACTAATAAGATATAACATAAGAACGATGGTTAAAGAAAGGTCAAACATTTTTCATAGTCAAAAAAGGTCTAGTATGTTAACATAGTTAAGAATAAAACAATTATATTTCTAAATAGTAATTACTATTTAAATAAGATAACTTATAGTTAGATGGAGGATGGCATGAAGAAAGGATTTTTCAATAGCGGTCTCTTCTACATCATTGTATTTTTCGGAATCATCGGATTAGTTAGTTACTTCACGAGCGGTTCGGGTGAAACCTCACAGGGATATAGTTCAACAGAGTTTGTTCAACTCCTTGAAGATGATAAAGTAGAAGAATTTACGATTCAACCAACTGGAGGCATCTATGAAATCACGGGTACATTCCGTGAAGGAGAAGAAGTCCAAGTTGAAAACGAGACAGGTGTATCCCTTTTTGGGAATGTAGAGCAAGAAACAAGAAACTTTTCATCAGCAATTCTACAAAATGATTCTGCTGTGCAAGATGTTCAAGCTTTAGCGAATCAGAACAACGTAGAAATCCAGCCAATCGAAGAGCCTTCGGTTAGTATCTGGGCAAGTCTTCTAATCTCAGTGTTACCTCTATTATTACTGGTCGGGTTCCTTTATTTTATGATGAACCAAGCTGGTCAAGGTGGCGGCGGAGCAGGTGGCGGACGTGGCGTAATGAATTTCGGTAAGTCCAAAGCCAAAGAAAGTGATGCTAAAACCAGTAAAGTGCGATTTTCAGATGTTGCGGGTGCTGACGAAGAAAAAGAAGAACTTGTAGAAATTGTTGAATTTCTTAAAGATCCTCGAAGATTCTCAAATCTTGGTGCTAGAATTCCAGCAGGTGTTCTGCTTGAAGGACCTCCAGGAACAGGTAAAACATTACTTGCAAAAGCTGTTGCAGGTGAAGCAGGCGTACCTTTCTTCTCAATCTCAGGTTCTGAATTTGTAGAAATGTTCGTTGGTGTTGGGGCAAGTCGTGTAAGAGACTTATTTGAAAATGCGAAGAAAAATGCACCAGCGATTATCTTTATTGATGAGATCGATGCAGTTGGTCGTCAGCGTGGAGCTGGAATGGGTGGAGGTCACGACGAACGTGAACAAACCTTAAACCAGTTACTTGTTGAGATGGATGGATTTACAGGTAATGAAGGGATTATCGTTATAGCGGCTACAAACCGTCAAGATGTTCTAGACCCTGCATTACTCCGTCCAGGTCGTTTTGACCGTCGTATTTTAGTTGGGCGTCCTGATGTTAAAGGACGTGAAGCGATTCTTAAAGTTCACTCTAAAAACAAACCAATAGGACCAAGTGTTGACTTGAAACAAATTGCTAAGCAAACTCCAGGTTTTGCTGGAGCAGACTTAGAGAACTTGATGAACGAAGCAGCGTTGATTGCTGCTAGACGTGATAGTAAAACAATCGAAGCTTTAGATGTAGACGAAGCACATGACCGAGTCATTGCGGGACCTGCTAAGAAAGATCGAGTGATTTCTAAAGTGGAACGTAGCATGGTGGCTTATCATGAAGCGGGACACACAATTGTCGGGTTGGTATTGAGTGATGCACGTATCGTTCATAAAGTAACGATTGTACCACGTGGTCGTGCTGGTGGATATGCAATCATGCTTCCAAGAGAAGACCGATTCTTGATGACTAAAAAAGAAATGTTCGAACAAATCGTTGGACTTCTTGGGGGTCGAGTTGCAGAAGAAATGGTATTTGATTCTCAATCAAGTGGCGCTTCAAATGACTTCCAACAAGCAACACAATTAGCTCGTAGTATGGTAACAGAATACGGTATGAGTGATTTGCTTGGACCAGTACAATATGAAGGCAACGGTCAAGTATTCTTGGGAAGAGATTATTCTCAATCTAAGGCTTATTCTGAACAGTTTGCTTATCAGATAGATCAGGAAGTCTTGAGAATCTTGAACGAAGGACATGATGAAGCAAGAAAAATTCTTGAAGAAAATAAAGCTGCACATGAATTGATTGCTCAAAAATTACTTGAAGTTGAAACACTGGATGAGAAAGAAATCAAGAGCTTGTTTGATCATGGTGTAATGCCTACCAAACGTGCTGACGGTTCAGTAGAATTCCCTCGTGAGAGTGAAGAAGCTGATAGAGACCCTAAAGAAGAACCAATCGGAACTTCATTCGAAGAAGCGAAAAGACTTCGCGAAGAACGTGAAAAAGAACGCGAAAAAGAGTTTGAAGCAAAACAGGATTACACTGAGTCTGATTCTGAAGATGCTTCAGAAGAAGATAAAGACAATTAAATCAAAGAACTAGTTAAGAAGAGGAGGTGATACTTTAACCCTCCTCTTCTTTCCTTGTATAATTAAGTATCTGAAAAGTAGAATGGACCCATATTAAGGAGAGAATAGATTGAACGATAAATTAATTAAAGCACTGGCGTATGAAAATGAAATCAGAGTATATGTGATTGATGCAACAGAAATGGTAGCTGAAGCACAAAGAAGACATGATACATGGGCTACGGCTACGGCAGCATTAGGAAGAGCAATGATTGGAACAACCCTTTTGGGTGCAACCCTTAAAGGAAATGACAAGATCACGGTTAGAATTGAAGGAAATGGACCGGTCGGTTACATTTTAGTAGACAGTAACGGTAAAGGAGAAACTAAAGGATATATCCATAATCCTCAAGTCAATCTACCGCTGAATCAAAAAGGTAAATTAGATGTTAGAGGTGCTGTTGGGACAGAAGGTATGTTAACAGTTAGTAAAGACCTTGGAATGAAGAAACCATTTGTCGGCCAAGTCCCCTTAATCAGTGGAGAGCTTGGAGAAGATTTCACTTATTACATGGCTAACTCTGAACAGGTACCTTCCGCTGTTGGTGTATCCGTGCTCGTAAATCCTGATGAAACTGTAAAAGCAGCGGGTGGCTTTATGATCCAAGTATTGCCAGGAGCTAAAGAAGAAACAATAGCAAAAATTGAATCGATTATCGAAACATTACCATTAGTCTCAACATTAATGGAAAACGGAGAAACACCAGAAGAGATACTTGGCAGACTAGTGGGGAGCAAGGACTACAACATCATAGAAACAACGGGAGTCGTGTTTGAATGTGACTGTTCAAAAGAACGCTTTGCGGATGCAATCATTTCTTTAGGCGTAGACGAAATCCAAAGTATGATAGACGAAGATCATGGTGCAGAAGCCGTATGTCACTTCTGTCGAACTAAATACCAATACACTGAAAGTGATTTAGATGAATTGAAAATAGAAGCTACAAATCAATAAGTTGAACAACTGAAAGGCTAAAGACGTATTTTGAACCTTTCAGAAGGTGAAAAGATGTGTTACTATAGTGCAGAATGTAACTCATTCAATCAGTTTGAGATTTGTATGAGTTTAACAATAGTAAAAAAACATTGGTGTAAAAAGTAGGCATCAAACATACCTTTTAAAAAGTCGTGTTTAAAATAAAAAAGGTAAAAGATAAGGAGCGAAGAAACGAATGACTCAAGAGCCGTCTAATCAAGAAATATTGAATGACCAATTAATGGTGCGTAGAGAAAAGATGAATGAATTACGCGAACGTGGAATTGATCCTTTTGGAGGAAGATTTGAAAGAACGCATTTTTCTTCAGAATTACATGAAGCTTTTGAAGATAAATCTAAAGAAGATTTATCTGAAGAGGAACACTCTGTTACGATTGCTGGTCGTATGATGACTAAACGTGGTAAAGGGAAAGCTGGATTTGCTAATTTAAAAGATAAAAAGGGTACAATTCAGATCTATGTACGTAAAGATGCAGTAGGCGATGAAGAATATGAAAGCTTTACAGCAGCCGATTTAGGTGACTTTTTAGGTATTGAAGGTGCTATCATGAAGACGAATACAGGAGAAGTTACTGTGAGAGCTAAAAAGCTGACATATCTTTCAAAAGCGCTACGTCCTCTACCTGACAAATACCATGGACTGACCAATGTGGAACAAAAGTATCGTCAAAGATATCTTGATTTAATTGCAAATGAGCATTCGTTTGATCGATTCACTAAGCGTAGTCAGATTATTCAGGAAATCAGAAATTATTTGAATGGAAAAGATTATCTTGAAGTTGAAACGCCACTTCTACACAACCTAGCAGGAGGCGCAGCGGCTCGTCCTTTCATCACTCATCACAATGCATTGGATATGGAACTTTACCTACGAATTGCCATCGAATTGCATTTAAAACGTTTGATTGTTGGAGGAATGGAGAAAGTTTACGAAATCGGTAGAGTTTTCCGTAATGAAGGAATTGATACAACACACAATCCGGAATTCACGATGTTAGAGCTTTATACAGCGTATCATGATGTATCAGATGTTATGAACTTAACGGAAGATATGATCAAGTCTGTAGCGAAAAAGGTTATCGGCTCAGATACATTGATATATGGAGAAGAAACAATTGACTTAGGTTCTTCTTGGGCTCGCAGACATATGGTAGACCTAATCAAAGAACAGACAGGCATTGACTTCTGGCAAAATATGTCAAATGATGAAGCACGTCAACTTGCAAAAGATCATAATGTTGCAGTAGACGACTATGCTACATTTGGCCATGTAGTGAACGAATTCTTCGAAACTTTTGTAGAAGAAACATTGATCCAACCTACTTTTGTGTATGGACATCCGCTTGAAATATCACCATTAGCGAAGAAAAATGATCAAGATCCAAGATTTACTGACAGATTTGAGCTATTTATAGCACGTCACGAATATGCAAATGCATTCAGTGAATTGAACGATCCTATTGATCAAAGAGAACGATTTGAAGCGCAAATGAAAGAGAAAGACCAAGGTAATGATGAAGCTCATGAAATAGATGAAGACTTTATTGAATCTCTGGAATACGGTATGCCACCAACAGGTGGTTTAGGAATTGGAATTGACCGTCTGGTTATGTTATTAACAGATGCAAATACGATTAGAGATGTTCTCTTGTTCCCTACGATGAAAAACCAAGATTAAAATAATGAAATAGATACATGACCTCTTATCGAAGTAAAACGATAGGAGGTCATGTTTTTTATATCTCGCTTTACTCGATAAAAATGACTATATACTATAGAATAGGTATAAGTAAAAATAGAATCGTCAGAAAGTAGGAATAAAAAAATGAAAAAAACATCAAGGTGGATTAATTTTTTAGGAGGCTCTAGTTTATTCTTCACGTTAGGTATGCTGATTATGATTGGGATTATCGTCTTGTTATTCAAGCAAGTAGATTTTATATTCTATCCAATTGTTGTACTATTTTCTAGCGTACTTATGCCAGCGGTCATTGCCTTACTACTTTATTACTTATTAAATCCAATTGTCGACTTTTTAGAAAGCAAGAAAATCAAACGACTATGGGGTGTATCGTTACTTTACGTAGTAATTATTTTAGTAATTAGCATATTAATTGGCACGTTGATTCCGATCTTAAGAGAGCAATTTGAAGGCTTAGTCGAAAATTTTCCCAGTTTCGTAGAAAGTATTTCAAATACGGTATCAGGATGGGCGGCTAACTTGCCATTTGGTCAAGATGTAGATGCCTTCATTGAACAAGGAGAGTCGTTTATAGCAGATATTCCGAATAATATTAGTGAATATTTGTATAGTGGATTAAGTGGTGTCTCATCAGTTGTGTCTAGCGTTACTAATGTTGTAGTCACATTGATTACTTTTCCGCTGATCTTATTTTTCTTATTGAAAGACGAGAAAAAAATGTCAAAAGCTGTTCTGTCTGCGGTACCGCCAAAATGGAGAGAAGATTTATTAAGAGTTTCAAGTGAAATCAATTCACAAGTAGGTGCCTATATAAAAGGACAACTCATTATTGCGACTTCAATTGGTGTAATGATGTTTATTGGATTTTCTATTATCAGGTTAGATTATGCAATCGTACTTGCAATAGCAGCAGGCTTTTTATCAATCATACCGTATGTTGGTCCGACACTATCTTTTATCCCGGCATTTGTTATTGCGGTCATTGATTCTTGGCAAATGGTTTTCTTATTAATCTTAGTATGGATGGTCGTACAGTTTATAGATGGTAATTTGATTGAACCAAACGTTATGGGGAAACAATTAAATGTACACCCATTAACAATCATCATTGTATTATTAGTTATTGGAGACCTTCTAGGAATATTTGGGCTTATATTCGGGGTACCCATCTATGCAATCTTGAAAGTTATCGTTGTTCACTTCTTCCAGAAATACAAAGAACGGTACAATAGATACTACGGGGATGTCGCAGGTGAGTATGAGATTAAATCAATCGAAGACGCTATTAGAGGAAAAGATCATGAAGATAGCCAGTTTGTTAGAAACATCAAGAAGGCTAGAAGAAACAAGAAAAAAGAAGATGATCGAATTTCTGAACAAGATGAAAAAGAGTCAGCTGATACTGAAGAATAAAGTGGAAAAGCTACTTCTAATTATAGAGGTAGCTTTTTTTATTTTTTTCAATAAAACTGTTGACGAAATTGTAATAACTTGGTATTATTAATCTCGTTGCTGCAAAACAATTAAAGCAATGGTAAAGAAAGAAATTTCATAAAAGTTAAAAATGCTATTGACAATCTAGTGTGAATCGGATATACTTTAGTAGTTGTCACATCAACAGGTATAACGCTTACAACATTAGTTATAAAAAATAACTTTTCAAAAAAGTGTTGACAACATTTTAACAACATGGTATGATGTGTGAGTTGCTGTTAAAACAACAACGACCGAAATACTAAGCAATAAAGAGTAGATCTTTGAAAACTGAACAAAGTAAAAACAACCAAATGTGCAGGGGTCTTCGATTCATTTATGAATCAAGACAACTAAACGAATGAACAAGGTTCATTCACAATTTTTAATCAATGAGCAAGTCAAA